>JBIIDJ010000001.1:0-176231 GCA_044238415.1 Novosphingobium sp.
TGAAAGGCTATTTCCGGCTGATCTGCAGGACCGGTTCTATCTTCGCTCGATTGAAGCCCTGTTCAGCTCGCTCGCCGACAGGATCGAAGACGCCATATACGAACGCGTAGTGGAAGGGGCAGACCCGCCCCCCCAACCCAGCGAGATCGCACGCGACATCATCAATAAGGAATGCCATCGCTGGCAAAGCGAACCGGAGGCGAGCTGTCTCGCTGCCGGCGTCGGCGGCCGTCTGGCCGGTCGCTTTTCAGGTGAAATTCATAGCAGAATAGCGTCAGCGTTTGGTCCTTTTCGCGTCGACGGCGAGACTACTCACGCGCTTTACGAATTGGCGAAGCTAATAGTCGCGAAAGAGCGCATTCTAGCCTCGTCGCTTAGCGGCATCGTCGTCGCTGGCTTTGGAGACGACGAGCATTTTCCGGTGATGCAATCGATCGAGATCGGCGAGGTGTATGAAGGGCAGCTCAAATATTGCTGCCGATCCGTCCGCAAAGTGAATTGGGAAACGCCGTCGGTGGTCGTTCCTTTCGCTGACGCCGATATGGTCAATACCTTTATGCACGGCATGAATCCAAGTTTTGAGCTGAGGATGACGAAGGAAGTGGCTGATCTTGTGATCAACCTTCCTGATGCAATCGTCGATGCGATTTCCGATCTTACGGAGACCCAACGCAAGAAATGGAAGAAGCAGTTCTTGCCCGAGAGCAAGAAAGCTATCAAAAGCTTGCTCGCAAAGCTGGACGAGCAACGCCAAGACAAGCACTTGGGACCCATCCACGAAGCAATTGCCAATATGCCGAAGGATGAACTCGGTCACGCTGCAGCGCGTTTGGTGAGTCTGAACTGGTTCCAGAAACGCATGTCGCTGACGACGGAAACGGTTGGTGGTCCAGTGGACGTCGCTGTCATTTCAAAGGGCGACGGCTTCATTTGGATCGAACGCAAACATTATTTCCGTCCGGAATTAAACCAGCATTTTTTCGACAACTACAATTTCACCCCGCAGGACCACGGAGCCCACCATGACCAAGGAGAAAGGCCAAACGAAGCCACGACCGACCGCGAAGCAGCAAAACCCGGTCGACGCGGTACTCGACGAACTGATCGAGCGTCACCCCCATTTAACAGCGGCGCGCGACGCGATGCGTAGAGATGGGGTCGTTTGCAATCAGTTTTCGCAGGACGCGCTAAGCGTATTCCGGCAGAAGTTTCGTGTTTGATTTGGAGTTCACGCTATGAGCGATGAAAGTGAAAAGCCGGGTGTCCAACCCATCGGGCGCACACGGTTTGAACGTATTAGCGCGGTCGAAGGCTTGCAGCTGAGCTTCACCGCTCGCGCGGAATTCGAGCGCGACGATCGTCGCGGCGTCACCCCGGCCGAACGGCGTAAGCGGATTATCGCCAAATATCTGAAGCGTTAATCCCTTCGTGTACGCTGCTGAGGAGGATCCCTACTGCTATCCGGGAACGACGGTGTTGCGCAATGTTTTTGACATTCGCGATGCGGTCGTTCTCGAACAGTTGGAGCTCGAGTTAACTATTGCCCGAGCTGACGAGCCCCTGCCACACGGGGCGCTAGATCGTGCGCACTATTGTGCGATTCATCGCCATTTTTTTCAGGATATCTATCATTGGGCGGGCCAAGTCCGCACCGTCCGCATATCAAAGGGCAATAGCCACTTCTGCTATCCTGAATATATCGAAACTCAGCTTGATGACCTATTTGCAAAGTTGGCTGCTGATCGGCACCTCGACGGCTTGCCGCCGGAAGCGTTTGCAAAGCGTGCGGCCACTTTTTTGGCGACCCTCAACGTCATCCACGCATTTCGGGAAGGGAATGGTCGTACTCAGTTGAGCTTCATGATTGTACTCGCGGAGCGCGCTGGCCACAACATCGACATTGCTCGTCTCGATCCTGAAGCAATGTTACGCGCGATGATCCTGAGCTTTCAAGGCGACGAGGGTTCGCTTGCAGACATCATTTTGCAACTTATTGTTTGAATACGGACGACGGTCTACGCCGCTCATATCACCCGATGACCGCGAACGGCGTGAGTAAAGTATCGCGGGGTATTTGACCGGCAAACGCGGCCCCAACAATTCCAATCGTAATTTTTTGACTGGATTGATCGCACCTCGACCCTTCAAGGTTCGAGCTGTCGCAGTGTGAGGTGCCGATGCGATCCTGCGGGCAGTGCCCGCAGCTTCGGCCTGACGGCCGGGAGGGAAGGGGGGTGGGAAGAGAGTGACCGGACAAGGGGTTCGGTCGCAATCGATCCTACCAGGAGACAGTCCATGAACATCGGTGAAATCCGCAAGAACGCCAATGGCCAGCTGATCGGCTCCGTCGAAACGCTCACCATCACCCGCACCATCGGCCTCCGTCCGGTGACCTCCAGCAACCCGCGCGCGCCCAAGTACGAGATCGTCGCGCTCAACGACCAGCGCCGTTGGGTGATCGTCGGCGCCCTGTTCGAACTGTCGTCGAACTCGACCGGCGAGAGCTTCTACCAGGGCAAGATTGACGATCCGTCGATGGCGCAGCCGCTCTACATCGCCGCCTTCCCGCGCGAGGATGGCACGATGGCGGTGGCCTGGCAGCGTCCGCGCCGTCGCAGCAGCCAGCTCGGCTCGGCCGAATACGGCGAGAGCGACATGTTCGGTGCCGACGATGGCAGCGGCAACGACCGCGCTGGCCAGCAGGCCGGCGGAGCCCGCCACGACGATGGCCTCGGCGACAGCACCGCAACGCCTCCGGGCAAGCGTGGCCGCGCGTCGGCCAAGGACGGCGCAGAACACGAAGGCGCGCTGCCGCCCCTCGTCGACGCCTGATCGACCATCCACTCCACTGACGGGGACCCAACCGCGGGTCCCCGTCCCCGTGCAAGGCCGCGGATGAGCCCCCCGCGCGGCCTGAGGCGGAACGCCGGCCTGCCCCCCGCCCGGCGTTCCGCCTCTTCATTTGCCTGGGGATCATTGGAGACATCATCATGCTGACCGACAGCGAACGTTTCGCCTTCGAGACCCGGCGCCACCACGCCTTCGCGAGCACCGGAAATGCCTATGACGCCTCGCAGTGCGACGAGGCAATAAAGACCGGAGACACCCTGATCGTGCTGCCCGAACAGGTCGTGGCGATCGCCATGACCTGGCCGTTCGCGGTGACCGAGACCTGCGGCAAGCTCCACGCCCTGTCAGCGCCGCGCCCGGGCGAGAGCCTCGCCGACCTCGCGTGTTCGCTGCACGTCAGAGCGGCCGACTTCCAACACGCCGCTGACCTTGCCCGCCGTCTGGGATTTGCGCTGGACCCTCAGCTGGTGCCGATTCTCGACTTGCCTGCAGGGTGACCCGGGTTCGCTCGGGTCAAAGCGGAAGCGAGGTCTGCGCCTCGAGCATCTCGCCGGCAGGCGCGGTAACCGCATCTGCAATCACCCGCGCCAGCTCGAGCGCGGCATCCTCGCGCAGGCATGAACTCGGAGCGGTGATCCCGACCCGCGCCCAGCCCGGGGCGTCAAGGATCGCATGCGCGACAGCAGACGTATCGATTCGTTCCATGCAGGCAATGGAACATAGAGAGAACATATTTGCAAGAGGCGCGGCCGGCCGATTGACACGGGCCACCGTCCAACCGAGCATCGGGACATGTGCAACCTGTACCGCATGACCAAGGCAACCGCGGAGATAGCCCATCTGTTCGGTGCGTGGGCGGGGCAGGGCGCCAACTTCGCCGCCGAGGTCTATCCCGGGTATCCCGGGCTGGTGGTCGCCGAAGGCGAGGCACGGGTAGCCCCAAGGGTTTTCCGCTCGCGCTCAAGGGCAAGAGCGGACAGATGCTGAAGCCCAAGCCGGTCAACAACGCGCGCGAGGCCAAGCTCGGCACCGCGTTCTGGCGGGCGAGTTTCGAGCGCCGCCGCTGCCTGATCCCGGTCAGCGCCTGGGCCGAAGCCGAAGGCGCCAAGGGTGCGATGACCCGAACCTGGTACTCGCTCGCGGGCGAAGAGGTCTTCGCAGTCGCCGGGATCTGGCGGCCCACCGAGGAATGGGGCCAGGCCTATTCGATGGTGATGGTCGATGGCTGCGCGCAGATGGCTGATGTCCATGACCGCATGCCGGTCGTGCTGGCGCGGGACGACTGGGAGCAGTGGCTGGCGGGCACCCCGGCCGAGGCCTTTGCGCTGTGCCAGACATGCTCAAGCGACCTTGAGGTCGAGCGCACCCCAGAGCGCTGGGCCGCCCGCCGGAGCTTAGCGCGAGGGGAGGGGGGCTTGAGCGGGGTCGGATCAACGACACCCGCGAAAGGACCTGACCCATGGGCGACCGCGCTCCCGTTCACATCACCATCGGCGGCGCTTGCCCGCGCGAACACCTTGAAGTCTTCGCCGCCCACGCGGCCGACTACGACCTGCGCACCGATTGGGACGGAGAACCGTTCGATTCCGCCGCAGTCGCCTCTGGCGAGCCGTTCGAACTCTACGGCACCGAGCTCAACGGCGGGCAGATCCCTGAGATCGACGCCTTCTGCGTCACGCATGGACTGCCGTTCCGCCGCTGGTCGGGCGGCTGCCTCGGTGCCTACCTTCCCGAGATCGTCCTGTTCGACGGCAACGGACCCTTGCGCGACTACACGGCGAGCGAGGACGATTGGGTCCTCTTTCCCCCGTCGTGGATCAGGAGCTTCACCCGGCTGCGCGACCTCAAGCGCGAGATGGCGCGGGCTGAGCTCACCATTCCCGCGTTCGAGATTGTCGGGGGCGACCCATCATGATCGCCGTTTCCGACCCGGATCGCGCTGCCGCGCTCGCCCGCTTTCCGCTGTCGCGCGTGAGCGAAACGTTCCACGACGAGATGCTCGGCGTGCTCCCACCGGTTCATCTGCGCTGCGCTGCCGGCTTCTTCGTCAGCGAAGCCGTGACCGACGACGTCCACGCCCAGTTCGTCGAGAACCACGGCCGGTTCTACGGCGCCTATGTCGCGCCGCGCGATCCCGCGACCTGGATCACCCACGCAGCGATTGCTGCATTCGATGCGGCCCATCCCGACCCACCGGTGCTGGACTGGTATCCCGGCGACGCCGAGGATCGGTGAGGGGAGGGGGCTTGGGTCCGGTGTTCGTTTGGGGAGACCGACCATGCTTCGCACCTACACCGGCATCGGCGCGCGCGCGACGCCGCCCGAAATGCTCGGGCTAATGACCCGCGCCGCCTTTGCGCTGCTCAAGCGCGGTTACGTCCTGCGCTCGGGCCACGCGATCGGCGCCGACAGCGCGTTCGAACGCGGCGCTGGCAGCGCGGCGCAGATCTTCCTGCCGGTTCCGGGCTGGCGCGGCTCGGCGAGCACCTTCCATGTGGGAACGCTGGGCACGGAGCTGTGGGGCAGGGCGCGTGAGATCGCCGCCGCGCACCATCCCGCCTTCGCCAGGCTCTCGCGCTTCGTCCAGGACCTCCACACCCGCAACGCCTTCCAGGTGCTCGGGCCAACGCTCGATAGCCCTTCGGAATTCGTGCTGTGCTGGACCGCTGACGGCGAAGCCTCGGGCGGCACTGGCCAGGCGCTGCGCATTGCCGGGGCTTACGGCGTTCCCGTCTACAACCTCCAGCGGCCCCGCGAGCGCGCGCACGTCGAGCGCCACCTCGTTCTTTGATCCCTTCACCTGCGCGCATTTGCGCCGTTCTTCTGTCTGTCCCGGCGGGTGATCCGTCCGGGCGCGGCGCGCGCACCAGCGAAAGCCCCCGAGCCATGCCGTCCTACATCGTGTCTCTTGAACTTGCCTGCACCCGCGAGGAAGCGGCGCGCTTTGCCGCGGTCGAACTGTTCCTTGCCGAGCTCGCCACCGATCCGGCCGCGCAGCCGCCGGGCGAACTCGATGCAGTGTTCGGTGTAAATGCGAAGCCGACCATTCTCGGGCTCGTCGGCCATCCCGAGCCGCTCGGGATCACCTGCCGCTATGACCGCGACACCGGCGTGATGACGCTGCTGGCGATCGATGGCCGCCCGAACCTTGCCGCGCTGCCTGTCCTGCTGCTCTGGCTTTACCCTGAAAAGCTGCCGATCGCCTATTCGGTCCACGTCACCGAGCGGCCCGAGCTCGCGGTCTGGACGATCGTCTCGCTCCAGCGGATCGAGATCACCCAGCACGCCGATGAGGTTCCCGCCCGGCTCGAAGCGCTGCGCGCCCCAGCCCCGGGCCCGCGCCGGATCGATCTCTTGCCGACCCGGCCGCTGCCGCGCGCCGAGGACTGAGTCCGATTCAGGCGGCGGCCTGCGCTTCCCACGTTCGCCGGACCCGCGAGACGCGGGCCGGGAGCGGCTCGCCTTCCTTCCAGAACCGGTGCGCGACGCCTTGCCCGGCCAGCAGCGCCTCGAGCGGCTCGGCCACCTCGTTGTCGCGGTCATGGATATGGACCGCACAGGCTTCCTCGCCGGTGTCCTTCAGCACCAGGCTCGCGATCGGCGTGTCGACATCGAGATTGACGCGCAGGCCTTTCACGAACCGCCGCTTCTCTGCGATCGCCTTGGCGAGCAGGTAGCGCTCGTCGCTGGTCTCGTAAGGCAACCACTCGGGCGTGACCGGCATCAACGCGACCTCGATCAGGTCGAAGGTGCCTTCGCGCCGCCGGGCGAACGAGCCCGCGATGACCAGGTGGTCCTGCTCGCCCTTGCCGCCATGCTGCGCCTGCCACAGCGCGAGTTCGCCCGCGAACCGCTTGTGGAACCGGCGCGCCATGTCCTGGTCCATTACGAACGGCATGTCGCCGACATGGCGCAGGACAATCCGCTCCGCGCCATGGGAAGCGACAATCTCCTTGATCTCGCCGACCACCACCATCATCTCGTCGCGCGAGCGGTAGACCCGCTCGAGCGCGGCGCGGCGGCGGGCGCGGATGTCCTCCTTGTCCTCGAGCCTGAAGCTTTCCGGCACGAACAGCACGTGGGGCAGGGCTTCCTGCTTTGCCCGGCACGACGCGGCTGCCTCGAGCAGCGCGCGCCGCACCACGAACCAGCTGCGCTTGCTCGCCATCTTGGGATGCCAGTGCGTGAGCTCGGCCCGGTCCCACAGGACATGGAGCAGCCCGCGCATCGAGAGCTTCTGGCCTGACGATTTCACCGTGGGCTTGTCGTTGGTCAGGGCTGCGGGGGCGAGCCGAGCGCTTCCGCGCGAGAGCGGGAAGCCGAGCTTGAGGCTGGTCTCGCCGCTGGCTTCATCGTCGATGATCGCCGCACCGCGGACCTGGCCCATACCGGTCAGGTAGTCGGGCACCTCGTAATGATCGCAGGCGGTTGCATGGCGCGCGCCCGAGCCCGGCCAGCGCGCCAGCACGTAGCGGTCATTCCTGTGCGAAATGTAGAGCGGCAGGTCGGTCCCCTTGCGGCATTCGCACAGGACCTGGGCCTTTTGCGCGTAGGCTTTGGCCAACAGCGGCTGAAGTTCGTCGCCTTCGGCCACGCTGCGGCCGAGCACACGGTATCGCTGGATCATGGGGTCTTGCTCCAATTTCTCGCGATCGACGCTGCCCGTTCGACCTCTCGCGCTTCTCCTTCGGTTGGACGCGGCCCCGGATGGGCACGCGGAGGTCAGTCTATGGCCGATGGTCTTGCCCGACAAGGGCTGCATTGATGATCGGCGGGGTGTGCATATCGCTCTGTAAAGCTTGGCTTGGCTCCGGTGCGCTGGCATCAGCGGGGCATGACGGCCAATGAACAGCAATTCTCTCTTTTCGACCTCGATCTCGATCCCGTGGTCGAAGACCGCAAGAGCGCCACGACGCCGACAGGCCGCTTCAGCAATTTCATCGTCTACGTCGACGAAAGCGGGGATCACGGCATGCAGACCGTCGATCCCAACTACCCCCTGTTCGTCCTCGCCTTCTGCGTCTTCTACAAGAAGCACTACAGCGAAAAGGTTGTCCCCGCGCTAGAGAAGTTCAAGTTCAACAATTTCGGCCACGACATCGTGATCCTGCACGAGCGCGAGATCCGTAAGGAAACCGGACCCTTCAAGTTCGCCAACCAGGCTGAGAAACTTGGGTTCATCGATGGCCTCAGCGGTATCATCGATAAGTCCAACTTCATCCTGATCAGCTGCGTGATCGACAAGCACCACCTCGGTGGGCGGGTTGCCGAACGTGACAATCCCTACCACCTGGCCTTGGGGTTCTGCCTCGAGACACTCTACGAGTTCCTGATCGAGAAGAACCAGGATGCGAAGAAGACCCATGTCGTCTTCGAATGCCGCGGGAAGAAGGAGGACAAGGACCTCGAGCTCGAATTCCGCCGGATCTGCGACGGCGAGAACAAGCTTGGCGCGCCGCTGCCCTTCGAAATCGTGTTCGCCGACAAGAAGGCCAATTCTTCGGGCTTGCAGCTTGCGGACCTCGTCGCTCGGCCGATCGGCATGAGTGTGCTGCGGCCCGACCAGGAGAACCGCGCATTCGAGGTGCTCATCCGCAAGTTCTATTGCGACGGCGGGCGCGAGAATGTCGGGACGGGCTATGAAAACTGGGGGCTGAAGATTTTCCCGCCCCAAATAAGCGAAAAGCCCCGATGAAACTCACCGAGGCTATGACGCCGACCGGGAACCCCCAGTCCACTTGCGTCACCTATATGCGCATTGCCCGCCAATTGACAACGGGAACATTGTGCCAACTGGCGGGTCGCGGGTTGGCGCCGGTCACCATCGGCCATCCGGAATGACCGACGACCTGTTTTCTCCGCGCGGCCTTTCGGGGCGAACGCTGACGCGCAGCGACCTTGCCCCGCTTACGGGCGGCACCCCGCAGACCGTGACCGATTGCGATCTCGAGGAGGCCGACCTCTCAGGGCTCGATCTCACGGGCTGGCGCTTCGAACGCTGCAATCTGCGCAAGGCCGATTGCAGCGGAACCAAGCTTGAGAGCTCGGTGTGGCAGGGCTGCCGCGCTCCGTTCGTGAGCTTCGTCGGCGCCAATCTCAGCGAGGCCGCGTTCTCGGGCGGCGACTTCAACAATTCCGTCTGGCGGCGCGCGACGCTGACCTCAGCCAAGTTCATCGGCACCAAGCTCACTGGTGCCGACTTCTCCGAAGCGCGGGCGATGCATGTCCAGTTCGAGGAAGTGCTGCTGGTCAGCGCCAAACTGCCCGCGTTCTCGTTCCGCAAGGAGAGCCTGCGCCGGGTCGACTTCTCCGGCGCCGACCTGCGCAAGGGCGATTTCCGGATGACGGTATTCGAGGACTGCAGCCTGCGCGAGGCGATGGTGGCGGGCTCGCGTTTCGAAGGCTCGGATCTGCGCGGCGCCGATCTTGGCGGGCTGCGCCTGGTTGACGCGGGGTTGTTCCGCGGCGCGACGATCTCGCGCGAGCAGGCCGGGCAATTGCTTGGCGAACTCGGGCTCAACGTCCGCTAGGTCTGGGGCAGGGGGGGGCAGCCCCCGCTTTGCTCGAGGTTCTCGACAACGCCGTCGGCCAGCCCAAGACACAGCGCGGCTTCCTCGCGGGTCAGCACGATCTCGCCTGCGGCCTGATCGGCTAGCTTCCTGCCCAGCACCACCGACACTGCGCGCGCGACCTGCAGTGCGCTCGGCATTTCCCCTCGATCATCCATCGGCTCGGCTCCTTGGATCTAGGACACGGTTCTGCCTGCGGCAGCGGGTCCAGCGCTTCGCGGCTTGTTGGGAATATACCGGACCTGGCGCTGGTTGGCGAGGTTCACGAAGGGGAGGGGCACCCCGGCGCCCGCGCCCCACGCGGGCTGGGGGCGACCCGCTCTACTTGGCTGGCGGCCGGCGACGCTTTCGCGCCGCCGCCAGCCTAGCCAAGCCGGCATGGGATGCCGGCCCTGCGGGTAACGATCGGGGCCAGGGGGGTGACGGGAAAGTTGGGGGCATTGGCGCTGCGGCGCACTGCGGCTAGGGTCTGCCTCATGCCTGTCGTCCTCGCCGCCGCCGCCCTCTGTCTTTCGCCCTCGGTCCACGACGGGGACACGATCCGTTGCGGCCGCGAGCGGGTGCGGATCGCCAATATCGATGCACCCGAACTTCCGGACAGCCCGAAGTGCCAGGACCGGCGCCGGTCCTAGGCTTGGGTAGCGACTTTGCCGCGGGCGAAGCCTCGCGCGTGGCGCTGATCCGGCTGCTGTCGCGGGGCCGGGTGATGATCGAGCGGCTCGGGACCGATCCCTATGGGCGGACACTGGCGACCCTCTCGGTCAATGGCGTGGACGCCGGGGACTATCTGATCTCGCAGGGTCTCGCCAAACCCTGGCGTTGAAGGTCCACTGCGGGGGTGGCTGCCCGGTCCTGGGAACCACTGACTTGTGCGGCATCGGTGCCAATGGCCGAGGCGGCGATGGCGGATAGGGCTGAGTTCGGAGCGCCGCGTTTTGACAATGCCGTCGGCTTGGCCGCTCGGCGGCCAGCGAAAGTGTGGTTGGTGCGCGCACAGCGGGGCAGATCCTGAGCAGGGCTGAGCAGCGGCCAAGGCTGACGGGTTCAGAGCTTGCTGCCTTTCCGGCATGAATTGACGAAACCGCCCTCCGTTTGCCGATGAACCCTGCGGCGCCAGTCCCTGGCCGCAACCCAAAAGCAGCGGACCGTGAAGCCCTTGCAGGGCTTGCCGCACCACTCCTCGCTTTTGGGTTTCCCTCACTGCGTTCGGTGCGGGCCCGGGCCTATCGGCGCCGCCTGTCTGGTTCATCGGCGGGCGGTTCCGCCGAATTCAACACCGGAGATAGCTCATGAAGAACCTCGTCATCCTGATCGGCCGCATCGCGTCCGCCCCTGAAACCCGCCACGCCGGCGAGACCGCGATCACCTCCTTCACCCTCGTCACCGACCGGCCCAAGCTGGTCGACGGCAAGACGGTCAAGAACGAGGCCGGTTACACCGAGACGATCCCCGAATTCCACCGCATCACCGCCTTCAACGGCCTCGGCACCTCGGTCGCCAAGCACAAGAAGAAGGGCGATCTGGTCGAGGTCCAAGGCCGCCTCCACTACTCGAAGTGGACCGACCGGGAAGGCGTCGAGCGCTACGCGGTCGAGATCGTCTCCGAGGAAGTCCTCTTCCTCTGACCCGAACCCGGGGAGGCGGCACTGCCGCCTCCCATCGGGCGTCTCGAACAAGCAGTGGTGCGAAAAATTCAACGGCCCCGGCTCTTTTCGCACTTGCAGCATGAACGGGTGCGAGCCATATCAAGAGTGCCTTTCAGGCATCCTCTCCCAAGACTTTCATGGGGCCGACAGTAATGCAGGCCCCATTTTTTTGCCATTTTTGCGGATCACGTTGTACAACTGGCCTCATCGCGCCAAAGCGGCGGGCGAAAGTATTGCCGATTCAAGGAAGCATTGCGATGGCTGAAAACATCACCTCAAATCAAATTGAGGAAGTGGTTCGCAAATCGCTCGTTGGTTTCGATCTTCCGCATGAGGCTTTGGTTGGCCTTGTTGATGCTATACGAATTCTGCTTGTCGAAAACGGCAATGACGTTGCGGTATCGGGATGCCCTGACGCCATCATCCAAAGTCCATACAAAGGCATGACGCCGGATGAATTTGCGGCCGCCTGGAGCCTTTGATTGACTGAATGCTGACGATGCTGCCATCTGAACATAGTGCCCCTTATGACACTTTGCCGGACAGGCGGAATGTCACGCGCGACTCCCAAGAGACATTCGGGTATGATCATCTTGCGAGCAATTGAGATTGGTAGCTAGGCCTGCGCCAGTATTTTGCCCGCTGGGTGGGGCGAAGTGTCACCGGCGACAATCGACACGGACAACACGAAAGTGGATTCACAGGATTCACCTTTTGTGCTCAATACTGTTCGATGGATAAGCAGACTCAGATATCAGGCGTCGGAGGCATCTATGCGGTCCTGGCCGAGATCTCGAGCCGTCCGCGCTACGCCTTCCTGATCCTCCAGCTCGTGAGTGAAATCGCCGATGGGCGAGGGCAGGCCGGACCTTTCGTCGCCAATGCCAAAATGCCTGGGGCCGGAACGTCGGAAATCGCAGAGCCCGTCCTTTTGCGCGACTGGCTGTGCACCCAGCTTTTGCCGATGAGCGAACAGCCCGCACGCCGCGCTGCGCTACGTGCGCGTGTTGCCGATTCGCTCAAGGACGAGCTCACTGGCAATCCCTTGATCGATGAGGCGCGCCTCGACGCGGCGGTCGAGGAACAGGTCTTGGCCGTGGGCCGCGCCAATGTCAGCCGCGCAATCTCCGATCTCGTGCGTGCCGGGCTCGTGAGCCGGCACTATGCGGGTTATGCGACCAACCACCAGAACCGCGGTGGCGGCCGCCATGCGGTCTATGTGGTGAAGCCGGCTGTCCTGCGCTTGCTGCGCAGACCGGCTGAAGTCCATCCGGCGCTGCATTCGATGGCACCTTGCCAAGGCGAGCTGTTCGCTGCGTGAGGCCTCATCTTGACAAATCAGCCCATCTGCCTCACATAATGACCCATCTTGAGCGATATGGTGAGGCACATGGCAAGCGCAGCATTTTTGATGGAGGTCTCCGGCGATAAGGGCGTCTCGGCCGACAGGCTGTCGGCTGCGCTCCATATCACCAAGTCCGAACTCGCGCTTGCGGCAGGCCTGTCGCGCGACGCCGTGTCGAAGGCAGCTCGTAGCGGTAGCCAGGCTACCCAGTCGCGCCTGCGCGAAATGAGCGAGATCATCAACCGCGTCATTCCTTGGGCGGGCAGCGAGCTTGCCGCCTATGCATGGTACCGTTCGCAGCCGATTCCTTCGTTTGGCGATGCTACGGCCGAGGAATTGGTCCGCCAGGGACACGGTGAACGGGTGCGCGCCTATCTTGGCCGGATTGCTGCGGGCGGCTTTGCTTGACTCGATCGTCCACTGGACCGTTCACCCGCTTCGACGGGCTCGTCTATCGCGCACATCATCCTGCCTGGGCATATGATCCAGAGTCTGGCGAAGGAGCGCGGATCCACGGTGGACGCTTCAACCGCATCGGAACGCCCTGCTTCTACGCGGCCCTCAGCCTCGAGACCGCCTGGCTCGAAGCGCAACAGGGCTTTGCCTTCAAGGCGCAGCCACTCACGATTTGCAGCTACCGGACCGAGGTCGACGCCATTCTCGATCTGACCGATCCTGCCGTTTGTTCTGCCGTATCGGTAACCCTCGCGCAGCTCGGTTGCGCCTGGGAACAACTGGCCGCCGACCGCAAGCCGGTTCCGAGCTGGGATCTTGCCGATCGCCTGATTGCCGAAGGCTGCGCGGGCGCGATCGTGCCGAGTTTCGCATCGCGCGCTGCGCCAGAAGATCGCAACCTCGTGCTCTGGTCGTGGAGCCGAAACCCGCCGCATCGTTTGCAGGTCGTCGATGACGATCAGCGCCTGCCGCGCGATCAGTCATCGTGGCCGGATGCGTGATTTCCTGTCCCTCACGCGACCGGATTGCCGCCCATTTACATAAGTCATTGATTTAACATAAGATATATTATCAATTTATCCCACAATTTGACGGATACGCATATTTGTGGGATAAAGCCATATGTCCACGTTCCGCCCTTTCAGCGACGAGCAGGCTCGTCTGCTCGTCAATCTTCGCCAGCGCTACGAAAGCTGGATCGAAGTTGAGCGCGAGCGGCGCGAACTCCCGTATGACCTGCGGAAGAAGACGGTGGGCGGTCAGGACTACCTCTATCGCATCACCGATCGCAGCGGCAACGGCAAGAGCCTCGGCCCATGGAGCGACGAACGGGAAGCCGAGTTCAAGGCCTATCACGCACGCAAGACCGAACTGAAGCAACGCGCTGCCAGCCTGCGGACGACTCTTGCCGAGAGCGCCGCTCTGTATCGCGCCTTGCGGCTGCCGCTGCTGTCCAGTGACGCGGGTCCCATCCTCAGGGAATGCGACCGGCGCGAGCTTCTCGGCTCGCACCTGCTGGTCGTCGGCACCAATGCAATCGCGGCCTACATGGTCGAAGCCAATGGGTTCGTCTTGTTACCTGATGAGACCGAGGATTTCGACCTCGCCTGGGTGGCCGCCGAGGATGACGCGGCGGGTCGCACCGTTTGGGACATGCTCAAGGCGGTCGACTCCACCTTCACGGTCAACAGCGAGCGCGACTTTCAGGCACGTAACGCCAAGGCCTACGAGGTCGAACTTCTCGTTGCGCCCTCGCGGGCGCACTCGCTTGGCCCGACCGACCAGCCCCGCCCGGTGGCACTTCCCGAACAGGAATGGCTGCTGCTCGGCCGCCCAGTCGATCAGGTCATCGGATGTCGTGACGGCTCGCCCGCGCGCATCGTGGCGCCAGACCCGCGGTGGTTTGCGCTGCACAAACTGTGGATGTCGCATAAACCGACGCGCAACCCGCTAAAGCGTCCCAAGGATCGCAAACAAGGTCTCGCCCTGCTCGATCTGGTTGCGGCGGCAATGCCTCACTATCCGATGGACGCAGCGTTTGCCGCCGGGATTCCGGTTGAGCTGCGAACTTACTTCGATCAGTGGCACGCTGAACGCGACACACAACCTTCATCAGATTGGTAATCGCACTTACGACGAGGGTGAGATACCAGTCCGTAACGCGTGGAGCTGTTTTCAGGCAGTTCGGGGCGCAGACCTCAGTCTTACGCGCCGGCTCGACTCCAGCTGCAGCCCGCGCTCGCCGAGCGACCTTGGGCGTCCTCGCCGCGGATGTGCGGCGGACCAGATCCGTGCGAGCTCAAGATACCGTCGTTCAAGCTTCGGATAACCGTCGAGTACTTCAGCCTGATCTGCGCCCTGCTCGAGCATGGCAGCAATAAGCCGGACCGGGATACGGGTGCCCTTGAAGACTGGTTCGCCGTTCAGGACGGCCTTGTCGCTGCTCACGAGCGCCTCTGCGTCTTCCAGCGCGCGCGTGCCCTGCGCGATCTGCCGCCGCGCTTCCGCAACATCGACGATCACCAACTCGTCTGCCTTCACCGTCTTGGCCTTTGGCCGCTCGCGGATTGCGTCAAACAGCCGCTGTCTCCGCTCTTGCGAGAGGATTGTACCGACCTTGTACCAGAGCTTGACCCGCAGCACGTCGTCAGCAGTCAGCGCACGCGCATTCGCACGACCACCGCGCGCAGGCCTCGCAGCCTGGATGATCCGCTTGTCGATCGCATTATTGACCGCCTTGATGGCGAGGTCGCTCACCGCTGCGGCCTCGCTTGGCGTGTAGAGGCGTGCTGCGCCGCTTGGCATAATTAATCTCCTTGGGGAGAATATATATACTTGAACCGCCCCGGCTTTCCCGGAGGCTCCTATCTGTGAGAAGGAGCCACGATGAGCAATATGAGGAACAGGTTTTCGCCTGAGTTTCGCGACCGTGCGGTGCGGATGGTGGAGGAGCACCGGGGAGATTATCCGTCGGAGTGGGCAGCACTGACGTCGATTGCCGGGAAGGTCGGCTGTACGACCGAGACGCTGCGCCGCTGGTGCCGCGGGGAGGCGAGCCGACGAGCGGGGCCAGCGGCGCAGGCCGTCAGTGAACGGGATCGGGTCAAGGCCTTGGAGCGCGAGGTCAAAGAGCTTCGCCGGGCCAACGAGATCCTGCGCAAAGCCTCGGCGTATTTTGCGCAGGCGGAGCTCGACCGCCACGGCAAATGGTGATGGCGTTCATTGACGCTCACCGGGGAGAACTGGGTATCGAGCCGATCTGCCGCGAACTGGCGGTCGCCCCATCTTCCTACCACGAACACGCTGCCCGCCTTGCCGATCCCGGCAGACGTCCCGCCCGTGCCCGGCGCGATGACGAGATCAAGGATGCCATCAAGCGCGTCCACGAGAACAGCTTTGGGCTCTATGGCGCCCGCAAGGTCTGGCACCAGATGCGCCGCGATGGAACCAAGGTGGCCCGGTGCACCGTGGAGCGGCTGATGCGCGCCACGGGTCTGGCAGGCGTGCGCCGAGGCAAGACGACGGTGACGACCATCAGCAACCCGAAGGCCCCATGCCCGCTGGACAAGGTCAACCGCGAGTTCCGCGTCAGCCGGCCCAATGCGCTGTGGGTGGTCGACTTCACGTACGTGCACACCTGGGCTGGGTTCGTCTATGTCGCGTTCGTGATCGATGCCTTCGCCCGCCGGATCGTGGGCTGGAAGGTCAGTACCAGCGCCACGGCGGGCTTCGTGCTGGATGCCCTGGAGCAGGCGATCCATGCCCGCAGGCCCAGTGCCGAGGATGGCCTGATCCACCATAGCGACAGAGGCGTTCAATATCTTGCCATGAACTACACCCAGCGCCTCGCCGAGGCTAACCTCGTGCCATCGGTCGGCAGCGTCGGCGACAGTTATGACAACGCCTTGGCCGAGACGATCAACGGCCTCTACAAGGCCGAGGTCATCTGGCGGCAGCGATCATGGTCGGGCGTATCCGCCGTGGAAATGGCAACGCTGCGCTGGGTGGACTGGTTCAACCACCATCGCCTCTTCGGACCCATCGGGCACATCCCGCCCGCCGAGGCCGAAGCCAACTACTATGCAGCCATTGAGACCCTCGATATGGTCGCATGACTCAAACGAAAATGCCTCCGGGAAAGCCGGGGCGGTTCAACTTCTTCATGAGCGATCCGTAAAGGACACGCCGCATGCATACGCGCTGAGGAGCTTTATCCCACATTGCGCAGTCACAGCAGAAATGTGGGATAAGGCGGCGAAACCGCACTTCCCCGTTGGGAAGTAATCAAGCGAACACTTGGGAAATGCCGCAGAGATAGCCTCCTGCGGGGTGTTACAAAACCTCTGATCAGAATGCATCGAGATAGAGGATTTGTAACATCGAAACGCGGCCATGCGCGCCCATGCCAAACCCTGCTTGGACCGGCCGCGATGAATTTACCCTGCAAAGTCTGGAATCGGGCAAATGTAGGGTAAACCGGCCTCAAAGCTGACTTTCACGCCGTCCTGTCAGCCCCCGTCGGCGGCATTCGCCTGATCGAGCAGGTCCATGAACGTGCGCGCCGCATCGCGGTCACGCTCGTCCTTGAAGGCGACGTCGAGATCGGGCGCAGATCCCAGCATATAGAGCAACGACCACATCGCGAACTTGCGGCCCTTGTCGGTCTCGAGCCCGAATTCGACTCGCATCCGCTCGATGCCGCTGGCCATCGCTTCTGGCGAAACCGCTCCGAGATCATCGGTCCCGAAGAAGCGTCGCATCTGGTCGTTGAATTCCATGTCATCGTCCAATTGGAAAGCTGGTCTGGATGAAGCCAGGGTCTCGCGTTTGATCAGTGAGCTTCACCGTCGCACCCAGCGGGAACGGCTTTGAGGTGCAAGCCATCCGGCATTTCCTCCAGCAACAAGCGCGTTCCCGGCCCCCACCCGTGCCGGGCGATGACTGCCTGGGGCAGCTGTAATTCGCCGTTCCTGTCGACATCGATCAGGTGGTCATCCTGCCTGGTCATACCGAAGCCTCCGGGTCCTCGCCCTCCATCCACGCGGGGATATCACGTTTGGCATGAAGCACGCGCCAGACATCGATACTGATTTCAGCCTCGACATAGAAAACCAGCCAAGGATAGCCTTGAATACGCCATGACCGCAGACCCGGCAGGTTGAGTTCGTGCGCCCAGCGCGGCGAACCGATGCCGGGCACCTCGCCGATCGCGGCGTAGGTCCGCTCGAGCGCGTCGATGAAGCCGAGAGCCACTTCCGGTCCGGCCTCCGCGAGATAGTGTTCGATCGCCTTGTCGATGTCGGCACGCGCCACAGCGCGCGGCACGACCGGCTTGGATGTCACGACGAGGCGCTGCGCTTTACGCGGGCGCGCAGGTCGTCAAAGTAGCCCTTATCCGCCGGGGCGCCCGACGGAGAATTCGCTCCGTCCAGCAGAAGCAAGCGAAGCTTCTGGATGTCCTGATCCTTGCGGATCAACTCCCGGACGTATTCGCTGCTGGTGCCGTAGCCGCGAGTGGAAACCTGCTGGTCCACGAACGACTTGAGTCCTTCCGGGAGCGAGATGTTCATGGTCGACATTCGACCTTTATAATGCCTTTGGCAAAATTTGGCAAGATTTGAGGCGGCGTGGCCCCATATGCTCGAACGGGAATATTTGATTCCAATCGGCTACCGAAGGTCATATTATTCCCGATCAGGAATATTCGGGTTGAAATGAGCGCAAAGGCAGTCTATATTCCCGCTCGGTAAAATGGACAGCATAGCTCTCGGACTTATCGTGCGTCGCGAACGCAAGGCGCAAAAGCTGCGGCAAGCCGAACTTGCTGCCGTGAGCGGCGTTGGTGTGCGCTTCATTGTCGATCTCGAGGCCGGTAAGTCGACTCTCCAGCTCGACAAGGTCCTGCGAGTGGTTTCGACGCTGGGTTGCCAGATCACGATAACGCCGCCAGCGAGCAAGCCATGAGCGACCGCCTGTCCGTATGGTGGAATGGCCGCTTGGCTGGCACTCTCTATCTAGACCCTCACGGTGAGACCCAGTTCGCTTATGATGCGGACTGGTTGGTCGATGCGACTGCCTCGCCGCTGTCGTTCTCGCTGCCCAAGCAGGCCGAGCCATTTAATCGCCGCTCATGCCTGCCCTTCTTCGGCGGCATTCTGCCGGAAGAAGGGCAGCGCACGGCGATTGCCCGCGCACTTGGCGTGTCTGTCGGCAACGACTTCCGCATGCTCGAACATTTGGGCGGGGAAGTTGCAGGCGCATTGACGCTTCTGCCTGAAGGCGAACTGCCTGTGGCGCCAAGTGCCGGTGCCCCCCGGATTCTCGACGACACCGAAATCCTCCAGCTGCTTGACCGCCTGCCACTGCGCCCGATGCTCGCTGGCGAAGATGGCCTTCGGCTGTCGCTCGCCGGCGCGCAGTCCAAGTTGCCCGTTTTGGTTGTTGATGGCCAGATTGCCCTGCCTGCTCCCGGTCAACCGACCAGCCATATCCTCAAACCCCCGATAGTGCGGTTCCCCGGGACAACCGAGAACGAGTTTTTCTGCATGTCGCTGGCGCGCGCAGTTGGGCTCGATGCCGCTTCGGTTGAAATGCGCACCGTCGGCGGACGTTCGTTCCTGCTTATTGCCCGATACGACCGCGCCACATCCACATCGGGCGAACTTACGCGGCTCCACCAGGAAGATTTCGCGCAGGCGCTCGGAGTGCCCTCGCATCGCAAGTATGCGAGCGAAGGTGGCCCTACCTTCCCCGATTGTTTCGCGCTGCTACGCCGGGCAGCAACCCGTCCGGCGCGCGACATCCTGCGTCTGCTCGACGCCGCAATCTTCAACCTCATCATCGGCAACGCCGACGCGCACGCCAAGAACTTCAGCTTGCTGCACAAGGACGAGGCAATCGTGCTTGCGCCGCTCTACGATCTCTTGTCGACGGTGCTCTATCCTGAACTCTCGCCCAAGCTGGCGATGAAGATTGGCGGCAAGTCCGTGCTCAAGGAGATCGAGCCGCGCCATTGGGAAAAGTTCGCGACCGACGCCGGGCTTGGTGCGCCCTATGTGCGAAGCAGGATCGGACAGCTGTGCGAAGCTGTCATCGCCGCCCTCGACACGGAATTTGCGACGGACAAATGGTCGGCGGAGGCCTTCACCCCGGTGAAGTTGCTTGCCCGTGAGCGAGCGGAGTTGATCAAAGGCAAGTTGTGATGGCGAAAGTGGGCGTGAACACCCACCCTCGCCCTTTCGCGCAAACGCGCTTCATGATCATGTCGGACATGATTCAAGCGTTCCCGTTGTTAGAAACTAACGCACATACTTCTAACAGATCCTGCCTTCACGAAAGGCCTCTCGATGGCCATGATGACGATGATCATCAGGGAAACACATCAGCACCGCGACGAGAAGGAGCGGCCCCGTTGGGATTGTCGCACTCGGTCCCGCGCGCCCTTGCGGGCTACGCTCCTGCGGGTGCGAAGTTCCTCTTAATTGGGCCGCTGGCACTCTCGCCTACGCTTCCGTCGCCGTCCCGAGCCCGTGCGGTGCACCGGGCCACGGGCCGACTGACAGTCTCCGGCAAGGGGTCCGTCTTTGGTGCTGGCCGCGCCGATGACGGCGCATCCAGGGCGCCCCACTTACAGCCTGAGTTCTGCCTCATCGAGTGTGCAAAGACGGGGCGCAGAGGACATGGCGTTTTGCGGTTAACCCCGAACGCCCAAATGGGGTTCGGGGGCAAAACCGTAATCTCTCTCTCATCTCGGTGGCTGAGCGAAATCAGCATCGCCATAGCATGACGCCTGGGAGATTGGCGGCCGTCAAGGATCGCGGGTGCCCCCCGATTTTGGCCTGCGGCGGCTGATCGCCTTGCGAGCAAAAATCGGCTCCCCCCGCGCCCGCTCTTCGCGGCGGCAGCGCGGAGGCGCTGCCGTCCCTGATTGCCTGACTCCGGCGTCCCTCCGATGGGCATCTTTCATCAGCGTGATGAGAGACAATTCCCTTTGGAGGTTATCATGACGGACCGTTTCTCGAACTTCGCCGACCTTGCCGAACACTATGCGCGTGAAGTCGCCACGCCCGACTATGCCCGGGCGTTCATGGAGCAGACCGAGTTTGCCAAGCTCTCGATCGAGCACGAACCGAGTAGCAGCGAAATGCCCGACCCCGAGGTGGCGCAGGCAGCGATCGAGATGATGCTGGCAACGGTGTTCGACCTGTTCCGCGACACCCGGATGGAAGACTTCGCGAGCGAAGTCGCCTGGGGGATCGCCAACAGCTTCCACGTTGTGGCGAAGCGCCTCGATGACCGCGAGGATGCGATGGCAAACCGGCTGCAGGAGAAGCTGCGCGAGTACGATCCGAGCGAGGTCTATGCGACTGCTCTTGAGGACCTCACCATGCAGGCTCGCAGCCTTGCCGAATGCCGCGACGCGATGGAATGTATGCGCGACCATGCCGCCCGGATCTACCTCGTCGAAACCGGCCGGCCGTTCTCGCCGGTGCGCGGCTCGCGGGTCTCGTCGAAGACAAATGCCTCGATGATCGAAGCGCGCGATTACCTCGCGGCACAGAAGGCGCAGCGGCGCGAGCAGTTCGCCCCATCGGGTCCGGTCGTGGTGTTCTCGGGCGGGCAGCAGTTCACCGACATTGCCCTCGTTGAAGACTACCTCGATGCGATCCACACCCGGGTGCCTTCGATGGCGCTGGCAACGACCGCGCAGAACAAGGGCGCGGACGTGATCGCGGCAGCATGGGCCTCACGCCACAATGTTCCGGTGATCCTGTGCAAGCCCGATACGTCGCGGGGACCCTCGGCGCCCTATCAGCGCAATGCGCGTATGCTCGCCTTCAAGCCGGTCGAGGCCGTGGTGTGCAGCGGCGGCGGCATCCAGGCGAACCTCGCCGATCGGCTCCGCGAAGCCCGCATCCCCTTGCACATCGTGCGCGATGCATCGGCCCAGAGCGAGGCTCCGGCCTCGCGAGCAAAGGTCACAGCGCAGGCCGAACGCCCGGCGATGAAGCGCGTCGCCAATGGGGACGATCTCCCGCCGTTCTGAGCGGGGGCGTCAACGATCCAGGCAACCAGAAGGGTGTCCGGTCTCACCGCCGGATGCCCTTCTTTTTTGTCGCTCGGGACGCGCACCAGCGGCCCGGCTCGCTCGCTTCTTGCCCAAGCCAGTGACGGCCTGGCGGCCTGCTGGCGGAGCCCGCGAAGCCTTCGCATCGGCCGGGCGCGACGGTCAGGGGTGGGGCCACCGAAGGTGCGGACCAACAGGGGTTAAACACTCTCGCAGAATTCCAAGCATGATGGCCGCCATTGGCCCGCGTCAAGAAGGGCGGTTCCCCCAATTTTTACGCCTGAAGAAGGCGAAAAAATCGGATCCCCCACCCCCGCTTCGCGGCGGGCCGCGTGCGGCCCGTTCCTGACCCGGACCAAGCTCGGCCATCGGACAAGAGACCTCTTCAATTCCTTTGACAGGAGGCTCACATGAACGCTCTTACCAAGACCCTCGACATCCCGGCTTTCGATCCCATCAGCTATGACGCCGCAGTGCGCGCCGCGACTATCCGGGCCCAGCACAGCTTCTTCGACCAGCACGTCATCGAAGACGAGTTCGGCTGCTTCCTCGCCATCGACGAGGGCGACTACAATGCGCTGCCGCAGGACCTGATCGACCGGATCGTCCATTCCGTCCCCGGCATGATGGCCGATGACTTCGACGAAGCGAACATCGCCCGCGCCGCAAGCTTTATGAGCGTGGTGATGGATCCAGAATGGGACGCCGATTGCCCGTTCTGACATGGCAACCATCCTACACGCCGGAGGGCTCCGAAGAGGGGCTCTCCGGCCCCCTTTTTTGCGTGTCTGGATAAAGCACAGCCGGGGCATCGAACCCCGGCTGCGCTGGCCTTTTGCAAGGCCGGTTTCAGCTGATCCGAAGTCGCTTTTCCGCTTCGTCGAGACCGAGCTTTCCGAGAAGGGCGAAGAAGCCTTCGACCCTCTCGAATGGTGCCTTGCCGAGTGCCGATTTCTTCAGCAGCTCGGCCATGGCGGCCTGCTCGTTTTCGCGCAGTTTCGCCTCGCGTGTTTCCAGCGCTTGACGCTCCTTTGCGATTGCTGCTCGTTCCGCTTCGAGACTTCCTTTCCTGGCCATGACGATACCTCTTGGGTTGGCGCTGAAACCTCCCGCCCCATGGATTCCAGCAGTGCGGCCATTTGGCAAGTCAGCTTGCCCGGCAGCCTCAAGAAAAACATCCGAATGCCGCAATATAACCCGGCATTCTGGAGCCTCCAGGTCATGATCGAAATGCCCGTTCGCAGAATCTGTAAGATCACAGAACCCACACAGATCGAAGCGTATCGGATCAAGGGGAAAATTTGCAGACCGTACACGGCAGGGCCGTTTGTAAAAGCGGCACAAATGCTCATGTATACGAGTGATGACCGGTGTATCACATTCGATTACATCTTGTGAATACGATCATGAATGACGCTATTGCGCGCAATTATGGTGTAATACAACGGAATACGCGGGGCAACCAAAGCGCCTTCCCTTGCCAAGCAGGCGGGGATGCCCTACAACCATGAGGCGCAATCCCCACCAGGCCCTTTTCGAAGGGTTTGGTGATGACAGAAACAGTCCTGATTTCGGTTCGGCTTCCGGCATCGGTTGCCGAGGCTGCCAATGCCGCAGCGACCGCGCGCAATATCTCCCGTTCCAAGCTGCTGCGAATCGCCATCGAGCATTTTGTCGATGGTCTCTCCGGCTCGTCCGAGCAGGAGCGCCGCCGGCAGTTTGCCTCCGAGTATACCTTCCTGGCGCTCGACCTCATGGTGCAGCGCGAATACTCCGAGGTCCATAGCGAACTCCTGAACGAAGCCGAGCGGCGCATGGAGGTGTTCCATGCCGCGTCCTGACACCTGGTCGGACCGCGCGCGGCCTGGAAAATTGCAGCATCATTCGGCGCGCGGAACCATGCCGCGCAACGCCGGTGATTTCACGCGTGGATCGCAGCTCATCACGCACGAATTCCTGATGTGGTTTGCCTCTGCCCGGCTGCCCTTTCTGGTCTGGTTCTTCACCTTCCTCTTCGTGCTTTCGGTGGTGCTCGCGCTGCGCCTCGAGGAGCATGAAGTCGAGATGATCCTGATGCGGATCTATGCCGCCGGTTGGGCCTTCATGGAATTCTCGCCCGGCAAGGTAATCAACCTCACCGTGCCTTCGGGCGAAGTCATTCCGGCACCGATCTCGATGGTTGCCTCGCACCCCGATGTGGTCATCGCCTGGAACCGGTTGATGCGCGCAGTCTGGGGCTCGCTGTTCATGTCGCTGTTCGTCGCGCTGCCGCTCTCGATCTGGTTCGTCGACTTCTCGAAGCGGCGGGGCAAGTCGATCCTCGAAGAGCGTCACCAGCGCGGTGCGATGCTGGTCGACGGGGCGGAACTTGCCGCCGTGATCAATGCCCACAACCGCGCGGCCCTAGAGCAGGAGATCGCCGATAAACTGCCCGGCACAAGCTTCGCCGCGGTGATGGCGATGGGCCTCTCCGATCGTAAGGCGGCAGGTATCCATCACGCCTATTCGATGGCGGGTATCCCCTTCCCCTGGCGCACCGAACAGGCCCACACGATGATGATCGGCTCGACCGGCACCGGCAAGACGACGCAGATGCGCGCGCTCATTGCCCAGATGCGCGCCCGCCGGGATCGCGCGGTGGTTTTCGATCTGACGGGTGCCTACGTCGAGGCGTTCTACAACCCCGAGACCGACACGATCCTCAACCCGATGGACGAGCGCTGCCCGTCGTGGTCGGTGTTCGGCGAGGCCAAGAACCACGCCGACTTTACCGGGATCGCCGCTGCCCTCCTGCCTGCCGATGGCGGCGGCGCCGAACCGTTCTGGATGCTGGCGGCGCGCACGCTTTTCGTCGAGACCTGCATCAAGCTGATCAAGGAGAACCAGGCAACCAACCAGGCGCTCGCGAGCCGGTTGATGATGGCGGACCTGAAGGCCGTCCACAAGATGCTCGAGAACACCGTCGCCGATCCGCTGACCGCGCCGGAAGCGGCCAAGATGGCGGAATCGATCCGCGCGGTGTTCAATACCAATGCCCAGGCCTTGCGCTTCCTTCCCGAGGGAAAGGAGCCCTTCTCGATTAGCGAATGGATCCGCTCGAACGACAAGCCGGGATCGATCCTGTTCATCACCTCTTCGCACAACGAACTGGTCCTGAACCGGGCGCTGCTGTCGCTGTGGATGAACCTTGCCGTTCACACCCTGATGCGACTGCCGCGTACCCGCGACCTGCGGACCTGGTTCTTCTTCGACGAGGTCCATGCGCTCCATCGCCTGCCCGCGATCGAGGACGGCCTGCAGACCGCTCGGGGCTTTGGCGGTGCCTTCGTGCTCGGCATCCATTCCTTCGCCAAACTCGCCGAAACCTACGGCAAGGAAGGCGCGCAGAACCTTTCCTCGCTCGCGCGCAGCAAGCTCATCCTCGCTGCCGCCGACCGCGACACCGCCGAGCATTGTTCCGATTACATCGGCCACCGCGAAGTGCGCATGATGGATGAGGCCTACAGCTACGGCTACTCCAACATCCGCGATGCGGCGACGATCACGCCGCGCAGTGAAGTCCAGCCCCTCGTCCTGCCCGATGACATCATGAAGCTGCCATCGCTGCGCGGCTTCGTGGTCTTTCCCGAAGGCTTCGACGCCGCGCGGATCAAGCTCAGCTACAAGGATTATCCCAAGGTCGCGGAAGGCTATCTGCTGCGCGAGAATGTCGAGCCGATCGAATTTGCAGGCGCACCTGACGGCGGCGGTGACGAAGGGCAGGATACGGGTGGACGCGAGACCACGGAGGAGCTCGAGCCTGCACCCGTAAGCGACCCCGATGTTTCCCAACCAAAGACGGTCCCAACCCCGGACGCGCCTGAAGACGCCGAGCCGCCGGCAGCGCCGATCGCTTCGGAAGCCGACGCGGCGGCAAGACCGATGGCCTCGTCCATGTCGTTCCGGCCCGAGGCGCCCTCGCCTGTCTCCGGTTCGCAGTCGCGTTACGCCGAAAGCGAAGGCAAGGGGATCACACGGACATCAGCCAGGACAGCCGATCAGCGCACGGCACAAAGCGCCCGCGAACTTGGCGAAGCCCTTGAGCCCGAAAGCCGCATCGAGCGGTCCGCAGGCGGCCCCAAGGGTATCGACACGCCCGGCTCCGGCGCGGACGGTCCTGGCCGAGGCGATCCGGGCCCAATCGATCCGGACCTCGAGGATGGTCTGGAGATGTAGGCCATGCACTCCATCGCAGCTGTTCGTTCGTCTGGCGGAGCCGCCGACTATTTTGCGAACGACAACTACTACACGGCCGAGGAAAGCGCGCAGGCCGGGGTCTGGGCTGGCGAGGGTGCGCGCGCACTTGGGCTTGAGGGAGCAGTCGGGCGCGACGCGTTCGAAGGCGTACTCAATGGGCATCTGCCCGATGGCGAACTGGTAGGCCAGGTCGAGGGGCGGCGCCTGGGTCTCGACCTCACCTTTTCGATGCCCAAGTCTGCCTCGATCCTGGCGCTGGTCTCAGGCGACCGGCGGATCCTCGATGCGCATATGGCAGCGGTTCGCTCGACCATGTCGCAGCTGGTCGAAAAGCAGCTCGCCGAAGCGCGCAATTACGAGCGCAATCGCAATGGCGAGCCCGAAAAGACCGGTGACCTCGTCTATGCCCTGTTCGCCCACGATACGAGCCGCGCGCTCGATCCGCAGGGGCATGTGCATGCCGTCGTCGCCAACCTGACGCGCGACCTCAAGGGCAACTGGAAGGCGCTGTGGAACGGCGAGATCTGGAAGAACAACACGACGATCGGCCAGTTCTACCATGCCGCGTTCCGTGCTCAATTGCAGAAGCTCGGCTATGAGACAGAGGCCACTGGCAAGCATGGCGCCTTCGAGATCAAGGGCGTGCCGGCAGCGCTGATCAAAGCGTTTTCGACCCGCGCCAACGAAATCGAGGCGAAGATTGCCGAGACGGGCGCGACGCGCCTTGAAACCAAAAAGCAGATCACGCTCTATACCCGCGATCCCAAGCTCGAGGTCGGTGACCGGGCAGCGCTGGTGGCAGGCTGGCAGGCGCGCGCCGCCGAACTGGGGTTTGATGGCAAGCCGCTCATCGCCGAGGCCATGGCGCGCAGCGCCCAGCAGGGCCGCCCCACCCTGCGCGAAACGGCGAGCCAGGCCTTTGCCGAAGTATCCGAACGGATCAGCGCCGCCCTGCGGCCACCGAGCGCGCTGGCGGTCAGCGGGCCTGCCGCGCTCTTTTTGCCCGCCGAAACGATCAAGGCCCAGCACGCTGCGGCCTCGGCGATCCGCCACCTGTCGGAACGCGAGGCGGCGTTCAGCCCCCATGCCATCCTCAGCGCGGCGCTGGGGTTTCAGATCAAGGGGCTCGAAGGCGAAGCGGTGATCCTGCGGATCAGCGAACTTGTTCGGTCCGGCCAACTCATCCCCGGCAAGTCGGATCGCCTCGACGGGCACTATGACCTTGTCACCACGCCTGCTGCACTGGCGCGCGAGCAGCAGATCCTGGGGCGCATCGAGGCCGGCTCCGGCCAGGGCCGTGCGTTCATGCCGCCCGATGTGGCGATGGCGCGGCTGCAGGAGGCAGCGCGCGAACTCGGAATCGAACGTGCCGGGACCGATGCCTGGCAGTTGAACGCCGGGCAGCTTGCTGCGGGTGTTGCGGTGCTGTCGGGCAAGGACCGCTTTCTCAACATCCAGGGGGTGGCAGGCGCGGGCAAGTCGACCCTGCTCGGCGCGCTCGACAAGGTACTCTCCGCCGAGGGGGTGAAGCTCGTCGGGCTCGCCTTCCAGAACAAGATGGTGGCCGATCTGCGTGGTGTTGGCAGCGGCGGCGGCGCCAGCACAATGACGGCCGACCAGATGCGCGAGGCTGGGATCGAGGCCTGGACGATCGCGAGCTTCGTCAACCGCTATGCGGGGCCCGCCGCGCGCGGGGAAGGCGAGCGGTTCGAGGCGGCGCGTGACGCGCTTCGGGACACGGTCATCATCACCGATGAGGCTTCGATGGTCTCTTCGCGCGACATGGCGAGCCTCACCCTGATCGCCGAGCGGCTCGACATCGCCAAGGCCCCGTTCATGGGCGACCGCCAGCAATTGTCGGCGATCGAACAGGGCAAGATGTTCGCGGTCTCGCAAAGTGCGGGCCAGGCGACTGTGCGGATGGACGAGAACATCCGCCAGAAGGGCTCGCCGCTCTTGCTCGCGGTTGCAGGCCTGTCGAACGAAGGTCATGCCGGGCTCGCCCTCGACCTTCTCGCCGCGCACGGCCGGGTGATCGAGGACAAGGCCGACCATGTCGCAGCAGCCGCCGACCTCTGGCTTTCGCTGGCTCCCGACGAGCGCGCGAAGACCGCAATCTTCACCGCCGGGCGCGACGACCGGGCCCGGATCAACGGTCTCGTCCAGCAGGGGCTGCTCAAGGACGGCACGCTCTCGGGCGACGGCGTGCCGCTCGCGACCCTGCAAAGCGTCAACGCCACCCGCGAAGAAATGCGGTTCGTCTCGACCTACCGGACGGGTCAGGTGCTCGAGGCGCGGATGGATGTGCGCGAACTGCGATTGGGGCGCGGCGAATACGACGTCGTGGCGATCGGCAAGGACGGTAAGGTCACGCTTGAGCGCGAGGGGCAGCGCAAAGTCATCGATCCCGACCGGCTCGATCCTGGCCACCGCTTCGACCGGCTCGGGCTCTACGAGCGCAAGGACATCACGCTCCACGATGGTGAGACGATCCTGTGGCGCGAGAAGGACGGTGCGCGCGACATTGCCAAGTCGACCTATGCCACGGTCCTGTCGGCAACTAAGGATGCGGTGACGGTCGAGCTGGCCGACAAGCGGCAACTGACCTTGCCCTCGGGCGATCCGATGCTGCGCCGGCT
This sequence comes from Novosphingobium sp., assembly GCA_044238415.1. Classification (GTDB taxonomy): domain Bacteria; phylum Pseudomonadota; class Alphaproteobacteria; order Sphingomonadales; family Sphingomonadaceae; genus Novosphingobium. The sequence continues at coordinate 28,308 of JBIIDJ010000001.1, forward strand.
CGATCTCGGCTATGCGCTCAACGCCCACATGGCCCAGGGCATGACCCAGGCGCAGGCGATCGAGGTGATCTCCTCGACCCAGCGCAACCTCGCCACCCAGCGCACCCAGAACGTCCTCAACACCCGCGCCACCGACGACATGCGCGTCGTCACCAACGATGTGGAAGCGCTCAAATTTCAGCTCGACCGGACCCCCGGCAACAAGACTTCGGCGCTCGAGACCATTGGCAAGATTGAGGTCGACGCGAGGCCGGCCAACCCGATCGAGCCGCGCCAGTTGCCTGACCTCAGGATGAGCCCCGAGCTCAAGGCCAAGCTCGAGGCGGTGCTGGGCTCGGTGCCCGAACCCGCTGTGCGCCAGCTGCCGGTCCCGGAAAAGTCGCTGGGGCTCGACCTGTGACGCGCGCCGCCCCTCGCCGTCCCGCATCGCATCGCCTGTTCGATGGTTGCCAGGCGGCGCTGGTCTGGCTCGGCGCGCTCGCCTGTGTCGTGTCCGATCCACTCTACCGCGATCTGGCGCTCGCCGCGATGGCCGCGATCGCGCTTGCCGCTGCCCTTGCGGCGCTGTTCCCGGCGGTACTGCCGCTGCCCAGGCAGGACTGCGCAGCGCCCCCCTCCCCACCCCTGGAGCAATCCGACGATGTCCTATGACCATTCTGAAATCGGCGATTTTGCGAGCGAGAAGGATGCCCAGGACTGGGCCGAACGCAACAATATCGACCTGCGCGACCTCCACATTCGTGGCCGCGGACGCGCCGGCGTGACCCTCAGCGTGCGCCGGTCGGCGCTCGGGGATTCGCGCCCGGACGACCTCTCGTTCGGGCGAAGGACCGGCTTTTTCTGAAGAAATGAGGAGAATACCGATGAAACTGATAGCCTGTCTTGCCCTGCCGCTGATCGCGGTGCTGGCTGAGCCTGCCCTTGCCGCCTCAGCCCAGGACGCCGCCCCGGCCCCAGACGCCGCCCAGGCCGAGACCGCGATTCCTGCCCGGTCCGGGCGGGTGGACAATGCCTTGAGGCGCGAAGCGCTCGACGCACAGAAGGAACAGGCCAAGCGCGTCAATCCCCGTGCGACCCGCGCGGCGGACGAAGACTGCCAGGACTGTCCCGAAGCGGCCGGTGGCCATGTCCATCCTACTGCCAGCGAAGCGCCGAGGGTCGATTGCATCCAGTGCATCGACCGCCCGGCCTACGCCTGACCGGAAGGCGCGGTCCGGGCCACCTCCCACCGGGCCGCGCCGACTGGTCCCTTCCTCGCAATCCGGGCGGCCGACGCGCTGCATCTCAGGAACCAGGAGACGATTGATGCTGGCAACAGCCGAAGGACCTGCGCCACCGATGGCGCGCAAGCCTCGCCGCAAGTCCATGTGGCAACCGCGCGCAGATCAGTTTCGCCTCGCCGCGCAGGTCGCAAATATTCTCGAAACATCTGGCCATGCCTATCTCGAGGCGCCAACCGGATCGGGCAAAACCCTGACAATGGCGCTCATTGGCGAGCAGTGGACCCAGCAAATCAAGATCTACCTTGCGCACAGCGTCGATATTGTCGAGCAGACCTCGCGCCAGCTCAGCGCCTTCGCCGCCGCGGGCTTGATCGCCAATCGTTCCTCCTGGCGCTGCGCGACCTGGCAATCCTATCGCGAAGCGGTGCGGCGCGGCCGCCTCAAGGACCTTGTCGGCACCGCCGGCCCCGAGCTCGTGTTCGTCGATGAGTGCCATATCGGCGGCTCCGACCGGCGCGAGAGCAACCTGTCGTTCGAGGCGGTACGCCAAGGCGCGCGCAAGGTCGTTTGGGTGTCGGCCACGCCCTGGGACGTCAACGAAGAGGTGCTTGGCATCCGCGAAGGCGCCTCGGCCGTTCTGGGCATGCAGGAGGCCTTCGATCTCGAGCTCCTCAATGCCACCGATATCGTCCGGATCGACTGCGGTCTCAAACTGCGTGCCGCTGTCGCCCAATTGGAGAAACGCTCCGGAACCGCGTTCTCGTCGCTAGCCAAACAGAGTTTTGTCGTCGACCAGGACTGCGCCGAACTGGCCTTCGAAGACCTCTCAGGGCAGGTTGAACAATTGCTCGACCGGTCGCTGCGGCCATCAGACGTCTCCACGATCGTGCGCCATCGCATCCGGCTGCTTGCTGATGTCTATTTGCAGCGGCACATGTCCGAGCGCGCGATGTTCTGGCTTCCCAACCAGGCCTACGCCCGGGAATGCGCGCAATATATCGGAGACAGGCTGCCGCGCGGCGAAACGGCGGAAGCGATCATCCATGATCCGGGGAACAGTGTCGCCGAAGCTGAATATGCCATCGCGGCGCGTGAAAACTTCGCACGAGCGGATGGCACAGTCCGTGTCGCCTGTGTCGTGTTCCGGTTACGCGAGGGCTTCGACTCCCCCGGGCTCCGGTTGGGGTTCGATTGCTCCTGGTCACCGCGAAACCTGCGCGCCACGGTCCAGAAGATCGGGCGGTTGACGCGCAAGGCCCCGGGCAAGGCGCGCAGCCAGTATTACTATGCGGTCGACGTCAAAACGGTTGCCGGAGCACGGAGCAGACAGATTTCCGACACATTCCTTGGCGGTGTTCAGGCGGCGTTTCAATCGGATGTACCAAGCGCACAGTTCACCGCCGAAGCAATCATCGAAGCCGGTGCCATTGCCGATGCGATGAACGGCAACCCCGGCCCCAGGCCGCGCAGTTTCTTGTCGCAGCGGGCCTGGTCGGGCGAGGGAATTGCCCAGGCACATGTGCCGCTCTTCGAGTTCGACCAGGTCACCGGATATGCCGAAGTCAGCCGGGCGACTCTCGACGCGGCATTCGTAAAGCCGGACGCGCCTCCAGATGAGAGAGCCGACCAGTTCCGCATACTGTGCTTCTTCGAAGCGATCGAGGCGGGGCAAGCCGCGAACGGATTGCACCGTGACATCACCAATGCTGTGCGCCGTTGCTGCTGCAAGTTGGAAGAGTCGTATGACCTGCAGATAGTTCGCCGACTCAATCGTGCCGCGCCGGACCTGGCAAGAGCCTGGAGATGCGTTCTGACGCCGTCGGTTCTCGAGCGGATGGATCGCGACGACGCGATTGTCGCCGCGATCGAAGCTGGAGGCCCCAAGCCACCGCAGAGTTCACCGGAAGGACAGCGCTTTTCGCGTGCGCTGAATTCAACTGCCAGATTTTTCCGGCCCGACCTTGCTGCAAGGATGGCGGCGCTCGGCCAATACGAACCGAAGCTTGAACGACAAGCCCGCCAGAAGCGTGAGACCGAGGAAAACATCGAACGGATCGTTGGGTCGATCGAACGCGGCGAAGACCCACCCCGGCAAGGCACGGCAGACCGGCAACGGCTTACTGGCTGGCTCTCGCCATTCGGCCTAAAAACACGCGATGATGTGCGGCAGAGGATTGAGCGGGTGCGGCCTGACCTGATGCCCAAAGGTATTTCCTACGCGGAGCGAGACGCATCGCGCCGGGCAAAGCAGCTTGAGGTGATCGCCTGGGTGGCGGAGCACAAGACCATCCCGCCAGCCAGGAGCGAACCCGGGCGTCTGCTCAGATCCTGGATCAAGCTGGAACCGTCCTTCCTCGCGGCGTTTTTCGAGGAACTGCAAGCGGCCGCCATGCCTGAACGCCTCAAGTTCGACATCAAGCGTCGCCAAAAGAGCAAGAGCAGATCACGAACTTCCAAGGCACGAGGCCGACCAGATGCGGCTGATTAGCTTGCGTGAATTGCAAGCGGCGCTGGAATTTATCTGGGCCCTTGCTATGAGCAAGGCCTGCGCGGACGCATTTTCCTGCGCAGATCCTTCCAACCACACACCTCCACGAAGCCCATGAACCGCCCAGCACGCCTCTCTGCCAACACGATCACCGGCACCATCGAACCGGGTGCGCGCGGGCCGATGCTGCGCGATGCCGAAGGGATGGTCTGGCGGCTGCACTTCGGCGACGAACCGGTTCCGCAAGGCCTCGAAGGACAGGTCTCTGTGCGCGGCAAGATCGTCCAGCCTGATCGGATCGATGTGGAGTTCTACTCAAGCCTGGCAGGCGATTGATCGGTTTCTTCTCAATCACGTCGGTTGAGGACTGGAGTTTCATCGGTATCGGAGCAGTAAACCCGGCTAGGGATACTCCCGTAACTTGACATAAACTACAGATTCACCAATCGTTTGCGCTTCGAACACAGTCAGGGGCGTGCAGGTGGCAGGTGAGTGCCGCGCGTTTGATCGGATCACGATCGATATTATCATCGGCGACGCCTGCGACTTGCTTGCCACGCTTGAAGCCGTAGGCCTGGCAAGCGCGGCCGGCTTTGTTGCCCTGGCCGTCGAGCATCTCCACAATGAAAAAATGGCGATCCCGCTTCCGAACGACACCGGTCCCGAAGGGTAGTCTTCAGGTGGGCACACCGAAAGGAACAAGCCGGCCATCGACCCCGGCCTCGCGCATGCCTTGCCCAAACCGGCGTCCATCGTGTTCGACCGTCCCGGACAGCCGCTCGATGATCGCGACCTCGGCGCGCGGTCGCTGCGCCAGATCGGCGATGGCGGCGAGGACCGCCTCGCGCGAGGCGAAGATGTCCTCGCGCATCGACAGCCGTGCGAGCGCTGCGGAACGATCGGCGATGGCCCGCGCGATCTTGCACTGCATGCGGTAGGACTGCTGCGCATCTTCGGCGTGCTGCGCCCAGACGATGCGCCGGTAGAGCGCATTGGGGATGACGCTGCCCATGAGCCTGGCGAGGGTCGCGCTCCGGGCGAGCCGCACCACCTCGGCGCGGAACCGGATAGTCTGCTGGGCGACCCGTTCGATGTCGGCGGGATCGGTGAACGACATGGCCGAGGTGTCCGAAACCATTAACTGGAGCGCGGCGACTTCTTCATCGCTGGCCCGCTCGGCGGCGCGTTCGGCGGCCAGCCCTTCGAGCGAGGAACGCAGGTCGTAAAGATCCTCGATCTCGGGGCGGGTCCATTCGCGTACCGCGTATTGGCGCTTTTCGTGGACCAAGTAGCCTTCCGCAACGAGCGCCCTGAGGACATCGGCCGCTGCAGCCGGGCTGCAGCCATAGGCAGCGTATAGCGAAGCACGATCGAGCACTTGCCCCGGCAGATAGCGACCCGACAGCACCCCGAAGCGCAGTTCGAGGAACATTTTCTCGGCCAGTGTTCCGCCGTTCTCCAACCCGTTCACCTCACACGCCGGACATCGGTTGCAACGCCCCGTCCCGGCCAATCTTGCCCTTTTGAGTTCCCAATTGACGCCTTGCGGATTATTGATCTCGCGTACCTGGGGATATGCAAAGCTATCGTGACAAGGCCCAAGCTGCAACCGGTTCGCAATATTGCCTGCCCCTCGGCGCTGGCGATCGCCGTGTTACGCGTCTCGGATGCACCTGCGCCTGCGCTCAAGCTTGATGTCCTTCCCGACTTTGCCCGCCTGCCGGATACCGAAGCGCAAGCCTGCGCGCGCGAACTCGCCGAGCTTGGCCTGATCGTCAGGCGCGGCGGACACTGCGTCATCGCCCCTTGGCCGATCGAGCGGATTGTCGAGCATCTTTCGATGGCTGCCGCGTTCAACGCGCTTGCGGCTTACCAGATCGCCATGTGCGGGGGCTCGGCCGATTTCACCCGTCTCGAAGCGATCGGGGCTGCGCTCGGCGCGCTCGATCGCATCGATCCCGACAATCTGCTCAACGGTGCCTATCTCGACTACCAGTTCCATCTCGAGCTCGTGCGACTCTCGGGCAACCGCACTGCCTTCCAGACCTATCGTTCGGCGATCCCGCCCGCTGCCTGGCTTGCCGGCGCCAATTACTTCCAGCTTGAGGAGGCGGCGAGCTCGCTCAGCGAGCACGAGCGTCTCATCGACGCAATGCGCCGCGAAGATGCGTTACGCGCCCGCGATGCCGCGGCCTTTCATCTCGAGGAAGCAGTCGCGCAGATCCGCAAGGCGGGCCGCGAGAAGATTCAGAGCTATCCGGTGGCGCACGCGTGAAGCCAGCGCTTCGCGCTGCACGGGGAGAGGGGCAGGAAGATGGGCAGACTTCCCCGGTTGCGTTACAGCTGGTTGAAAAATCAGCCAGTTTGACGTTATGACAGCATTGATTGGAGATGTCCCATGGACAATGGACATTACGGTCTCGACGGCAGACCGATTTACTCGAACGGTGTCGATTGCGACCCGGTCACCGGATTGAAATTGCCGCTGTCCGAAGATGCGCGCTCGCTCGGGGATTTTGCTTGGGAGCCTTACTCACTCGCCTTCATAGCACTCTCGATCGGGTTCATAGTTTTCCTAATCAGTCAGGCTTGATCCCCAGGCAAAGGACATCATTCGCGGCGTTTGGCCACATGTAGGTGGTCTCGGGCGGGCTTTTCCGGGAACCGTTCAAAATCGACTGCATATGAGGGGCCAAGCCGGGCTTGCACCTTCTGAGCCCAGGCTTCGCCTTGCGCGTCGGTGATGTTGTTGCCTCTGAAGTCCAGCGCCCGGTCGTCGTAATGGGCTGAACCGCGCCCGTGCTGCGTGCTGTCGTTGCCCGAAGTGACGACGGGACGGGGCAGACCAAGCGCTCGGGCCTCTTCGGCAACTACGCCCATGGCGGGAACCAGTGCGCCGTCCATACTGCCTAGGTTGGCTCCGCGTTTGACCCCGATCCCGAGCTCGCGGGCGAGCGCGGCGCCATCGACTGATCCCCCAGGCACTTGCAGCAACGTTCCGCCTTCGAGCGGTGAAGGAACCAGCCCCTGCGGGGGTGCAGCAGATAGCAGTTCAGCGCTGGCCGGAATGCCGAGATCCGCATGGCTGCCGAGCGTGCCCTTGCCGCCGATTGCCGAGACGTCGGCGAGTTCGTCGATCCGCCGGTTCCTGAGATCGCTCAGGAGGTCGTCCATGATATAATCGATCGCCTGGTCGCGCCGGGCCATGTCGGCATAGGAAAGGCGCGGGCTCGAGATGTCGGGCAAATGCCACTCGGGATGTTCGCGCTGCAAGGCTTCGTAGCGGTCCTGGATCAGGTTCGACATGTCGCTCGACACCTGGAAGCCGTGCCTCTCGGCATAGCTTGCTTCGGACATCATACGGCTACCGATCTCGCGGTAGCGCGAGGCTGCGGCGCGGCGCTCCTCGGCTTCGGCCACGCGCCAGTCGGTGCCCCCGCTTTCGGTGCGCGAACGGCTGCTGTCGGCATAGTCCGAGTTCTGGCTGAAAGTGCCGCTAGACTGGATATCGCCGCTGTTGCCGCTGATAACCACGCGTTCGCTGGTCTCGTCGGACTTGTCGGTCCCGCGCGTTGTCTGGTTGGTGGCGGAACGCTCAGTGCTGGCGCGGGAGTCTTCCCCCCATTCCTTGCGACCGTAGCCGCTCAGATTTAGTGAGCCCGAAAGACCTGCCCCCCGCTTGCCACCCAGAGGCACCTCCGCATCGGCATTGGCCCCACCTTGCTGGGCTCCCTGGTCCGCCGCAGGTTTGCCTTTGCCGCCGTCGCCAGGTGCCGCTCGGCCGAGCATGCCGCCTAGTCCGAGCGAATAGCCAAGAGTACGGTTCTCAAAATCGGTAAAGGTCCGGCTGTTCCCTTCGCGCAGGATCAGGTCGTTGTTGGTCACTTCGCGGGTCGAGCTGCCCTGCGCGCCTTCGACCACGACATTGCCGCCGACGTTGTGGGTGTCGGAGGCGCGCGATCCGCTTTCGCGGCGCGAACCGGTGACCTCGCTGCTCGCGGTGACCGTGCTGCCGAACCGGCCCCGGGCGCTCGACCATGTCTGGGACGTGCCGTTCTCGATTCGATCGGCTTCGCTCAGGAACCACTGGCCCTGCGACTTGAGGTCGCTCGCATAGCCGTGCGACATGCTGGCCTTGAACGGCAATTGCGAGATCGCGCCCGAGGTGTCGATGACGTTGCGCCCCCCGCCGTAGCCGTGGATCATCCGCCCATCGTCGCTGCGCATTCCCATATGCGCGGCCCCGGCCATGAAATTGGGGGCAAGGCCCCACTGTGCGGTCTGGCGGTTGTTGGCATTGAGATTGCCGTAGCTGACGTCGCCGAAGGCGTAGTTGCCGGTGGTACGCTCGAGCGCGGCGGCATCGGCACCCCCCTGGGCTGGCGCAAGCATCGAGCTCATGTTCGAGGCGACCGACATGGTGCCGCGCATGACCATCAGCGCGAGGACCGGCACCGACATCATCAGGAACCCGGCCATGGTGGCGAGGTCTTGGTTGACCGCATCGATCCCGGCCCAGTTGGCAAGGCTCACCCCGCCGGGCGCGGCGGCATTGGTCTGGCTCGCGAGCCGGTCCATGATGAACATGTGGATGAGGACGTAGATCGGCCCCCAGGCGGCGAGGTAGAAGAACCCGGCGAAGTAACCCTTGAGCGTCGCGATCCCGGTGCGCGGGAACAGCAGCAGCGGGAAGACGATCGGGAACAGCGCGTAGAAAACGAGCGTCAGCACCACGTTCAGCACCGGGATCCAGATCAGCCCTTGCTCGGCTGCGGTGGTCATGGCGTTGCGGGTCTGGGTGTCGGCGCGCTGGAGCGCAAAGGAATCGCTGTCGGCATTGCCGAAGTCGAGCTGGGCTGCCTCGAAGGCATCGAGCATGCTCTTCTGCTTGAGGAACTGGTTGCGCGGGCTCGCCGTCCCGGTGAGCAGTTGCGCGATGACTGGCACGTCGGCGGCAAGTTTGGCACTGGCCGCAGCCTCGCTGAGCCTGGGATACATCGCCCGGGCAAAGCGCGGCGCATAGGCATTGACCTCGGCATCCCACTGCGCGTCGAGCAGTGTCCAGGCCTCGGCGCAGGTCCGCCCCTCGATGTCGACCGTGCCGCCGCCGGTATCGGTGAGGAACTTCATTCCCCGGTTGGTCGCGGCATTGGCGCCGAGATCGGCCCACAGGTCGGTCGATTCCGAAAGAAGCTTGAGGCTCTTGGTGCCGAGCAGGATATCGTAATAGGCGCATTGCTTGAGCCAGCCATCGAGGTTGGCCTTGAACACGGGATCGCGGACCTCGAAGGCGCGCAGCTTGTCCCACATCCGTGCGCCGTAGACGAAGCCGCCGCTCGAGTAATTGAGCGCGGCGGGCATGACGAAGACAGTCTCTGCCTGCCTTGTGAAGTAGTCGCTGACCTGGCTGGTGAACGAGGCCATGACGCCGAGCCCGATCGGCACGTTGGCGACCGTCGCGGGGGCCAGCCCCGGGTTCACCCGGTCGGTGACCTTGATCGTCACGGTCGGGACCATCAGCACGGTGTAGATCAGCGTCGACTGGATGAACCAGCGCAGCCAGGCGCGCCAGTCGAGGTCCATCGCGGTGATGAGGAGCGCGTAGATGAGCGCCATCACCATGCAGACGCGGATCAGCGATTTGAACCCGCCCGAACCGGTCCAGGCGGCGATCGCGTTGAAGGTGTTGACGAGATACTCGCCGCCCCCAACCGTGAAGACCTCGAGCATGGGCGAGGCGCTCCTACTGGACCTGGGTCGAGAGCGTGCGCGAAAACCGCAGCGCCGCCGACATCTGCGGCGAGAGCTGGCTGCGTAGGGTTTTCTCGAGCATCTGCGTGCGCTGGATCAGCGCAAAAGTCTGATCGAAGCGCTGCGAGGTGCGCGCCGCGATACCGAGAAAGTTGCGGCGGGTTTCGTAGAGCCCCTCGCGCCATTCGCGTAAGGAATCGGCATCGGCGCCGTTGAAGTCCGAGCGCGCGTTGATCGCCATGTCGATGAACCGCATGGTCATGGTGGTGACTAGGTCGACCGCGACGATTTCGGAGAGATCGTCGATCTCCTGCGCGGAAATCCCGAACTCGGCCGCGGCGCTCACGGTGATGATCTTGTAAACCGGAACGCTCGCCATGCCGAGCAGCTGGACTTCGGCCGGGGTCAGCGAGGCGCCGGGATCGCGGACCTTCAAGGCCATGCTCTCGATCAGCGTGCGCACCCGCGTCTTGATCGCGGCATTGGGTCCGATGACCATCGCGGTTTCGGAGGGCGCCATGCATTTTGTGGTGTCCGAACCGCAGGACCAGACCTTGTGCGGCGTCGCCGATGTTCCGTCGAGCATCGCCGAGATCAGCGCGGCGTCGGCCGGACCGATGAACTGGACCCGCGGCTTGCCGCCCGCGCCTTGTGGATCGTAGATCACCGTGCCGACCAGCGTCATCAGGAACTCGCGGAACTGGGTGTCGAACCCGCCGTATTTCTTGCCCAATGCCTCCCAGGTGTAGTTGTTGGGCATTCCGGCCTGTTCCTTCATATCGGGATCGGAATTACCGGCTTTGAGCGCCTCGCGCTGACCGCCATTGTTGCACTGCTGGCGCGCGCGGGCCCAGTCGGCCACCGCGCCCTGGCTGTTGGCGATCGCCTCGCAGATCACCGAACTTGCGGTGTCCGAGGTCGGCCAGAGCCCGCCGACCAGCGCCTGCGCGGTCTCACAGGACGAGATGTTCATCTGGTTCATCTGCTGCACCTTCTGCGCAAGCTCATCCATGACCTTGCCGATCTCGGGCGAGATCGTGTCAATCGCGAGCTTGAATGCGAAACCGAGCGCATTGTTGGCGGTGGCTTTCAGCATCGCGACCAGTTCGGCGGTGTTGATGAACGAGAAGGAGCCAGCGAAAAGGTCGATCCCGCCGCAGCCGGCGCGCGCGTGCGGCAGCTGGATGTTGAAGGGCTGGATGTTCTTCTGCGGGAAACGCGACCACATCGCCCCGCCTGAATAGTAGCCCGCCGACTGGCCCTGGTAGGCCGAGGGACCGGTGACATTGGCCTGTGCCCCCATGTCGGTCATGAAACTCTGCATCTCGCCCTCGACCCCGGCCATGGCGGGACTTGGTGAGGCGAGAACGACCGCAAGACCAAGTACCATGCCCAGCGCGCGGCGCGATGCTCCGGCGCGAGGGTTTGCTGTCGGCCCGCGCATCAGAAATCGCTCCCGGCCTGGACCTGGGTCAGCTGGAACACCCGGTCGACGATCTCGTCCTGAGAGAGGATGCCATAGCCGATCGGCATCGGCCGCCTGGTCTGCGCGTCGAACAGGACTAGAGCGGGGACCTGGCGGTCGGTGCCAAGACCAAGGCGTTCGTACTGGCCGTTGTCGACCAGGTGGTTGGGAAAGGTCGGGCTTGGTCCGCCGTCCATCGAGACCGCGAGCACCGACAACCCGTATCGGTCGCTCACCGACTTGAGGATCGGCGAGAAGATGTCGCAGGCGCCGCAGGCCGAGGAGTAGAAGTAGAACACCCCGTAGCGCTCGGACAGCCGCATCATGGCAAGGTCGCGGTCGCCCTTCCTCTGGTCGAGCCAGGCGCGCTTGCCGAGCGTCGAGACCGGGCGCTGGAGCGTGTAGTCGAGCCCCGGGTCTTGCCACAGCGCGCGCTGCCAGACGTCGGCGAACAGCGAGGAGCGGTCGAGCTGCTCGCGCTGGAAGCGGATGTAGGAGGTGACGTTCTCGGGGCTGGGATCGAGAATCGCCCGGGCCTTGAGTTCCTCAAGTTCGCTTGAGATTGCCGAGAGCCGTTCGCGCGCCGGCACATTCGCGCGCTCGCCAGGCCGCGTGGGCGCGGGCTTGGGCTTTTCGCAATAGAACCAGGTGCCGAGCCTGCGCTCGGCGCAGTAGAACGCATCCTCGCCCCGCGTGACCTCGACCCCGTCGCTGCCGTCGGCGATCTCGGACCCGGCGCTCTGCGCCAGCAGCGGAGCGCCTGCGCCCGCGAGACAGAGCAAGAGCGTGGCGGCGGCGTGCCTGCGCCATGGAAGCTGGATCATGAGCGTTTCCCCTCGAATTGCTGGATGAATGACATGAACACTGCGACATCGAGCAGGCGGCGCCCGCCATCGAGCATGCGCACCATGGCGACGTAGAAGCCGCGCAGCGCTTCGGTGCCGTCTTCGTTGATCGTGTAGGCCCCCCCGGTCTGCTCGGCCCACCCGCGGGTCGCGAGCCGGGCGAGAGCGGGCGCGAGTTCGCCGCTGCGCACCGGCCGGTCGAGCCAGGCGGAGACCTCGGCGGCGACCACGCGGGCATTGCTTGCCCCGCGCCGGCATAGTGCCATGCCGACGAGGAATTCAGCGACCGACATATCCGCGGCGATACCGTGATGACCGAGCGTGAGGATCGAAGCGGTCATGGCTTATGCGCCGCATAGTAGTCGGCGATCTTCTGCTGGATCGAGACCAGCGCGGCGGCCTCGTCGGGGAGTTTGGCGGCCTCCATGAAGTCGGCATAGACTTCGGAAAAATCCATCGCGGCGAGATCGAGCTGCTGGAATTCTAAGATCGAGAACCCCTCGCAGGTCTCGGTCTTGGGCTTGCCCCAGGGCTTGTTCAATTGAATGCGGCCCTGCTCCTGGAGGATCCGGCTGATCTTCGAGGCAAAGCAGCAGTAGACGTCCTTCTTGGTGACGCAGATGCCGAGGAAGCTCGACGAGCAATAGGTCCCGACCTTGTGGCACAGACCCTTGTCGTCCTTCTCATCGAGCAATTGCTCGGCCGACGAGCATAGCCAGGGGGTGAGAATCGGCACGCCCTTGCCCGAACAGCAGTTGGAAAGCCCGAAGACCTTGTGCGAGCAGGACTCGCGCGTCCCGCGAAACAGCGTCAGCGAGGCCTCGTCGAATTCGGCATTGGCCTGGCCGAGCGCGTTCAGCGCAACTACCGCGTCCTTGAACTCGTCGGACGCCTCGCGGGTCACCGCCTCGCAGTCGCCATTGACGCAGTAAACATCGTCGCCGCAGATGTATTGCGCGGGTTCGCTGGTGCTGCCCGGGATCGGACAGGAGTAGACCCGCTCGGTCACCGCGCAGGAGCCGTCGGAGGAAGGCACTTCATCGAGGCAGACCTCGCGCGCGAGATTGCAACCGGACGTCGCGGCGATGGCGGTGCAATCGTTGCCGCCGCCGATCACGGTTCGGCAGAGGTAGGTCTTGCTCGTCTCCCAGCACGGCCGGGTCACCTGGACGCCGCCGACAAGCCGGGTCTCGTTCGGGGCGGTGCAAGTCTCGGAAGATAGCGTGCAACTGGCCGGATCAATCGTGCAGGCGTTGGCGCTCCAGCCTTGCGTGAACCATTTGCTGACCGAGCTTTCCGCGACCAGTCCCGCGACATTGGCCGAACAGGCATAGACTTCCTCGGGCGCGGCGGGTTCGATGCAGACAAGGCTGCCCCCGCCGGAGAACGGATCGCCGATGAAGTCCCAGGTCTTGCATAGCGCGCGTTCGGCAAGCCCTGCGGCGCTGGCGCTCGTGGCGGTGCAGGCCGGTTCGCTTGCGACCGTGCCGCACTGCTGCAGCCCAGTAACGTACTGGAGCGGTGCTCCGGTCACAGGATCAAATGTCAACGCCGCAGCAAGCCCCTCGCGGTTGCAGCGATAGACATTGCTGACGACCTCGAAGGCGTCGGCGGGCGGCGGCTTGGGCAGCGTCGCGACGAGATAGGCGCCGGGATCGCTAACCGCCGCGTCGCAGTCGTAGCTATCGACGGTGAGGCTGTAGTCGGGGATCGGATAGCTCTGGGTCTTGCGGCATTGGCCATTGCCAGCAAGCGCGGCGCAGCCATCGTAGCCCGCACCGATGACGCAGACATACTGGTAGAGCGTCTCGGCCCATTCGCTCACAGTCAGGCTTGAAGTGCAGCTGCGCGGGCTTTCGGCCACCTGCGAGCCGGTGTGGCAGGTCCATTCGGCCGTGTTGGGGCTGCCCGAGCCCGGTGGCAGCGGCACGCAGGCACCGGTCGAACCATCGGCGCTCATGCCGTCCAGATAGGCCTCGGGATCGCCCTCGATCGCGGCGGCGCGGGCGAGATCGCTTCGCGTCACATCGACGCTGGGCCGCGTGGCCGAATTGGCGGTGCGGAAAGCGTCGCTGGTCCAGGCCGCCGCCGCACCGTCACCCGCGAGCGCGTCGGGATTGTCGTAGTACGAGCTCGCACCGGGATAGGTCGCCGCATAGCCCGGCACCTGCCCTGCGGCGCCCGGGGTCTGGGTCAGGTCTTGCCAGGCATCGCGCAAGGCACTCCCGGTGGCGCGCGCCTCGGCCTTGGCCTCATCGGCGCTCATCGCAGACGGCGCGGAAGGCGGCGGCGCTGCCGGAGAGCCGAGCGCGGGGTCGGCGTCGGAGGGAAGCGGCGGGAGGAGTTCGACGAGATCGTCGGGGGGCGGGATATATACCTGCGCCCTGGCGCCAGGCGCTGCGGCAAGCGCGAGCAGGGTCAGCGCAAGACACAGGAGGCGTCTGGCCCCTGGAGCTTCACGCAGTGAGATCCCGCTCGCCATGTCAGTCGCGCCGCTCGAGCCGGGCCAGCGCGACGCGCGCCACACCCGCACCGGGCCCGGCGCTCGCGGCGAAGCGTTCGAGTGCATAGCCGACGGTGACATTGCCGGTCATGCGGTCGTGCTCGGGAGTTATGCTGGTGCAGTCGAGCCCGTCGCACAGCTCATAGTCCCGCGCGGTGACGACGAAGGTCGGGGCGGCAGAGACCCGGAAGGCGCGAAACAGCCTGGGATCGATCGCGATATGGGCTTCCTGGGCCTCTTCGCTCACCACTTGTCTGAGGCCCTCGGCAAAGGCCTTGGCGGAATTGCCGGGAAAGCCGCGGAACACGACCATGCCGCCCGCCCGGGTGGTGTCGGCGATCAGCGCGCTGAGCGAAGCCTTGGGCATCGACAGGCTGGCGAAAACCACGAACAGCGGCCCCTCGCCCATCGGTGCGGCGCTGTTGGCGGCGGCGCCCGCGAGCATGGCGTCGAAATCGACGGCGCCATCCGGGCCCTTCGGCAAGCTCGCGGGGTCGAGCCCGCGCACTGCGGCGAGCCCCTCCTCGCGCAAGGCCTCGGCCTCGGCTTCGTGCGCTTTGCCGCGATCGATCACGGTGTCGACGAAGACCTGGGCCTCGGTTATTTCGGCTTCGCTCCGCGCTTTCACTGCCTTCAGGTCGAGGCCGTCGAGCGAGGTCGTGACGCTTTGCGCGAGCGCGGCCGAAACCCCGGCAAGCGCAAGAAATCCGGCGATTGCGGCAAGGCGCGGGCGCGAAAGGGCAAGCGGCATGGCGCGCGGGATCCTCATAGCATGCAGCAATTGCGCTTGCGCCAGACGAGGTAGCCAAAGTCCTCGCCTTTCACGGGAAACGATTTGCCGGTGTGGGGGATGATCGTGGTCGCGCCGATCGGTGCACAGGCGTAGCGACCTTTGACCGTCGAGATCGGGTTGGTCATCTGCAGCCGGTATTGCTGCTTGCGCATTACCGGCATCAGGTACTTGTGGCACAGGGCCTTGGACCCCATCGTTCCCCAGGCGAGCGCCTGGCGGTGGAGCTTGTAAAGCGTCCGCTCGGCGACGAGCCGCGAGGCCTGAACCGGGGTGACGTGGGCGGCGACGTGGCCGTTCAGGGGATACATCCCGCCATTGCAGCCCGCGCACCAGAACAGCTGGTCGATCGGCAGCTTGGCGGTCGATGCGACGCAGTCGGCGGCGCAGGCGGCGGTGGCGATCGGATTGGCGAAGAGCGCGACCTCGGGGTTGAGGATCGAGGTCAGCGCCGAATCCTGCCACAGCGGATCGAGCTCGGTGACATAGGCAACATCGAAGCTGGTCTGCTCGAAGCAGAGGAAGTCGGTGAGGATCTCCATCCAGTAGAGCAGCGGGTAGATGTAGTAGTGCGATTGCCACTGCGATGAGTTCTGGGTCTTGCCGCCGATCTGGCTGCGCCCCTGGACATGGCCGTTGCCGATGTCGAAGCCGGGGTTGAGCCTGATCCCGCCGAGGTTGGGGAAGCACCAGGCCTTGTTGGTGACGTCGACGAGCCGGACCGGTTCCCAAAAGCCCACGGAAATGCCGATGCGCGGGATCGGCGAGCCGCAGGCGCACAAGGGAAAGGTCGGGTTCTTGGGATCTGGGCGCGAGCCCTTCCAGATCGAGAGCCCGCCGATCGACAGGGGAAACAGGCACGACCAGCAGACATCGGTGATCGGATTGACGAATTTTCCATGGCAGGTGACCGACGCGCGCGCCGGGGCTGCGCCTGCGAACGCCAGCGCCAGCACGCCAAGCGCGAGGGCAAGGGTTCGGCGAAGCCGCGTCATGGCGCGTTGTCCTTGGCCGCGCTCGCCGCCCAGGCATTGTCCGCGCTGAGCTTCGCGCGCCAGTAGAGCGCGGTCTGGAGCAGCCAGAGCGGGAGCAGCAGCGCGGCGACGAGCGCGGCCTTGGCCCCGAGCCCTGCGGTGAGCGGGCCAAGGCCGAGCACGCTGGCGGCGAGCAGCAGCGAGAGCGCGATCCATCCGCGCCGCAGCCGTGCAAGCCGCCGGGTCTCGGGCGCGGCCTGGGGGGTTGTGAGGCTCTTGAGCAGCGGGTTCATGTGGCGGGTTCTCCCGTCTTCGGACTGCGCGGCGGCAGCGGCACTTCGGCGACCTTGAGCCGCGCGCCTTCGGCGCTCTGCACCACCCCGCTCACCACCGCCGGGGTGTGGCGAATCCCAAAGCGCTGGGTGAGCGTCCCACCCTGGTCGAAATAGAAGCGGCGCTGGCGGGGCCCCATCGCGTCGAACGGCGAGCCCGCAACGAAGACAATCTTGGCGCTTCCCGCGCTCCACTGCCGCATGGCCCAGTCGATCTGGGCTGAGTCGTTGCCGTCGATAAAGACCAGCGCCTGGGCAAGCCCGACATGGTCGAGCGGGTTGGCGCGGGTTCCGCGTGCGGCGATGAGATTGCCCTTGGTGTCGATTAGGTCGTCATCAAGCACCACGCTTGGATCGAACAGCCATTCGCGCTTTACGCTTGCCGGGCTGATCCCCGCGACCGGCCTGGGACGTCTGACGCTCGCCACGGCCTGGTCCTGCATCTGGCGCTGCAGCGCGGCGATCCCGCCCGAGGTCTCGAGCGCGCTCAATTTGCCAGCGATCACGGCGAGGAGGTCGGCCTCGATAATCGGGAAGGTCTGGCCCATCTGCCCGTAATCGGCGGCGATAAGCTGCTGCGCGAGCGGCCAGCCCGCGGCGAGCGAGACGCCGCCAAGGAGCACAAGAACGCGCCGAGCCTTCATAGCAGCGCATCCCCGGCACCGACGATGCTCGAGCGGCAGACGAAGCCGATCGCGGCGTAGCGGCTGTCGAACCCGTCGGGATGGCGGGTTCCGAGATAGTAGCAGCGCGCCGGGATCCGCCCGGTTGGGCCGGGCGCGAGCGTTTCGCCGCGCCGGGTGCGGGGTTTGAGCCTCGCCACTACCTCACCGTTCACCAGCACCGTTTCTCCGCGCCGCGCGACAAGATCGCCCGGCATGCCGAGCACGCGCTTGGCAAAGGGCGGCGGAGCCTCCCCGAAATGCGCGGTGACGAGCGGCGAGCCTGGCGCCTTGAACACCACGAAGTCGCCGCGCTGCGGCTCACGCGCCCGATCGATCCAGAACGCCCAGTGGGGCAGCGAGTCGGTGGTATTGATCACCAGCCCGTGCTGGTCGCGCCAGGCGGCGAGGGCCGAGGAGCCCGCCAGCATCCCGGCGAGCACGGCAATCGCGAGCCAGCGCCGCCCGGTCTGGCTGCTGCGCACCGGCCGCGCCGCGCCGGTCTCACTGGCCGGGAACATGCGCCGCACCTCCTGGGGGGATGGCACCCTGCCCCATTCCGTTGGGGGCCATCGCCGCGCGCATCGCGCCCATGACATCGCTCGCGCCGGCCTGCGCGGGCTGCGGCATGCGGACCTTGGCATAGACCGCGCGGCGCAGCTCGGCGGTGATATCGGGGACCTCGCCCGCGAGCACCGCCTCGCCGACCAGCACGATCTGTCCGGCTTTGCCGCGCGCCTCGAGGTTCCTCTGGATCTCGGCCATGAACTGGCGGGTTTCGCGGGTGACCTCTTCGGGCGGGGTCGCCGAGCGCGCCTGCGCCTGGACATATTCGCCGACCAGCCCCGACAGTTGCACACGGGCCATCGGGGGCAGCGCGCGCGCCTCGAGCACCGAGCGCGTCACCCAGGCACCCCACAGGCCCGTCGCAACCACGGCGGCGACCACCGCGACGGGCAGCAGGCCGAGCCGGGTTCTTTGCGGGCCTGGCGGCGGCGTGGATACCGATGGCGGATCGCCCGCGGCGGCGAATAGCGGGCCCGCACCTGCGGCATCCCTGTCTTTACCGGCCATGGCCGATCTCCTTGGAAAAGCCGAGCGCGCGAACCAGCGCGGCGCGGCGCAGCAGGCCGACGAGGGTGAACAGCACCCCGCTCGCGAGCCAGAACTGGTTCTGGAAGCGCGCCGCGCGGGCCCCGTCGGCGGCGACGTAGCGCGCGGCGAAGTTGTCGAGGTGGAAGACGAAACCGGCAAAGCTGAAGCTGCCCAGCACCGCGAAGAACAGCGCCCAGAGCCCCGCCACGCAGCCCACCGAGACCACGAGCCAGCCCGCGAGCCGCAAGGCCGAGGCGCAGACATCGCCGATCCGGCAGGCCGGCATGGATGCGCCTGCACGGATCATGGCGCCGCCTCCATCAGTTCGCCCTCGTGGAAGGCGGGTGCGCCGGGTTCGGGCGGCACGAAGTCGGGAAAAGCGATCCGCTCGATCGCATCGGGGAGCGCCATGCCTTGGCGGACCAGGTCCTCGATTGCGGAGAACACGCGCGGGCTCGAGGAATAGAGCGTCGCCGAATAGGGATCCAGCACCAGGCGGCCGAGCGCCAATGTCTCGGGGCCCTTGATCAGCACGTCGGAATATTCGGTGCCGTTGCGCTTCAACGAGCGCAGCAGCATCTCGGTGTGGCGGTCCATCTCGAAGCGCTGGTGCCTGGCGAGGTCGCTGACTGTCTCCTCTTTCTGCTGGAGCACCACCGACCAATCGGAGTTCTCGAGCGCCGCCAATGACCCTTCGGACTTGTAGAAGTCATTGAGGGACTGGGTCGCGGTGACCAGCGCGCCGCCGTACTTGCGGCAGGTGCGCGCGTAAGTCTCGATCGCCTGGCCCATCTGCCCGCCGCCCAAGAGCTGCCAGGCCTCGTCGATCATGGTGAGCTTGGGCACCGAGCGGTCGAGATCACGCATCACCCGCAAGGTCAGGAACATCAGCGCGGTGAGCGCCACCGAGCGCAGTTCGGGCTTGGACGACAGATCCGACAGTTCGAACACCGTGAGGCCCGCTGAGAGGTCGATCGAGCAGGCTCCTTCGAAGAACCGCCCGTAGGTGCCGCCGGTGAGGAAGGGCGCCATGGCGTCGGCAAGATCGCCGGCAAACGGTGAGGGCAGACTGCGCAGCGCGCCTGCGACATCGTCGATCGTGCCGCCGCGCTGTTTCTCGCGCCAGACCGCGCTCACCGCGGAATCAATAAGGCCGCGCTCGGTATCGGAGAGACGGTCCTGCTGGCGCGCCATCTGGCCGACGATGGCTTTGAGCATCGCGAGGCACTCGACCTCGTAGTCCTCGCCGTCCTCGTCGCTGGTCAGCGCGGCGGCATCGATCATGTCGAAGGGGTTCAAGGAAAACCCCGAGGAGAGCTTGAACTCGACAAAAGCCCCGCCAAAGGCGCGCGCCATGTGCTCGAAACTGCGCCCGTCGTCGATGACGATGACCTTGGCCCCCGCCCCCGCCATCGCCGCGCAGACGTCCTGGAGGAACACCGACTTGCCCGAACCCGACTTGCCGAACACCGCGACGTTGTGATTGCCCGCCGCATTCTGGAACGGCGACCAGAAGAAGGGCTGGCCTCGCCGGCCGATCAGCAGCACATGCGGGATCGGCCCGCCCAGATGCTCGCCCTGCAGCGGCGCGATCGAGGCCGCAGTCGTCGTCAGCATGGTCTTGAAGCGCTTCATGCGCCGCAAGTCCCCCGAGAGCCCGTTGGGGAGCGAGAGCGGCATCGCGGCGAGCAGGCCCATCACCTGGAGGTAGCGCTCGTCGATGAGGTCCCACCCGGCGGCCTTGTAGACCGACTTCACCATGCGCTCGTTGACGTCGCCCTTGCCGAGCGGCGAGAGCGCGCCGACCCCGTAATAGACCTGTGCGAGTTTGCGTCCTTGCCTGATCTGGCCCTGGACATATTGCCATTCGTCGCGCTGCTCGGAGAGCTGGGGGAGGAAGCGCGCCGAGCGGCTGTCGGCGAGGCTGGTGGTGCGCATGACCTTGAGCCCGGTGCGCGAGGCGACGCTTTCCTCGTCCTGGAAGACGAGGCCGAGCACGGTCATGACGTTGCAGCCGAAGCGCAGCTTGTCGTTGACCATGTCGCCGATGATCTTCTGAACGTCCCAGGGTGCCCATTGCTTGGGCAGGTGCCGGACCGAGAAGAAGCGCCAGTCGAACTTGTCGGGAACCACCTCGCCGATCACCGGCGCGCCGTCCTGGTTCTCGCCTGTAGGTCGGAACCGCTCGGTGTGGAGCACGATCCGGTCGGGGGTGACCTGCGTCTCGAGATCGCGGCGCACGCACTGGACGTTGATCGGGTCGAGTTCGGAATAGTGTTCGGGCCGGTCGGCATTGTCGACCGCCGGGCAGAGGAAATCGTCGAGGAAGGCGATCAGTTCGACCGGCCCCATGTCGCGAGCGGGAATCGACAGCGCTTGGAGCGTGCCGGTGAGGCTGTCGCGCAAGGTTGTGAGCACGTCGGCACCGATCAGACCCTTGAGACTCGCGCCGACTGAGAGGATTACCCGGTGGGAGCGAAGATAGAAGGGTGCATCCTTCGAGATCGACATCCAAGCCCCGCGCCTCAGCCAGCGCGCGCGGTGCTCGGCGGCGCGGGCATAGACCCCCTTGGCGACGACCCGCGGCATGACCCAGTCGGCGATCCGCGTGCCGACCGAAGGGCTCTGCCAGTGGATCAGCTGGATTTCGCAGCCCGAGGGCACCGCGTCGGAAAGGAACTGGGTGAGGATCTCGCCGCTACGCTCGTCGGCCCCCATCATCGGTGCGAGCTCGAGCACAAAACCCAGCGACTCGGTGTTGATGAACAGCCGACTTTTGCTGTCGTAGCTGCGATAGGGGAGCCAGTTCGACAGCATCGGCGCGCCGAGCAGCGGGCGCTCCGCTTCGGGCCGCGCACTTTCGCCAAAGGTCATGTTGAGGAACCGCTCCCAGAAGCCTGCACCCGCCATCGCCGCTACTCCTCGATCCGGCCGGAGAGGCGCGCGGGCGGGTTGGCGACGCCAGGACCCGCTGGCGATGACGCAGCCGGATTTTCTCCACCCGGCGCTGCGGCAACCGGCACAAGCTGCGCCGGTTCGACCCCGACAGCCGTGCCGGGAGCCGGGACTTCGGGCTTCGCTTCGGTGGCGTTGTGTTCCGCGCCTGGAGCCTTGGCCTTGCGGGCAAGCTGGGCTTCGACCTCGCCGCGGATCGCATCGAGCGGGGCCGTGCTTGCACTTTGCTGCCGCGCAAGCCCCCTCGCCCGCGCCTGGGCGACCGCGCGCGGATCGGGCAGTCCTTGCAGGACTACCTCGGCGCGAGCCATAGGATCGGCCCCGGTGCCGGTTTGCGCCTCGGCAGCATTGCCAGGCACGGCCCCGGCGTTGCGCGCGGCTCCGCTTCCAAGGCGCCCGGCAAGCTCCTCGGCCAGATTGGGCTCGCCCGAGGAGAGCTCCATCCAGCCCCCCGCATCGGCGAGGGTGTGGACCACACGCGGTTCGTGAAAATTGCCTGCGCCGTCGACGTAAGACGGGAATACGACCTTGAGCACGCGGCGCTCGCGGTGGACCATGCCCGGCCCCGCCGGGGCAAGTCGGCCCTCGCCGGCGCCCGCGCGCCGCGCAGTCTGCGGCTCGCCCCGCGCCGGTGCCTCAAAATAAGGCCCGGCAGGCTGACCGCTCGCCGGGCTCATCGGCCGTGCGTTCTGGATCACCGCCAGCGCCTTGTCGTCGATCAGGGTCGAGGGCGCGCAGGTACCGCCGGGCGCGCTGCAGACAAAGTTGCCCTTGATGTTGCCGCCAAGGAAGCTGGTGCAGGCCGCCAATTGCCCCGCGGCAAGCCCGAGCGCGGCGATCCGCGCGGCGCGGGCCAGTGGACGTCCGCGCGTGCGTTCGCCAAGATCCCCGAGCCGCTCGGCAAGGCGCCACACAGCGAGACCCTGGCCGAGTGTAAGCGATCCTCCGCTCAGGCCGATATGGCCGCGGCTTCGCTGCCAGGCGCGGCGCCGGAGCATTGCCAGCTCGGGCTCGGTCAGCCTGCGGCCCTGCCCCGGGTTTAACGCGGCAATACAGTCGCGCCACAGTGCGGTCGCCTCCGCGACGGTCAGATCGGTCATGGGAAGCCGCACCCGCCCGCCCGAGCGGCGGGCGATGGCTCCTGCCAGGCGGCGGTGCTGGCCTGGGCTCAGCCGGGTCACGACTTCGCGCCCTTGAGCCAGGCCTCGAGCACCGCGCGCGGGCGGAAGCCTTCGATCACCGCCCCGTCCGAGCGCACGATCACCGGGGTGCCGGCAATCCCCGCCTCCCGCGCAAAGCGCTCGTTGGCATCGAGCGGCGAGGTGTCGCAGGCACGCGAGTCCGTAATCGGGCTGCCCGCATAGGCCGCCTTGATCGCCTTGGCGCGGTCGCGAGCGCAGAACACCTGGTTGGCAAGGTCGCGGCTGCCGAGCAGCGAGATCGGCCGCTCGATCACCCGCAGGTTCATCGCCTCAAGCTCGCTCGCCAGCGCCTTGCAGTAGCCGCAGCGAAAATCGCTGAACACGGTGACGGTGCGCCCGGCCGGATTACCCCAGACGATGCCGCCCGCCACGGGCAGTTGGCTGAGCGACATCGTCCGGGGGGACCCCTGCCCGTCGGCCTGACGGGCAGGGGAAAGCCCGCGTCGGGGCGCTTCGGAGAGCTCGGCTTCGCGGCGGCTCCCCGCCGCCCCGCCGACCAGCAGGTCGGGATTGACCTCGAGCAGACGCACCGCGGTAAGATCCTGGCGGGTTTCCATGTCATAGACCCGTCCGATCATCAGGTAGCGAGCGCTCCTGTCGACGTAGAACAGCTGCGTTCCCGCCGTGACCTCGCAGACCCCCTCGACCACCTGGCAATCGACTTTCGAGACCTGGGTGCGCGGCAGGCGGGCCTTGAGCGCGGCGGCGACCGCATTGTCGGTGTCCGAGGGCCCGCTTGCCTGCTCGGTTCCCACCGCCCCGGCACTCGCGCTCGCCCAGACCAGCGAACCGCCGCTCCCGAGCCCCACTGCCGCCAGCGCCCACAGCGCCTGCTTGATCCGCATCGTCCTTCTCCTCATCCGTTGATGAACACGCCTTCAAGGAAGACGATTTCGACATCGATCCCGGTCGGCATCTCGATCACGGGCTGGTACTGCTCGGCGCGCTCGATCAGGTATTTGGAGACCATATCGCCTGAGGTCGCGACGCCCTCGCCGAGCCCGCCCTGGAGGATGTCGCCCCCCGAAAGCCGCTGGCGTTCGCCCCCCACCGTGACATTGCTGCCCTGGAGTACCGAATTTGTGTTGGCGGCAAAGCCGCGCCCGAACCCGCCGAACAGGCCGGCAAGGAACGCCTGGCCGACCAGCGCGCCCTCGCGGCTCACCACCCGGCCCCGCACCCCGGTCTTGCCGCCAAAGGCGATGAAGCCCTTGACGTCCGAGACCGCGTAGCGCCCGTTCGGTTGCGGGCAGGTCATGCGCTGGAGTTTGACGTAGACCTTCTCCGATGAGAGGTCGGCGCGCGCCGCGCCGTTGACCAGGCAGCCCGCGACATTGGTCGAGAGCAGCCGGCCCTTGTCGTAGACCGAACGGGCCGGTCCGGTGATCCTGAGCACCACCGGCAGCGGGTCGGTCTGGCTCTGCACCCCGGCATTGGCATCGACCCCGACGATCACCCTGGCGACCGCGATCGAGTTGGGCGGTAGGTAATTGGCGCTGTCGGTATAGACCGTGTTGCCCCGCGGCACCGGCGAGCCGGCTCCGGTCGGCGCATCGCCGAACGCCACAAGGCTCACTTCCGAGCCGCGCATCGGCGGCAATCCGGCGGCCGCGGCCGCCGCCTGGCCCGCGGGCGTTGTACCTCCCGCTGTCCGCGAACCACCGGCGATCTGGTAGCCCGCCGGACTGGTCCGCCCATAAAGCGCATTGGGTCCCGCGCCTGGCGGGGCGTCGGCGGCGGCGCCGACCGGCGACTGGCGCGCGGCGGCAAGCGCGGCGCGCAGCTGCTCGTTCTCGGACTGGTAGGCGGAGAGCACGCGTTCGGTTTCGGGCGCCATCGAACCGCTTGCCTGGCTCTGGGCAAGCTGGGCCTCGAGTTGATCGGCGCGCTGTGCGCGGGCGGCGAGCGAGCGCATGTTGGTATCCATCGACATCATCTGCGCTTCGGACTGCGCGCGCCATTCCTTCTCGGCCATGTTCTTGTTGACCATCTCATCGAGCGAGACGCCTTCGGCTTCGGCCTTGACCTCGGCCTCGCTTTTCGCCGCGCCATCGTTGAAGATGTACAACGAGCCCGCGACCAGCGCGGCCGCCCCGCCGCAGCCGAGCAGCAGCATCTGCTTGCGTTTGACCGCCTCGTTCCCGGCGATCGCATCGGCCATCGGCGCAGCCGCTTCATCGGGCACGGCATCGAGCGCCTTGGGCTTTTTCTGGAAGAGCGATTTGAGGTCCATCAGCGCTGTCCGTTCGACTGGATGAGGTAGACCGCGGCCGCCTGGCTCGGGGCGAGTTCGCTGACCGGGGTCATGAAGGCGAGGCTGCCACGCGCGGCGAGCAGGTTCTCATTGAGCACGAGCGGCTCGCGGCCGGTGTTGCGCACACGCAGGATCAGGCCCTTCATGTCCGCGCCGCGGTATTCGCCGACTTGCTGGACCTCGAGCTTGCCGATCCGGACCGGCTCGAGCAGGTCCGAGCGCACTTCGAAGCCTGCGATCGTCTCGGCCCGGTACATCGCCTGGGCAAGCCGAACCGCCGCGTCCTCGGGTGAGGTCCTGAGTTCCCAGTCGCGCGCCGCATCGGCGGTGACCGCGCGGTTGGCGATGAAGACCTGCTCGGCCTCGCTGCCCTTCACCTGGCAGACGAACTTGTAGACGAAGCCCTTGCGCGTCGTGCCGAAGAACGAGATCGACGGCCGCGCAAAGCCGTCGGGCACCGAAATGTAGATGTCGCCGCGCACAGGCTCGTTGACGACTTTGAAGTCTTCGCTCGGGATCCCGGTGGTGATCTTCGAGACCGAGGCGAATTGGTCGCCCGCGAGCGCGATCCGGGTCAGATCCCTGGCCGAGGCGGTGCAATGGACCGTGCCGTTATCAGCTGCCTCGAGCGACTGGTCGGCGCGCGCCGGAGCGGCGAGGCCCAGAAGCCCGAGCGCGATCAGCGCGGTGCCGATCGGCCGGCCGGTGATCGCCAGCGGCCTTCCCGCCAGAACTGCGCCCGCGAAACAGGCGCCCCATGCGAGACTGGTCATTGTGCGCCCCCTTCCTTGTCTTTCTTGTCGATGACGCGTCCGAAGCCCGCGAGCTTGAGACTGACGCCCGAATAGCTCCACACGAAGCGGAAGGTCCGCACCTCGGCGGTCACTTCCTTCGAGCCGACCACGGTGTGGAGCGTGCCATTGACCTCGCTGGTCAGCGCTTCGGGGTCGACGGTGAGCTTCTCAATCGTGAAATACTGCGAGACGTTCGAGCCGTTCTGCTCGCCCACCACCTTCATCAGTTCGGCCTTCATCCGGCCGTGGGTTGCGGGATCGGTGATATCGAGCACCGATTCCATCCAGTACTGGAGGTTCGAGGGCGAGCGGTTGAGCGTCAGCAGCGCGGCATCTCGGGTGACGAGCTCGAGGTAGTCCCGGTTGATGTGGTTCGAGCTCAGGGTCAGCGGCTTTGCCAGCACGGGCTGAAGCACCACCTCGCGGTCGCGGGAAGCCGCCACCAGAGTGAGCATGATCGAGATCCCGAACAGGCCGGTCGCGGTGATCGCCAGCAGGTTGCGCTGCTTCAAGAGCCGCTGCCCCTGGGCGTGGGAGATCGTCAGGTCCATCTCAGCCTGCCATCAGCCGGAGGTGGGAGGGTGGCGTTGCCTTGAGCCCCATGAAGGCACCCGGCAGGTACCAGTAGGCGGTGTGAATGATCCACGAGACCGCGCGTCCTGCCTTCAACTTGCGCAATCCCCACCAGGCCAGCACGCTTGTCAAAAGCCCAATCAGAATATGTTGAGACAGGACCCCCCACGCGAAGGGCAAGATCATCGCGATGAACTCATCGAGCGTCCAAAACCCGATCAGTTCCGGATCATCGAGATGCGCAGGGACGGTGTAAGGGTTCATTTTGGCAAGCCACCCTCCGGCCGGTCCGTCTGCAGCTTCGGGCGCGCCTTGCGCACGAAGCCGAAACGGACGGGCATGGTTCAGATCGTTGCGGTGACTGCGGCGGTGACGATTGGCACGCCGGTGCCCGCCCCGACCCCGACGCCGACGGGAATTGCCACCTGGCCGAGGCTGAAGCGCCCCGAGGCGAGCCCGACGATGCCGCCGGCGAGGCTGAGCACGGTGATGATCTTGCCGCCCGAGCCTTCGAGGAAGCCGGTGAACGAGGTGAGCGCGGTGTTGAAGGTGGTGTCGGCGCCTGCGAGCGCGACGTCGGCGCCGAATAGCGCGGCGACCGCGACGACCGCACCGCCCTGCAGTAGGCGGGGGGCATTGTTCCTGAAAGCGAGGTTCATCGTCCTTGTACCCTTTCCGTTGTGCGAACAGCCACATCGCTGTCGGCCCCATTGAAGGAACAGGTCGGGCGCTCCTCGAACAACCAGGGAGCGCGATTGGGGCGGGATCGAATCGCGGACATTTCCGCTTGAGTGGATTTTCAGCGGGCTTCGATTGCCGGACCCGGGAACGGCGATTCCCGGAAGAGGGAATTGGGATTCCTGCAGCCGCGCCTTGCGATTCCCCAAGTCGGGAATCCGGATTCCCGGCAGCGGGAATTTGTCCCTGCGAATCGCCACGAATGCGATCAGGGAGTCGCCAAATGCGCATTTTGGGGGCAATCAGCCGCCACCAAGCAATGGAAACCACCAAACGATGGCCGCCGGCATCCGCAACATCCGTCTGTTCCTGAGCCGCGAGTGCTTCGCGCTCATGGCCGATGCGATGTGCGAGCACGCCAAGCGCTCGGGCAAGTTTCAGACCATCCACACCACGGTCGAGCGGGCCTGCAAGGTCGCCAAAAACTGCGGTTTTGCGCGCGAAGACCTTGATCTTTTCCTTGCCGAATACGCCATCGAAGGCGACCGCCCGGTCTGGCTCAATGTGCGACCCGACTGGGCCGATGAGTTCGAGGCGATGCGCGAGGCGACGGCGCGCGTCGCGGGCTACACCGTCCACCACAAAGTGGTCGCGCCGTTCGCAGTCTATCTTGCGCTCACTCGCGAACTCTTCTGATTCGGAGCGATTTTTGGGATCCGAAATCCCACACCTTCCCTTGACACGCTATGCAAATGCATAGAGCGATTGTGTGGGGAGGGACGCGCCATGCCGCACAGGACCTTGACGCCCGAGACCGTATTCAAGCCCGCGAACGGCGCCGCGCACCAATCGGTGTTCTCCTTTGCCGAGGAGCGCCCTCGGCTCAGCGAGCAGGAGCAATACAAGCGCCTGATCGCCGCCGAGCTGTCTCGCCAGAACGTGCCGCTCGGTCACCTTGCCGACCGTGTCGGCCTGCTGCGCACCCGGCTCCACAAGATCATCCGCCAGACCGGGCTTCTCACCGAGGAATTGCGCGACCAGCTCTTCGCCGAGCTCGCGATCGATCACGTCCGCGCCAAGATCTGCGTCGTCCTGCTCCAGGATCCCGACGCCTATGCTGAGCAGGCGGTATTTCTCGCTGCCGAGGCCTTGAAGGGGTTCTACTACGAGGTCGCGACCTGCCGCTCCGGCGAGATTCACGTCGACCTGCGCCCCGCCATCATCCACTCAGCCCTGCAGAAGACCTACGAAATGCTGCTCACCCACCAGGAACGCGTGCTCGAGCGCGACCGCGACCTGCAGGTGTGAGGCGAGCACAGCCCAGGTGAGCCCCGAGGCGATTGAAGCCTGGACCCGGCTCTATGCCGCGGTCGGACTGCTCGCCGGGATCTGCGCGTTCTGCGCCGCCATTAAGACACTGCACGACATCCGCACCGGCACCCTCGTGCTGCCCGCCGGATCGTGCCTGCGCCGCCTGCTTGGGGTTCCGCGCGTATGGCTCCACTTCCAGCTTGCCTATCTGCGCGGGTTTCCCTCGATCCTCGCGGTCGCGCTGCTCTACGCGCACTACATCGGGTTCGACGCGTTCGATCCCTGGTAGCTGATCAGCTCGACCGTGCGGTAGGGCGAGGCGCGCACCGCCAGCATCGCTGCCGCACCACGCTGGTTGGCCGTGACGATCTCTGGCTCGCGCGCGGCAAGCCTTGCCCAATTGGTGGTGATGGTGCGCACGTAGCTGCGGGTCTCCGGGATGGCGGGGATGTATCCTGCCCTCAGCGACCTGCGCTCGGGACCGGCATTGTAGGCCGCGAGCGCCAAGTCGACACGGCCGAAGCGGTCGATCTGCTGGCGCAGGTATCTCGCGCCAGCGCGCATGTTGGCGATGGGCTCGAACGGGAACGCCAGGCCGAGCACGCGGGCAGTTCCGGGCATGATCTGCATCATGCCCATCGCTCCGGCGCTGCTGATGGCCCATGACTTGTAGCCCGATTCCTGGGCAATCACGGCATCTAGAAGGTTTGGGGGAATGCCGAATTCGCAGGCGATTGAGGCCATGGTTTCGTATTGCGCTGCGCGGCGCACTTCGACTTCTCCCGGGAGCCACCAGGTTGGGGAATAACTGGCCGCCAGACAGGGTGAGGATGAGTGTCCTTGTTCGACTGCATAGAAGCGCGCATCTACCACTTGGAAGTCAGCCGGGCCTTCCGGTTGCACTATTTTCTCGAGATGGAAGCGCAGAGCCTCGTTGATGGGAGAGCTCGATACCTTTGCGGAATCGTCATCCGATGCAAACTGGTCGAAGCTCGTCAGCGTTGCTTCGCGGGCTTGGGCGGAGGTCACGCAAAGCAGCGCGACTAATACTGACAATCGAATCTTGGTCATCATCACATTTCATCCGCCAAGGGGGCGTGCTGATCCGATGGGACTGCGCATAGCCAATCAAGCAAACCGACATTTCGGTGTCAACGAGAAGTGCCGTGTTGCGGTCGCGCTAGCCGGTATGAGGTCGTTGCAGCCCGGGCTGATTAGAAGGATCTGGTCTGGGGAACCACCTGATGTAGGCTGAACAAGTTCAATCTGGTGTCGCGCGAATTTGGTCGCATCGAGCGAACATTGTTCACATGCGACCGGCTGGATTAGCGCCAGTTGCGCCAGGCCTGCCAAGTTAGGTTGAATAAGGGAGAGGCCCGGCTTGCCTTTGCTTATGCCATCTACACCAATCGGCAGTGCCGGTTCACAGATGGCACCTCCGAAAATCAGCAATGCCGAGCATTCGACCTCATCAAGCTTTTCGCCACTATTGCATAATGGAACGCACTCTATCTTCCGCACTGCCGTTCACCTCCGAAACTCGGCAATTGAAATCAACGAGGTGCTGCTTGCGCATATCTACTCATTCTGTTCGACCCAGCGTTGTCTGGCGAACAAATCCTGAGGTGAGGCCAGCTATGCATGGATACGCTGCTCAAAAAACGAGCCGCCATGATGGTCCAACTATCCAACGTGCATAGCGAACTGCTGCGTGTGACAGCGGGCGACGAACTCTGCCGGCCTTTCATGACTATCCCCGGCGACGGTCCGGTCACCGCTTTGGCCCTCAAGACACCCGTCGACGATCCCGCGCGCTTCTGACGATCCAGCGACGTCGGCGCTCATTTCGGCCTCACACCCTGGCAGTTCCAGTACGGAGAGTGGGCAAGTGCGGGCGCAACAGCCGGTCGGGCGATCCGTTCGCGAGATCGGCGCTGTTCAGCGCTGCCCATGTTGTGATGATGCGGCCGAGCCAATGGACATCGATCAAGGCATGGGGCGTGCGCATCGTCCATCGCAGCAGCCTCAAGAAGGCCAAGATCGCCGTTGCCCGGATGCTTGCCGTGATCTTGCATCGCAAGTGCCGCGATGCCACGCCGTTCCGCTGGGGACCCGCCGCTTGAAGGTTCTGACGCTTTTCCGGGAGGGTGCTGAGCAACCTGCCTATAAGACGGACGGTCGCCCTTCGTTCCATCTCCCTAGGGAAGAGCGGCGACCGGCGTCGGACGAAATGCCTCGAAATTGATGATCCGGCCCATCTCCTCCAGCGGATCGCTATGCGCCGACAGAAGCTGCAAATGATCCAGCTCCCCGAACAATCCCGCCCAAAGCATCTGACGTGGACCTACAACGACCACATCGTTGCACAGCTACGCTGGTGCGGTGGTCTTCCACCACACCACGTCACATCCGATCCGCCCCACATGCCCGACTGAATCAGACTAGCCGCACATTGGCGAGCGTATCTTGTAGAGTGCCAGGTTGCTTCTGTGCGCGTCGAAAGATACTGCGCCTACCCGATGGGTGTGCGCGCAACGATCATGTTTTCTTAACCCATGGGGTTTTGTCGCCAAAAGGATGCGCCAATAATCAAGGAAAACCTCAAATTGGATAGACGAGATACCGGGGGAGAACCGAGGTATCCAGCTCAGCACGGCGGGACAGTAGCTTGGCGCTGCCGTTGTCCGATAACCGCACGGTATCGAGATACTGGCCCGCAGCAAGAACTTGCGTAACGCCGGTATCTTGCGGTGTCATGAAGACTGAAAAGTTCGAAACGACCTCCGCCGTATTTTTGTCGACCTGACGATGGCCGATGCGCTGTACGAAATGGCGGGTGCGGTAATCCTGAAAGGTGCCGACCCAGATTTCGTTCACATAGGTGACGCGATCTTCGAGCCGTTCTCGGCAATCGTCGAACATGAATCCGAGCTTTAGGTTGTTCTCGGTATTCTCCGCAGCACGACAGTAATAGGATGCTTGGTCTTCCTCGGCATAATTCGCGAGCCAACCCTGCATGTCCTTGCTGTCGAGCGCATTGGCATCGGCCAACAGTAAACGGTCCAGCGTTGCTTCCAATTCCACTGCGGAGAGCGTCATGCCTCTGCCCTTTCGAAACCCATCACTGAACGATAATATTCCCAGCGCGGCAGGTTGCCACTTTCATCGTTCTGCAGAAACTCAGATTCCAGCTTGGATGGATCACGTACGCCCTTCTGGAAAATCGCATTCCCCGGGGTGTGGCTGCCGATATGGATCCTGTGGAAGATCGAGGCGTCTTCCATGCTGATCAATCCGCACGGGCCCAGTAGGTTCGAGCTTTGCCGCAAACGGTGGCGCAGCATTTCGTCGTCATCGTCCTGATGCGCGAAATAGGCGTAATGAACCTCGGTTGTTTCCGCGTCGATCGGGGTCGCGAAGCGCAGGTTGATGACGTCAAGGTGCTTGGTCGAGACGAAAGTGGGGAACAGTTGGACGATGCGCGATCCGACCGAGGGATCCTGCCCCTTGAACGCAATCAGATCCTTGTCCTTGAGAACGCTGGGGCCGCTCGCCACCGAGAGCGCAGATTCGAAGCACACGTGCCCGCGCCTGGTGCAGGTGTATTGCCGCCCTTTCCCGCCTTGCCAGTTCAGCATCTTGAATGCAGCGTGCAACAAGGGAGCATGATAACCGTCGTTGTCGTTGTAGCCCTTCCAGTTGCTGTCATAGCGGACCTTCTGATAGCCCAGAAGCTTCAGGCGCCCGTCGCCGGCCATCAGTTCGCGCAGTGTTTCGCCAGCCTCTCCCAGGAAAGTCTCGAGCGGCTCAGTCTCGCTGGAAAAGGTCACGAAGATCAGGCCAAAGAACAATTCGAACCGTGGCTGCCCTAGGGGATAGTCGGCCTTGTCGAAACCGGGCAGGAATTCACGCTGGTTGGGGCAGCCGACAAGGTCGCCTTTGGCGTTGAACAGCCAGCGGTGATAGGGGCACTCAAACTCGGTCTTGTTGCCCATGACCGCGGTTTCGAGCTGGTTGCTGCGGTGCGAGCAGGCGTTGTAGAACACCCGCACCACGCCAGCCTCGTCGCGCGAGATCAAGAGCGGGATGCCGGCCAGCCGCATGGTCTTGAAATCACCCGGATTGGGCAATTCGCTTTCGTGGGCGATCGGATGCCATTCCGCACCGTGAAAGATCCGCTTGATCTCATCGGCGTAGAGATCCGCGCGGGTAAAGGCCGCCTTGGGAACCTCGTTGTAGTTCTTCGGCCAGGTCAGTGTCGCTTCAGCCATCCTCGTTTTCCCACGGTTCGATTTCGGTAAATCAGATCATTTCAGCGTTCCGCCTCGAGCGCCTTGCCGAGCTCGGCCCACATCCGGCCGGAATTGCGTGCGCCTTCAAGGTAGGGCTCGGGGCAAAGGTGGTAGGGCGGCCGGCACGGACCGGCGTTCATCCACCCCCCCGCCGTCATCCGCGCCTTTTCCAGCGGGATGTTGTAGGTCGAGAATTCCTTGAAGCTGCCGTTGGGGAACAGCGTCGCCGCGGTCGGCGCCAGCCGCCCCATGAACGCCTTGGCTTTGCTCCAGTCTCCGCTGGCACGGGCCTGGGCGACCACGTCGCGCAAGGTCGTGCTGACCAGCGGATGGCAGACCGCGCCGCTGGTCCAGAAGGCATCGATTGAATCGTCCATCCGGGACGCGCCATAATAATCGAAATCGATCGGCAGCAGCTTGATCCGGCCCTTGATCGCGGCAAGATCGGGCAGCAAGGTGCTGACCCCGATGTACTTGGCGGTGACGACCTGGGGAAGCTCGGCGACCTGCGCCCAGAAGGTGCGCGGGAAATCGAACTTGAATGCTTCCGGGTTGGCATAGATCGCGATGTTGATATCGGGCACTGCCTCGGCAACATCGCGGTAGAACTGGACCGCCACATCAAGGCTGGGCGCACACCACATCGGGATACCGAGCATCGTGCCGGTAGCACCGATATCGACCGCCTGGCGCGTCAGGGCGATGGTATCGCGCGTGTTGATGCAGGTCGTGCCGACAAACACCGGAACCCGACCCGCAGCGGAATCGACGATGGTCTTCATGAAGACGAGCTTTTCATCGAACGTCATGGTTGACGCCTCGCCCAGGGTCCCCATGCTCAGGATGCCGTCAACCCCCGCCTCGATCAGGCCGTTGACCATCCGGGCTGATTCTTCGACATCAACGGTGTCAGTTGAGCGCCAATCCGAAGCTCCTTCTTTGGCCGGAGTCGGGACGATTGCCCAGGCGCCCTTCACATCTGCAGGTTTCAACAGCTCTCTTGCCACTAACCGACTCCCAAAGATCTTTTAGTTGTTGTTCATTGTGTAATGCATTGCCCATGGGCTTGGCAAGGGTGGAAAGCGGATTTATGACCGTGACATTTGCAGGAGCGGGGTCAATTCGCCTCGACAGGGTGACGGCAAGGAGAGGTGGGAATGTCGAACGCAACCGGTCGGTTTGCAGACAAGATCGCGGTGGTAACCGGCGCGGCGCAGGGTATCGGCTTCGCCACTGCGGAGCGCCTGGGGCGCGAAGGTGCCACGGTCGTGGTTGCCGACCGGGCCGAACAGGCGACACGCGACGCGGTGGAACGGCTGAGGGCCGGATCGATCGATGCACACCCCGCCATCCACGACCTTGAACACCAGGCCGGTGCCATTGCGCTGTATGGCTCGGTGCACAAGGATTTTGGCCGGATCGATGTCGCGGTCCACAATGTCGGCGGCACGATCTGGGCCAAACCCTATTGGGAATATACTCCCGACGAAATCGTCGCGGAGATCAACCGCTCACTTTGGCCGACCCTGTGGTGCTGCCATGCCCTGCTACCCTATATGCGCGCGGCGGGCCGCGGCGCCATCGTCAACATCGGGTCGGTTGCAACGCGCGGCGTCAACCGGGTGCCCTACGCGGCAGCAAAGGGCGGCATTGCCGCGCTGACGGCGGCACTGTCGCTGGAACTGGGGGACTGCGGTGTACGAATCAATTGCGTTGCCCCCGGGGGCGTCAATGTAACCCGTGTCACCCCGCGGAACACCGCGCCGCCAACGGAAGCGGACCGCATGGGCTTTGGCGAAGTGGTCGAGCAGACCCTGCGCGACACGCCCCTCGGCCGCTTTGGCGAACCGGATGAACTGGCCGCCGCGATCTGCTTTCTCGCGGCGGACGAGGCTTCCTATGTCACCGGTCAGACGCTGTTTGTCGCTGGCGGCGGCATCGGTTGAAACCGGCCGCCGCGCCGAGCTTCTGGAGTGCCTGTCCTGATTGCATCAAGATAGGCACTCTGGATGTGTTTTATTGCGATTTCCGATCCGCCAGATGAGTCCATAGAGCTCGAAATCGCTTTAGGAAGCCTGCTTGAGGATGTCGCGCAGCGGCACGTTGGCGTCGGCCAGTTGCGCGGCCTGCGCCTTGGCTCGGCGCTCGACCAGTCGCTTGCCGATGCCCATGTCCGGTGTGCGGTTGACCGTGAGCACCCCTTCGATCGTCTCGCCACAGCTGAAAAACGCGGCAAAGGCGTTGCTTTCCACGTCCCCGCGCAGCACCACGTCAGCCTGCATTGGGATATGGCCGCAGAACTGAATATTGAGGTCGAACTGGTCGCTCCAGTACCAGACCGGGCGGCAATAGTCGACGTCATGGCCCAGCATGGCCAAAGCCGCAGCCTGCGCCTGTTCGGCGGCGTTCTGGTAAGTTTCCTGGCGAATGTGGCCGCCGAAGAAGCTTTCCTGTTCGGCAACGTCGCCGGCCGCAAAGACTGCGGGATTGCTGGTGCGGCACCGGCGATCGACAAGGATGCCGTTGTTCGTCACGATCCCCGCGTCGCGGGCCAGGCTGATTTCCGGCACGATTCCGACCCCCACCACGACGGCATCGCAATCGACCAGCGCCCCGTCATCAAGCTCGACCTGAGTTACCCGGCCATTGCGCATCTTCATGCCATTCACGCCCCGCCCGAAGCGAGTATCAACTCCGCGCCCGCGGTGTTCCTTGCCCAACCATTGCCCGAACTGCGGGCCGAGCGCCCGGATCATCGGCGCCGCCAGGGGTTCGATCGCGGTTACCCGGCAACCGAGCTTGACTGCACTGGCCGCCACTTCTGCCCCGATTACCCCCATGCCGATGATTACGATACGCGCGCCGTCCTTCAGGTCTACCGCCATCCGCGTGGCATCGTCCCGCGTGCGCAGGTAATGGACATTGGCGGCATCGGCGCCTTCCATGTTAAGCTTGCGGGCGGACCCACCCGTCGCAAGCAGTATGCGATCGGCCTGGATCAGTTCGCCGCCCGTCAGGCGGACCCCGCTTCCGCCCAGATCGAGCGCTTCGGCGCGCGCACCAAGCCGCATGTCGATCCTGTTGTCCACGTACCAGGCCTCATCGTGAAGGAAGAAATTGTCCGGCACGTTGGCCGGATCCCACAGCACCTCCTTCGACAGGGGCGGACGTTCGTATGGACGCCAAGGCTCTTCGCCAATTAACGTAATCCGGCCATCGAAGCCTGCCTGCCGCAAAGCTTCAACCGCGCGGCCGCCCGCGAGATTTGCCCCAACCACAGCTACCGAATTCATGCGATGCTCCCAATTCATAAGGCCTTCCAGTAGGACCGGCGGCCACTGCACTGGGGTAACTCAATTTTGCATAATGTGCAATGCGTTGCGAAAGGTTCGCACGAGCTATGAGCGCCGGCGCGGCTGCATCTTTTCGAGACGCAAAGCCAGCTGACGGCGTGACAGCCCGAGATTGCGCGCTGCTCGAGCAACGTTGCCGCCCGCAGAGGCAAGTGCCTCGCGGATGACAAGTCCCTCTACTTCCGAGAAGCTTCCGCCACCCTCGACAATCAGGTCAAGGACCTGGCGCACCAGACCATCACGGTCTTTGACATTGTCCACAGCAATGATCTTGCCATCGCTGGCCACGCCCATCGCCGGCTTCAATTGCAGGTTGTCCGTATCCAGAAACAGGTGGCGGACGTCGATGGCTCGCTCTTCATCGACGAGCAGCACCGCCCGTTCCACCATGCGCTCAAGTTCGCGCACGTTGCCGGGGAAATCGTAAACCAGCAGGGCGTTGATGGCGCGCGTGGTAAACCCTGAAACCTCGCGCCCATGGCGCTGCGCGTAACTCAGCCGGAAGTGTTCGAGCAGCACAGGGATGTCTTCGCGGCGCTGGCGCAGCGGAGGCACCCGAACGGGCAAGGTCGAGATCCGATAGAACAGGTCGGCGCGGAACGCCCCCGCCCGAACTGCCTCGTTCAGTTCGACATTGGAGGCCGCGATCAGCCTGACATCAACCTTCGTCGTCTGAACGTCGCCGACTCGCTCGAATTCCCCCTCCTGGATGGCGCGCAGGATCTTTGTCTGCGCCAGAGGCGAAAGCGTTGCGATCTCGTCAAGGAAGAGGGTTCCCCCGTGAGCCAACTCAAATCGGCCGGGGCGGGCCGAAACCGCGCCGGTGAAAGCACCCTTGGCCACGCCGAACAGTTCCGATTCGATCAACCCCTCGGGTATCGCCGCGCAATTGAGCGCGACAAACGGTCTTGCCCTGCGACTACTCAGGCGATGGGCGAGTTTGGCGAGCACTTCCTTGCCGACCCCGGTCTCGCCCATGAACAGCAGCGTGGCATCGCTTGCCGCCGTGCGCTCGATCATGGCCTTGACCGCAAGGAAACCGGCTGACACTCCGATCACGGCTTCACCGGCGCAGTTGCCTCCTCCGGACAGGACCAAAGGCACCGCAGCCCTTTCCAGTTCGTCCAGGTGATGCCATTCCGATTGCGGTTTGGCGTGGAGCAAGCAGGCCGCATCGCCCCGCCCGGTACATTCGAGCTCACGCATGATGATCGGCTGCCCCGCAAACGTCGTTGCGAAACCGCTGGCAAACCCAGTCTGCAGCCAACAAACTGGATCGGTGCTGCGCCCTTCTGCTGCCAAATGGATCGCTGCCTCGATCGAATCGTGGACCAAAAAGCGGCCCTCGAAATACCCCAGCGCAGGGTCGCTCTCTAGTGATTCGATCTTCGTCCAACCAAATCCGGTCAAGGCATGCGCTTGCGGCCCGACCGCAAAGGCATCGAAAAAATCGCGATCAGGTCGCAAATTCTTGGCCCCGATCGCACAGCGCGCACCTTCGGCAAAGCCAATTTCCCAAAAGAACTTGCTAGCCGCCTCCTGCCCCAGTTCCGCAACCAACCGACCGCGCCAGCTGGCCAGTGCCGAATTGCTGAGCAGGACACAGCGTTCGCCATCGCGCCAGATCCGTCCCATTTCCGGCGAAAACTGGAGCTTGCTGGCAAGGTCACCATAGTCGGGCAGACTTTTCATCAGCACCGCTTACCAGATTCGTAACTTTTGGGCCAGTTCACCGCTCTCATTTTTTACCAAACCGTAAAACGATCGACACCCAGCTCCGACGTTCTTTCACGGAGAGCCGGAAAATCTCCTAAAATAAGAACTGGCACGATCCATGCTTTCTACCCTGTATCCCGAAAAATGGGCAACGCATTTCACAGCGAATTGGAGAGAGGATCGAATGAGCACGAATTTTGCCGATCTGGTGGATTCCAGGATCGGTCGCCAATCTCGGTCGATCTACGCGAACGAGGATATCTACCGCCAGGAGCTTGAGCGAATTTTCGGGCGCTGCTGGCTATTCCTTGTCCATACCAGCCAGATTCCCAAGCCGGGCGACTATTTCCGAACCTTCATGGGCGAAGACGACGTTATCGTGATCCGTCAGAAGGACGGGACAATCAAGGCTTTCCTCAACAGTTGCACCCACCGTGGCAACCGTGTCTGCCGGGCCGATCGGGGCAATGCCCGCGCGTTCACCTGTAACTATCACGGCTGGTCGTTTGCTCCCGATGGTGCCCTGGCCGGGGTGCCATTGGAGAACGAAGCCTATTTTGGCGAGCTTGACCGCAGTAAGTTCGGGCTGGTCCCGGTGACCAAGGTGGCCGAATACAAGGGTCTCGTCTTTGGCTGCTGGGATGCCGCTTCGCCCAGCCTTGATGACTATCTGGGGGATGCGAAGTTCTTTCTCGATGTCTGGCTGGATGCCATGCCCGGCGGGTCGGCGCTTCTTGGTGAGACTCAGAAGATGGTTCTAGGCACCAATTGGAAGCTGCCGGTCGAAAACGTCTGCGGAGATGGCTATCACCTAGGATGGGCCCATGCTGGCGCAATGTCAGCGGTGCAGTCGATGGATCTCACCGGGTTGAGCGTCGGCAATTCCGGCGTGGATCTCGATGGCGGTCTTTCTGTTGCCGGCATGAACGGCCACATGGTCCTGAGCGCACTCGACGGTGTTTCCGGTTACGCATTCTACCCCGATCCCAAGCCTGTCCTTGAGTACCTCGAGGCCAACCGCCAGACGGTGATCGATCGACTGGGCGAAGTGCGCGGCAAGCAGGTCTGGGGCTCGCAGGTCAACATAACCATTTTCCCCAACCTGCAGCTGCTTCCCGGTCTCAACTGGTTACGGGTCTATCACCCAAAGGGTCCGGGGCAGATCGAACAGTGGACCTGGGCCATGGCCGAAAATGACATGCCCGAGGCGGTGAAAGCACAGATCCTCGAAAATCAGTGCCTGACTTTCGGCCTGGCCGGACTATTCGACAACGATGATGGTGACAATCTGGCCGCTTGCACCGAGCAATCGCGCGGTTGGCGGACGGCGCAGATGGATGTCTACACCAACATGGCCTTGGGCCGGTCTGGAAGCCGCGAGGGCTTCCCCGGCGATATTGCCGCTGGCCTGGTGAGTGAGCACAACCAGCGCTATTTCTACCGCCGCTGGCAAGAGC
This sequence comes from Novosphingobium sp., assembly GCA_044238415.1. Classification (GTDB taxonomy): domain Bacteria; phylum Pseudomonadota; class Alphaproteobacteria; order Sphingomonadales; family Sphingomonadaceae; genus Novosphingobium. The sequence continues at coordinate 67,021 of JBIIDJ010000001.1, forward strand.
ACATGATGGCGTCAAGCTGGGCCGAGGTGCCAGCCTACAACATCAATTCGATCGCTGAACAGGAGGCCGAACATGCTTGACCGGCCGGTTGCCTCTCTGCCTGTCGAAGTAATCATCGCCGTCACCCAGGCCTTGCACCGCGAGGCCCGCTTGCTTGACGATGAAGATTTTGAAGGCTGGATAGCCATGCTCTGCGACGACGTCAGTTATCGCATGGAATTGAAGAGCCGTCGTTTCCGTGCCGATCGTTCGCCACCGTTGCCGGTTGGTCCGGGGGTGATCTTCAATGAAAATCTTGCTCGGCTGAAGCTGCGCGTGGACCGGTTGAAGTCTGGCTTCGTCTGGGCGGAAGATCCGCCCAACTTCATCCGCCGCGCCGTCTCAAACGTCGAGGTTCTGGCGAGCCAGGCTGAAAACGATGTGCACGTCTACTCGGTCCTCGTCATGCATCGCAACCGGATTGACGGCACCACTCGCCTGCTCACTGCGGGGCGCACCGACCGGTGGCGTAGCGAGGGTAGCTGCTGGTTGCTCGCCTCGCGCGACATCGTGCTTGACCACTCGGTTATGCCAGACAGCAATCTCAACGCCTTTTTCTGAATATCTTAACTGGAGAGATCTATCATGCGAATTGAACGTATTGGCCGCGAACCGGATTTTTCTCGCTACATGGACCTCAAGGAAGGCTGGCTCGACCGGCGTATCTTCTCCGACGCCGACATCTATGAGGAAGAGCTTTACCGTATCTTCGCGCGATCCTGGCTGTTCGTCGCTCATGAAAGCCAACTCCCCAACGCTGGGGACTTCCTGACAACTCACATGGGCGAAGACGCGGTGATCGTCGCGCGCCAGGCCGACGGTTCGATCCGGGTCATGCTCAATTCCTGCCCACACCGCGGCAACAAGGTCTGCTTTGCCGATGCCGGCAACACTCGCCGCTTCGTCTGCAACTATCACGGCTGGGCCTTCGACACCGCCGGCGACCTGAAGGGCATGCACGAGGAATATTGCTATGACGCTGGCGATATCGATTTCAAGAACCACGGCCTGAAGAACGTTGCCAAGGTTGGCAGCTACAAGGGCCTGGTCTTCGCCACCTTCAACGGCGATGCGCCGAGCCTGGAAGCATGGCTTGGCGATTTCCGTTGGTATCTCGATATGATCCTCGACAACGAGGAAGGCGGCACCGAATTCATCGGCGGCTGCATCAAATCGGTGATCAGCGCCAACTGGAAGTTCGGCGTCGAGAACTTCATCGGCGATGCCTATCACGCTGGCTGGACGCATGATTCCGGGGCACGGTCGATGAACAACGGCCAGCCTTTCCCGCCGATCGACATGCAGAATTCCTATCACGCCAGCGTGAACGGGCACGGCTGGGAATTCGGCACCGAAGGCGTGGGCGATCTTGTTCTGCTGGGCCGCCCCAAGGTCATGGACTATTACAACAAGATACGCCCGAAGATGGCCGAACGCCTGGGCGAAATGCGCTCGAAGATCTTCGGCTCGGTCGCCTCGGCCTCGATCTTCCCCAACGTGTCCTTCCTGCCCGGCATCTCCACCTTCCGCCAATGGCAGCCCAAGGGGCCGATGCAGTTCGAGCTCAAGACCTGGGTGATCGTCAACAAGAACATGCCCGACGACATCAAGGAAGAAGTCACCAAGGGCGTCATGCAGACTTTCGGCCCCGGCGGCACGTTTGAAATGGACGATGGCGAAAACTGGGAAAACTGCACCACGGTCAACCGCGGCGTCGTTACCCGGCACGAACGCCTGCATTATCGCTGCGGCATCGGGCGCGAGATGGAGCACGATACCCTGCCGGGCATTGTCTATCGCGGGCAGTACAACGATGCCAACCAGCGCGGCTTCTACCAGCGCTGGCTTGACATGATGAGCTATGACGAGTTCGCCAAGATGCCAGCCCGGCCCGAACCGCGGCTTGGCGGCGTCGCCGAAACGCGCGACCTGCCCGGCCTGTTCGCACTCTGAGAGGGACCACGACCATGACTGACACCGTAACGCTCGAACGCCCCGCCGTGGCCGCACCGGCTTCGTTGGAGTTGACCCATGCGCTGACCCAGACGCTCTATCGCGAAGCCCGCATGCTCGATGACGAGAACTATGCGGCATGGACCGAGATGCTGGCCGAGGATCTGCACTATCATATGCCGGGTATCGAAACCCGCTATCGGCGCGACAAGACCGATCAGGTCACCGATCTGACCCGGATGGCCTACTACAATGACAGCAAACCGGAAATCCTCAAGCGCCTTTCGCGTCTGGAAACGGGAACGGCTTGGTCGGAAGACCCTGCCACGCGATACACCCACATCATCACCAATGTGGAGGTGGAGCTTACGGAAAAGGCGGACGAATTCCGGGTCTATTCGAACTTTTATGCATATCGCAACCGCAACGAGCGCGACGAGGATTCGCTGATCGGCAACCGCATCGACATCTGGCGCAAGACCAGCAACGGTTTCCAGCTGGTGAAGCGCCGTGCGATTCTCAAGCACAATGTGATGCTAAGCAAGAACTTGAACATCTATATCTAACCGTGTCTCCCCCGCGCTCCGTACAGCCCAAGCGCTATCCGGAGCGCAGGATGCGTTGCAGCGACTGCAGTGGCTGCAACGCTGAGGGACAAGCGGCGTCAGTTTAAAAAAGACTAGGGAGAATATCGATGGATGGTCTGCGCTATTTCCTCATCCCGGGCATGACCCTGGTGGGCGCCACCGGGTTCCTGCTTGGCAGCGAGTATGTCTGGTTGGGGGCGGCGACCTTTCCGGTTCTGATGGCACTGGATATCGTGCTACCGCCCGACCACAAGGTCCGCGCGCAAGGCACAGCGCTGCTCGGCAACCTTGCCATATACCTGCAGCTCCCGTGTATGATCCTACTCGTCTGGGCCTTTGCCCGGTCTGTCGCTATCGGGATCAACCCTATCGCCGGTGCTGGTGCTTCAGGTTGGCAATTGGCGGGATCTTTGCTCAGCCTGGGTTGGTTGTCGGCCGTCCCGACACTACCGGTGGCGCACGAGTTGATGCACCGTCGCCACTGGTTCCCCCGTTATATCGCCAAGTGCCTGAGCGCGTTCTACGGGGATCCCAATCGCGACATTGCCCACATCGTCACCCACCACGTTCATCTGGACACCGCCAAGGACAGCGACACTCCGCGCCGTGGCCAAACCATTTACAGCTTTGTGTTCCAGGCGACATGGGGGTCCTACAAGGACTCGTGGGAGAAGACTGTTGAGATCCTGGGCAAGCTTGGCCACGCCAAGTTGGGCTGGCGTAACGTTATATGGTTGCTCCCCCTGCTTTCCGGCAGCATCATCGCCTATATCGGTGTGACGGCGGGCGGAGTCGCCGCGTTGACCGGCCTTGCCGCCATGGTGATGGCAAAGATGTTTGTGGAGGGCTTTAATTACTTTCAGCATTATGGCCTTATTCGAGTCGAAGGCGCGCCGATCGATGTCCATCACGCCTGGAACCACTTGGGTGTGATCGTGCGACCGATCGGTGCGGAAATCACCAATCACATCAACCACCACCTCGACGGGCACATTCCGTTCTATGCCCTCAAGCCCGAACCGCAGGCCCCGCAGATGCCTTCGCTGTTTCTTTGCTTTGCCTGCGGCCTCATCCCGCCAATCTGGTTCCGCTACATCGCCCAGCCCCGTCTGAAGGATTGGGACCAGCGATTTGCGACCCCGGGCGAGCGGGCATTGGCAGACCAGGCCAACGCTCGGGCTGGCTGGCCGCGCTGGTTGGCGGGCGCCTGATCGCGCCAGCAAAACCATCACATTTTTTTGAGGTGGCATCCGGTTTTTGGTGCCGCCGTTGACTTTGGACCGTTCCGCCGATGTTTTCCTTCTTGCGCAAATCCAAATCCAGCACCGTCACCGTAGAAGGCTTGGCCTCCCCGCTAGACGTTCCGGCGGGCAAGACCCTGCTTGAAGCGATGCTGGGATCCAGCCTTGCCATGCCGCACGATTGCAAGGTCGGCTCATGCGGTACCTGCAAATTCAAGCTCCTGTCCGGCAAGATCAGTGAATTGAGCCCATCCGCCCTAGCCCTGAAAGGAGAGGAACTGCGCGGCGGCTACCGGCTGGCTTGCCAGGCCATTCCCCGTTCGGATCTTGTGATCCGCGTTGATACGCCGCTCGCGTCGGGTTTGGCGGTTGAGAACTATGCCGGAACCATCGTCGCCGCACCGCGTCTGTGCGACGATATTATCGGCTTGACCATCGATCTCGACAGGCCCCTGAGCTTCGCCCCCGGCCAATATGCCGATCTCACTGCTCCGGGAATTGACGGTGCGCGGAGCTATTCCTTCGCCTTTGCGGCCACTTACGGCGCAGTGGAGCGGCTGCACTTCCATATCCGCCATGTGCCGGGCGGCGCGTTCACCGACTGGCTGTTCGGAGCCGACCGAACCGGGGTGAAATTGACGGTCGCCGCTCCCTATGGGCAGTTCCGCCTCAAGCCCGGCAATGGGCCGGTTCTGTGCATCGCCGGCGGCAGCGGCCTCGCCCCGATCGTGTCGATCCTGCAGGAAGCGCTGGCGGCAGGCGGAACCCGGCCGGTGCACCTGCTCTACGGTGCGCGCCGCAAGTCAAACCTCTATGCGATCGGCGATATTGAAGCGCTCCGTGAACGCTGGAACGCACCTTTCACGTTTGTCCCCGCCTTGTCCGACGAAGATCCGAACAGCGATTGGGCAGGAGCACGCGGCCTGATTACCGAGCAGATCGCACTGGTCGTGGACCTGCTCGCTCATGAAGCCTATCTATGCGGTCCTCCGGCAATGATCGATCTCGCTGAAGCGAAGCTGCTTGACGCGGGTCTTGACCGCAAGGCCATTGCGGCTGACCGTTTCCTCGATCGCAGCACCACCCCATAAAAGGACGGGCGCCCGACGAATCGAGCGCCCGCCAAGGGTGGAGGGAGGTTCGTTGCAATTTTAGCTGTCAGGGCGCTTCCCGATGCCGATCCCGCCGTCGCTGAGAAGCACGGTTCCGGTCATGTAAGCCGAGTCCTGACGCGAGGCGAGCAAGGCATAGAGACCGGAGTGATCGTCGGGTTCGGCGATCCGGGCCAGCGGTGTCATCCCCGCGATCATAGCGTCGAGGCCTTCCATGTCCTCCATGTGGACATCAGCCGTTCCGCCGGCCTGCGTGCCGGCCAGCGGGGTGCGGGTGCCACCCGGGGCAACTCCGTTGACCCTGATATCTGGGGTGAGCTCCCAGGCGAGTTGGCGGATCAAACCGAGGACCGCGTGCTTCGATGCGACATAAGGTGTGCCACCGCCGCCGGTGTAGAAGCTTGAGGTCGATGCGGTGAAGATGATGCTTCCCTTGGTCTTTCTCAGCTCCGGGATCGCTGCCCGGGCACCGAAGAAATAGCCTTTGACATTGACGCCGAAAATTTCATCCAGTGTTTCGGACAGTTTTTCCGGCTCCATGTCGGCAAGCGGCGTCATATAGTCCCAGATGCCGACATTGCCGACAAAGACATCGAGCTTGCCGTAAGCGCTAACCGTGGCTGCGACGGCCTTTTCGTTGTCGGAGTAGGACCTGACATCGCCAGCAACGACTACCACCTTATCGCCGTGCCGCGATTTGACCATGTCCGTCTGTTCGGCATTCCTGACCAGCACGCTGACCTTTGCACCCTCTTCGATGTAACGGGCTACAACCGCCGCACCAATCCCGGTGGCGCCGCCTGTCAGCAGCGCCACCTGTCCTTCTAGTCTACCGGTCAAATCGTTTCTCCCTTAAAGCACTGGTGCCGATCACTGGTCAAACATTCCAGTCTTACCTTCCTGAAGGTTGACCACGACGGACTTGGTCTGGGTGTAGTGGTTCAGCACTTCATGGCTGAATTCACGACCGAAGCCGCTTTGCTTGTAACCACCCAGCGGCATGTTGGCCTTCAGGTTGTAGTAGCGGTTGATCCAGACCGTACCGGTTTCCAACTGACGAGCGATGCGGTGCGCGCGCGCAATGTCCTTGGTCCACACGCCGCCGGCCAGGCCATAGGTCGTATTGTTGGCCTGCTTCATCATGTCCGCTTCGTCGGTCCAGGTGATGACGCTGGTGACCGGGCCGAAGATCTCTTCCTGAGCGATCCGCATGGTGTTCTTCACATTGGTGAAGACCGTCGGCTTGATGAAGTTGCCATCCGCCAGATTGGCGGCATCCGAGCGGGTGCCACCGATGAGGACCTCGGCCCCCTCCTCGGTCGCAAGGCGCAGGTAGCTTTCGACCTTGTCGAACTGCATCTTCGATGCCTGGGCGCCGATCTGGGTCGCCATGTCAAGCGGATCGCCCTGGCGAATGCCTTCGAGCGCGATCTTGAACTTGGCAAGGAATTCGTCCTGGATCGACTGGTGCAGGAACAGACGCGAACCGGCCAGGCAGACTTCGCCCTTGTTGAGCACGGTCGACATTGTGGCGCTTTCAACCGCCGCGTCGATATCGGCATCGCCGCACACGATGTGCGCCGACTTCCCGCCGAGCTCAAGCGTCTGCGGAATGATGTTGGCCGAAGCGTACTGGATGATCCGGCGCGCGGTCGCGATCGAACCGGTGAAGGCGACCTTGGCGACATCCGGGCTGGTAACCAGCGCCTCGCCCACGTCCGCACCATAGCCAGTTACGACGTTGATTACGCCTGCCGGCAACAGGTCAGCCATTTCCATGAAGAATTCGATCACCGAAAGGCAGACGGTTTCCGCCGGTTTAAGGACCACGGTGTTCCCCGAGGCAAGCGCCGGTGCAATCTTGCACGCCATCATCAACATCGGAACGTTCCACGGGATGATCTGGGCACAGACGCCCAGCGGCTCGCGGTGGACAATCCCGATCGCATCGGGATAGTCGAGCGTCTGGCCGTGCAGGCCATAGGCCGCCCCGGCGAACAGTTCGAACTGACCGATCGCCTGCGGCATGTCGAAATACATCGATTCGCGCATCGGCTTGCCGTTGTTGAGCGTTTCCAGCGTGGCGTAGTGCGAATGACGCGCCTTCAGCCGCCGCGCGATCTCGATCAGGATTTCCTGACGCTCGCCCGCCAGACTCTGCGACCACTTGGGGAAAGCGGCCTTGGCGGCGGCAATCGCCCGTTCGATGTCCTTGGCGTTGCCGGCCTGGATCTTGGTCAGCACCTTGCCTGTCGAGGGATTAAGCAAGTCGATGGTTTTGCCACTATCTCCGGCAAGCCACTCACCACCGATGTAATGGCCGTACTCCGACTTGACTCCATATTCATTTTCGACGCTCTTCAATTGGGTGGCCATGACGGTTCTCCTCTCAGCTGTTTTCAACTTCAATTACCAGGTCTTCCAATGGGTATAGGCGGCAGGCAAGCGCATATCCAACGGACTGGTCCGCTGCTGAAACCTTGGAAATGCTCATCTTGCCTGTGCGATATGCGCCCTCGGCGATCCGGACCCGGCAATACCCGCAACCGCCGCCGCGACAGCCAACGCCAATGTGGTCAGCCCCATTACGCTCCATCGCGATCAATACACGCTCATCCTCACGGCAGTAAAACTGCCCGCCCCCGATGATCCTGATCTGATGCAGCTTAGTTATCATCGGACCAATCTTCTTCGATCTTTGCTCTGGCTTCTGCCGCCTTTGCTGCAATGCTCACCCCACCGACGGCAAAATGAGCCGGTTCCATTTCTCTTAGAATGACACGGACAGATGCGCGTGGCGCCCCGATCGCATCAATGGCTGCTTGGGTGAGCGCCAAGATCAACCGTTCCTTGGCTTCCGGCGACCGCCCTTCGAGGAGGTTGACCTCGATGATCGGCATTTCAGGCCTCAACCTGGAACATAACGGCGCCGAGATCCTGTATGGTCGTCCTCACCGTCTGGCCGGGCGCCAGGTTGGGCGCGGCGGTGATGCCTCCAGCCATGACGATATCGCCGGCGTTGATCCTCTCGCCAGCCTCTGCCACCAACCTTGCCGCAGCGACGAGGGAACGCAAGGGATGCCCGAGAATCGCGGCGGTTGATCCCACCTGAACCACATCACCATCGATTTCGAGAATTACGCCCAAGTTCGAAAAATCAATCCGGGGATCGTGCCACGAACCCAGCACCAGGCCGGACGAGGAGGTATTGTCGGCAATCACGTCTTCCAAGGCGAATTTGAAGTTTTCGTATCGGCTGTCGATGATCTCCATGGCCGGAGCGATCGCTTCGACCGCCGCCAGTGCCGCGGCAGGCGTCACCTTGCCGGCCAGCGGCGCCTTCATCAGAAAGGCAATTTCCGGCTCGACCCGGGGATGGACATAACGTGCGCGCGACAGGCCGGAGCCCTCCTCGACTAGCATGGCGTCAGTCAGTCGTCCCCAGGCCACTTCCTCGACCCCGACTTGCAGCATCTTGGCACGGCTGGTCAGTCCCATCTTGACCCCGATGCGCTGTTCGCCGCGCGACAGGCGCCGATCGACGGAGAGCTTCTGAACCTGATAGGCCTCGGCCACCGTAAAGGCGGCGTCCACGGGAGTGATCTGCGGAGTCGCTTTCGCTTCACGGGCGGCGGTATCGAGAATTTCAGAGTAGCGCGAAAGCCTGTCCATGTCAGTTCGCCTTGGCCTTGATGAGGTCGAGCGCGACGTCGATGATCATGTCCTCCTGGCCGCCGACCATGCGGCGGTTGCCGAGTTCGACCAGAATTTCGCGCGTGTCGATGCCGTACTGTTCCGAAGCCTTCTCGGCGTGCCGCAGGAAGCTCGAATAGACCCCGGCGTAGCCCAGGCTGAGAGTCTCACGATCCACCCGCACTGGCCGATCCTGAAGCGGTCGGATGATGTCGTCAGCCGCGTCCATCAACGCCATCACGTCGCAGCCGTGCTTCCAGCCCTTACGGTTTGCCGCCGCGATGAACACCTCGAGCGGAGCGTTCCCCGCGCCAGCCCCCATACCGGCCAGGCTTGCGTCGATCCTCATCGCGCCCGCCTGCGCGGCCACGATCGAATTTGCGACGCCAAGCGACAGATTGTGGTGTGCGTGAATGCCGCGCTGCGTCTCGGGCTTTAATACCCGGTCATAGGCGTGGAGCCGCGCCGTGACCCCATCCATGTCGAGCGCACCGCCACTATCGGTGACGTAAACGCACTGCGCGCCATAGCTTTCCATCAGCAGCGCCTGCTGAGCTAGCGCTTCAGGCTCGATCATGTGGCTCATCATCAGGAAGCCAGATACGTCCATGCCCAGATCACGCGCGATGCCGATGTGCTGCTTGCCGACGTCGGCTTCGGTGCAGTGCGTCGCGACCCGAACCGAGCGCACGCCCATTGAGTAGGCCCGTTTGAGCTCGTCAACCGTACCGATCCCAGGCACCAACAAGGTTGTCAAGACCGCGTTCTTGATGACGTCGGCCGCGGCCTCGATCCAGTCCCAGTCGGTATGCGCTCCGAAGCCATAGTTGAAAGTCGAGCCGTTCAAGCCGTCGCCATGCGAAACTTCGATTGCATCGACGCCGGCCTCGTCCAGCGCCTTGGCAATGGTGCGCACGCTGTCGGTGCCATACATGTGCAGGATGGCGTGCATCCCGTCGCGCAGTGTGACGTCCTGTATGTAGAGCCGGTCGGTTTCAGGGGTGAAGGTCATGCTGCGATCTTTTCCATGTGGGTCCGGGCAAGGCTTTCGCCGGCGGCCTTGGCCGCTGCCGTCATGATATCGAGATTGCCGGAATAGTTGGGGAGATAGTCACCTGCGCCCTCGACCTCGAGGAACACACTGGTCTTGAGACCTTCAAACTCACCATAGCCCGGAATCTTGAGCGGGCGGTTCGATCCGAACCGTTCGAACTGCACTTCCTGCTTGAGCCGGTATCCCGGCACATAGGACTGCACCTTGGCGACCATCGCCAGAACCGAATCACGCACCTTCGCTTCATCGACCATTTCGGACAGCGTGAAGATCGTGTCGCGCATGATCATCGGCGGTTCGGCGGGGTTGAGGATGATCACCGCCCGCCCCTTGGCCGCGCCGCCGACGGTTTCGATCGCCCTGGCGGTGGTGCGGGTGAATTCGTCGATATTGGCACGGGTGCCGGGACCGGCTGAACGCGAAGAGACCGAAGCCACGATTTCGGCATAATGCACCTTGGCCACCTGCGACACCGCCGCGACGATCGGAATCGTTGCCTGGCCGCCGCAGGTCACCATATTGATGTTGCGCACCGACGGATCGATGGCCGGGTTGACCGGGGGAATGGTAGCCGGACCGATCGCCGCCGGTGTCAGATCTACCATCAGCTTGCCATCGCGCGCCAGCACTTCGTCGTGCGCCTTATGCGCATAGGCCGAAGTCGCATCGAAGGCGATGCCGATGTCGGCATACTCGGGCATCAGGCGCAAGCCCTCGATGCCCTCATGCGTCGTGGCGACGCCACGTTCACGGGCCATGGCCAGCCCTTCCGACGCAGGATCGATGCCAACCACAGCCGCCAATTCCAGGCTGTCCGAGCCCTTGAGAAGCTTGATCATAAGGTCGGTCCCGATGTTGCCGGAGCCGATAATCGCACATTTCATCTTGGCCACTTGACCAGCCTCCACTTCGTTTGCTCAGCCGACGTCCGCAGCGAACGCTGCCCGAACAGTCCCGACTCCATTGATCCGCGCTTCGACCACATCCCCTCGCGAGACCCCGGCCATCGGCCCGAGCGCGCCCGAAAGGATCACGTCGCCTTCCAGCAAGGGCCGGCCGGCCCTGGCCATGACTCGCGCCAGCCACAGCGAAGCCGTGATCGGGCTGCCGAGGCAGGCAATTCCGGCGCCGACCGAGATCGGCTCGCCCTTCACTTCCATGACCATGCCGCAGCTGCGCAGATCAAGGTTTTCAAGCTTGCGCGGAACCGCGCCCAGAACGAACAGGCCGCTCGAGGCGTTGTCGGCGATCGTGTCCCAGATCTTGATGTCCCAATTGGCCACCCGGCTGTCGACGATCTCGATCGCCGGCACGACATATTCGACCGCCCGGATCATCTCTGCCGTGGTGAGGTCGGGGTAGGGAAGATCGCGGCCGACAACGATCGCGATCTCCGCTTCAACCTTGGGCTGGATCACCTGGTCAAGCGACACGGGGATCCCTTCGGGCACGTCCATGTCCGCGAACAGCATACCGTAATCGGGCTGGTCCACCCCGAGCTGGCGCTGGACCGCAAGCGAGGTCAGGCCGATCTTGCGGCCCACCAGGCGCCGGCCATTGGCGATATGGTGCCGGGTGTTGGTATCCTGCACCGCATAGGCGGCCGCGACCCCGCCAGCAGAGATGAGGTCCCTCACCGGGCCGGTCGGCTTACCGGTCTCGGCGGCCTCCCGCAGGGCGCGGGCGGCCTGGTCGATCACTTGCGGATCAAGGGTGGTTTCGCTTGTCATGGCGTCAGATCTTTACGCAGATGTTAGTGATTTCGGTATAGAATTCAAGGCTATGCACCCCGCCCTCGCGGCCAATTCCCGAATGCCCCGAACCGCCGAAGGCCGTGCGCAGATCGCGCAGGAACCAGGAATTGACCCAGCACACGCCGACGTCCATCGCCGCCGCGACGCGGTGCCCGCGCGAAAGATTCTCGGTCCAGACCGTGGCGCAAAGCCCATAGGCGCTGTCGTTGGCCAGAGCGATCACTTCGTCTTCGCGGTCAAACGGAATGATGCCGCAGCACGGCCCGAAAATCTCCTCGCGCATGACCGTGTCGGTATGGGCCAGGCCGGTCCACAGCGTCGGCTCCACGAAGAAGCCCCCTTCTTCAGCGCCGCTGACTTTGGGGACCCCGCCGCCGGTCACCACGGTTGCCCCTTCGGCCACGGCGCGGCGGTAATAGCCCAGAACCTTCTCGCGGTGTTCGGCGCTGATCAGCGGGCCGAGATAGGCCGGATCGCCGGTTGCGCCGGGCTTGAAGTCCTGCGCAGCCTTGGCCATGCGGGCGACGAAGGTATCGAACAGCGGCCGCTCGACATAGACGCGTTCGGTCCCGAGGCAGACCTGCCCGGTGTTGAGGAAAACTGAGCGCGACAACCCTTCGATGGCCTTGTCGAGATCGGCATCGGCAAAGACGATAGCCGGGTTCTTGCCGCCGAGTTCGAACGAGATGTCGCGAACGCCAACGGCGGCCTTCTGCATAATGGCCTGGCCCGTGCCGGTTTCGCCGGTAAAGGTGATCGCATCGACTTCCGGATTGGACGTCAGGTATTCACCGGCAGAGCCGGGGCCGAAGCCGTGGACGACGTTGTAGACGCCCTTGGGCATGCCGACCGCGTTCATCACCTCGCCCAGCAGGGCGGCGGTGCGCGGGGTTTCCTCCGAAGGTTTGACCACCACGGTATTGCCGCAGGCCAGCGCCGGGCCAACCTTCCAGGTCATTAGCAGCAGCGGGAAGTTCCACGGGCAGACCACCGCGATCACGCCCTTGGGCTTGCGCACGGTATAGTTGAGCGCCTGCCCGCCATCGGGGGTGGGAGTGTTGAAGCTTTCGCCCGGCATGGTCGAAACGACATCGGCGAACATGCGGAAATTGGCGGCGCCGCGCGGGATGTCGATATGCGAGGCGACGTGGCGCGGCTTGCCGGTGTCGGCCACCTCGGCGGCCAGGAAATCGTCCGCGCGGCGTTCGATCTCGGTCGCCACGGCGGCGATCAGCTTGACCCGCTCGGCCGTGGTCATCCTGCCCCAAGGCCCCTTGAGCGCGGCCTTGGCCGCGGCAACGGCGTCCGCGACATCGGCCTCGCTGGCCTCGTGCACCAGGCCGATCTGAGATCCGGTAGCCGGATTGATGTTGACGAAGGTCTTGCCCTCACTCCCCTCGCGATAGGTACCGTCGATGAAGTTCAGGATGGTGTCGGTGACAGCGAGGGAGGCGTGTGACGTCATTGGTGCAGAATTACCTAAGTTGGCCCGAGGCCATGGTGGGTCAGAATTGCTTCGCGCCGATCGCGGCCAGACCAGCATTGGCGTATTCGACGTCCATCGCTTCGCTTCCGCCCGAAACGCCGATCGCACCCACAAACTCGCCCGCGATCTCGATCGGCAGGCCGCCGCCGAACATTGCGATCCTCGGCTGCCCGGTGATCCCGTCGCGCAAGGCCGGATTGCCCGAAACCATCGCATAGAGGTCTGGCGTCGGGACCCGGAAGCTGGCGGCGCTGTAAGCCTTGTCTTGCGCGATTTTCGCAGAAGGCGAAGGGGAGCCGCTGGCGCGTACAAACGCGACCAAATCGCCCCCGGCGCCGACCACTGCCGCAACAACCGGACAACCTGCGGCCGCACCCTTGGCAACAGCCGCAGCTGCTGCGTTGAGTGCCAGTTCGTGACCGATGGTTCGTATCGAAACCACGCCGTCCATGATCAGGTGTTCACCGTCATGAAGCGATCATTGAGCGCCTTCTCGTAATAGAAGATCGCCTTGCCGGCGTTCTCGGCCTGCCACATCCGCTGCGGATTGTCCGGGTAATAAATGTATCCGCCGCTGAAGGTCTCGTTGCGGTTGCCCGACGGATCGAAGAAGTAGATCGTCTGCCCGCGGGTGATCCCGTGACGGGTCGGGCCGATATCAAGCGAAATGTCGTAGCGACTGATGATGTCGGCGGCATGTCCAACGTCGTGCCAGGACTCCAGATTGAACGACGTGTGGTGGATCTTTCCGTCCTCTGGATAGCCCAGGAAGGCGACGTCATGCGCCTTGTTACTGCAACTCAGGAAGATGCCCAAGCGGGTGCCGCTGGCCTCATCGACCAGTTCTTCGGTGACTGAAAAATCGAGCGCATCGACAAATATCTTCGCTGAGGCGGATATATCGACGCCGTTCAGCGCGCAATGGTCGAACCGGGTCGCGCGCATCCCGCGCGGTTCGACCACCCAGATGTCCGGGTTCTTGGTAGCCGGGCCATTCGCCGAAAGTTCCATTTCGGCATAGAGTTCAAACACATGCTGAGTGGGTGTTTTGAACCGGATCTTGCGCCCCACTCCCGGATCTTCGCCGGGCGCGATCACATCGACATGCACGCCAATGTCAAGCAGGCGCTCCGCAAAGTGATCAAGGTCCGCATCCTTGACGACCTTGAAGCCCATCACATCCATGCCGGCGTGATCTGCCTCACGCAGGATGATGCTGTGCCGATCAAATTCGTCGAAAGCCTGCAAGAATGCCCGGTCGCCGTCGCGACTGACTAAGTTGAGGCCGATCCGATCCCGATAGTGGCAAATGGCTTCATCCAGGTCAAGAACCCTGAGTTGTACATATCCAGGACGAATTACACCAGTTAAAGCCATGATGCGTCTCCTCTACGATCAGGCCTTCAGGCCATTCTTAAAGAATTCCATAACAATTCTATTAAAGCTATTTATTCGTTCTATTTGCACCCAATGACCACATTCTGCGAATAGCTGAAGATCCGCACACTTCATCAAGGTGGCAAGACGCACGGAGGCATCCAGCGGAATGACTTGGTCGGCAATTCCGTGAAGGATCAACGTCTCATGCTCGATTGCGCCAATATCTTCTTCACGGCTGGCAAGCATTGCGACGTTTTGCTGGCGATCATCGCCACCGAAGGTGGCATGATAGGGCTCCTGAGCACCAGGACGAGCACTTGCTTCATAGCGCGACTGAATGAGGTCTTCGGTCAGGCGGCTATGATCCCATGCAAGACACTTGAGCGCCTCCCGCATCGCCTCGAGTGATGGCTCGTACCCCCAGACCTTATCAAGCGCCGGGGTGATCGGAAAATTCAGCCCTGCCGGCCCCATCAGAACAGCGCGTTCGACCCTGTCGGGATGCGCGATCATGAACGCCAGCGTAATTCCGCCACCGAATGAATTGCCAACCATCGAAACCTTGTCGATGCCCAGCCCATCGAGAAAGGCCGCCAGTTGATCGACCCAAACCTGCTTGTCTTCGATACGACCTTTGCTGTCAGAATAGCCGAAGCCGAACATATCGGGCGCTATGACCCTGAACTCTTGGGCAAGGACCGGAATGTTCAGACGCCAATTCGCCCATGCGGTCACGCCGGGTCCCGATCCGTGGACTAGAAGGACCGGGGCGCCTTCTCCGACATCGTGGTAATTGGTCAAGCTGCCGCCAACGACCAGCGACTTGCCAATTTCCGGACGCGACGTTTCCAAAGCCACCTCAGCCATGATGCCCTACCGTTCCTTCCCGTTTTCGTATCTTGGCGCCACCCGACAACGGACGTCGAATCAACGCCCGTTCTTGCGGAACCCTTCATTGCACAATTGGCAATGCATTTGCAAATGAAGAACGCCGGTGAAGCGGTGGCAGACAACAGCCATCGCCTCGCCGCCTCAGTTCAAGCGAGCCCTTCGGCCTTCAGGGCGGCACCTACCGCAGGTCGCTGCGCAATCTGGCGGCAATAAGCGCCCAGCGCGGGATAGATGCCCATTTCGATGCCGACATACGCTGGCCAGCCGAGCATCACGAACAAGTAGATGTCCGCGACAGTGAATTCATTCCCGACATAGTGGTCCTTGCCCGCAAGTTCCTGGTCGAGCCCGGCGAGGTGATTCTTTACTGCAGCTGCAGCCGCTGCCTTGGCCTCGTCACTGGCTCCAGGCGCGAACAATGGCACGAAGGCCTTGTGAAACTCCGAACCAAGAAAACTCAGCCGGCTCAACAAGCGATAGCGGTCCATCGTACCTTCGCGGGGCGCCAGGCCCGCTTCCGGCTTCTTATCCGCAATGTATAGCAGGATCGCAGGATTCTCGGTCAGCGTTTCTCCGCTGTCGAGAGTTAACGCCGGCACTTTACCCGACGGATTGACCGACAGGAAATCTTCCCCCGTTTCGACCTTGCGGGTCGCCAGATCAACCTTAACAGCATCGAAATCGGCGCCGGTTTCGCGAAGCGCGATATGCGGGGCCAGCGAACAGGCACCAGGGCTAATGAACAGCTTCATGGGTAGTCTCCTTTGGGGGGGCTGGAATTCGGGAACTAGTCAGATCGGGGTCGCAAGCAGGGTCGCGATCCGCAGCGTGTCGTAGATGCAACTCCGGCAATTCAGGCGGATCGTTCCGCCACCCAGATCGAACCGGTCGACGTATTTGCCAGCATTGTAGATCCGCGTTTCGCCATCGTTACGAGTCTGGAAGACGACATAGCTGGCTTCCGCAGAAACCTCGTCGCCTTCGAAGCCGGTGATCACCGCGCGCCCGATCAGGTGACGGTTGAAATGTTCGGGGAACACGTTCGCCTTGCGCAGCGCAACGACGCGATCGATCAGCATCGCCCGGCTGTCGCAATACATCACCGCCGCTGGCAAACCATTACTGACATTCTCGCGCGATATGATTTGATACAAGCAACTTTCAACGAACAGTTCGGGCCATTGCTCGAGTCGGTCATCGTCGAGGCACAAGCCGTAGGCAGCGTTGAAATCGTCGATCGCGCGCTGCGCATTCTGGATGCTCTCGCTCACGCTCGCCCCTCCGCCGTGATTTCGGCCAGAGCGCTGCCCATCAGGCCCAGATAGCCCTTCCAAAAACCGCGCACCGAGTTTTCATCCATGCCCATCGGCGCGTAATACGGCCGCACATCGTCCCCACCCATTTCGACGAAGCTGTGCTTGCCTTCGGCTCCGATCGTGCCTTGCTGGCACAGTTCCACCGCCTCGCCGTCTTCCATCGAAATCAGGCCGGACGGCCCCACGAGATTGAGGTTGCGCAGGCGGTGACGGGTTGTTTCCTCGTCGTCGTCGGCATAGCCGAAATAGGTCCAGATCAGTTCGGTCTTATCGGTGCCGTAGGGCACGATCTGGCGGGTCGCCAGGGTGTTCTGGATCTGCTGGACGACCACCGATGGGAAAATCGACTGGATGTGCAGCCCTATATCATC
Source organism: Novosphingobium sp. (assembly GCA_044238415.1). GTDB lineage: Bacteria > Pseudomonadota > Alphaproteobacteria > Sphingomonadales > Sphingomonadaceae > Novosphingobium. The sequence goes on from JBIIDJ010000001.1 coordinate 83,898, forward strand.
GTCAATTTCCGGCATGAAATGCAGCAGCCGCTCATCCTGGAGCTTGGCTGCGCCCTGCATTTCCCGGTTGGCCTCGTTGCCAAACGATTCGTAGTCGACATCCCCCCTGGGCTTCGACACGGTGAAGACGTTGTGGAAGCCTGTTTCCGAGAGTTCGCCCGCGCTTTCCTGGCTTTGCCGGTAGATACCGAAGGTCGGGTAGAAAAGATGCAACAAGGCACCGTGGTAGCTGTCTCGGCTGTTTTCCGAGTACAGTTTCCAGTTGCCGGCCATGAACTGCCGGGCATAGCCAAGCACCTTCACTGGGCGCTGGAATACGCGCGAAATGTACTTGCGCATCACCGGTCCGAGGAACTCCTCGAGCGGTGCGACAGTGGAACTGAACGTGCCGAACACCATGCCGCTAAAGGTCTCGACCCGCAACCGCTCCAGCGAATGTTGGGCGGGGTCAAAGTCATCCGGGTAGCCCCCCACGCCCTTCAGGCCACGCCGAAACGGCACCCCCACGAGGGCTCCAGTGGCGTCGTAGGCCCACTGGTGATAAACGCAAACGAATGCCCCGTCGGCCTGATTGCCGCGCAGCGAGCGACAAACGATCGCGCCCTTGTGGGCGCAGCGATTGACCCAGGCGTGAATGGTTCCATCGGCCGCTTGCACCACTACAACCGGGGTATTCCCCACGTGGGTCGAGCGAAAATCGCCGCTCTCGGGAAGCTCTGCTTCCAAGCCGAGGTAGCACCACGTCGGTCCGCGAAAGATGTTCTCCTGCTCGGCGTTGAAGGTCGCCGGACTGTGATAGACCGCGTAGTCGATCGCCGTAGGCTGCAATCGGGCTTCGGTGAGGTTCGCTGCTGCGTTCATGTCATTCACCTTATGCTTGCCCAAAGCCCCGACCCGAGGCCAGCCGCCCGCATGTGCGCATTGCGCTGAGCATCATCGCGGGATCGGCCTTACCGGTCCCGACGATATCGTAGGCTGTGCCGTGGGCGACCGACATGTGCAGATAGGGCGGCCCCATGATGATCACGCTGTTGCCCGAGAAGCCCCAGGTCTTGACCGCGATGTGGCCCTGATCGTGGAACATCGCGAGGACAATGTCGTAACGCCCCTCAATGCACTGGCGAAAGACCGAATCGGGGGCGATCGGCCCCTCGACATCGATGCCCTGCCTACGCGCGGCCTCGACCCCCGGTGCGATCGCAAGGCGATCTTCATCCCCCACTGCGTGCGGGTTGAGGCCGGCCACCGCGATCCGCGGCTGAGCGATGCCCCAGGATTGCATCGCCGCGTGCAACTGGCCGATGGCCGTCGCGACGAGATCGGCCGAAATGATGTCGATCACCTGGCGCAAGGGCATGTGATCGGTCAGGTGCGCGACCCGCAGCGGCCCTGTGAGCAGCACCAGATAGCTTTCCCCGGGGGTCGGGCTGATGACCTTGTCGAGCTTTCCCGCCAGCTTGAGCGACCCAGTGCTGATCGGCCCCATGATGGTTGCGACGAAAGTTCCGTCCCGGGCCAAGGCATCGAGCTCGTCGAGCCATTGGGCTGTGGCGTGTCCCGCGGCCTCGGTATCCTCGCCCAGGGGAAGGACGCCGACCGGCAGAGCGCCCGTGTCGATGATATCGATTATGGCGGGATCGTCGCTAGGCTTTTCAAACTTCCCCATCACCCGCAGCCGGGCACGCGTTCCGGTGAAATCCAGCGCGCGCTCGACAGCCGCCGCAGATCCGACCAGCACGGGAATCGATTCATTGTGAACCTCTCCCCCCGCCAACGCCTTCACTGCAACTTCGGGGCCGATCCCTGCGGGATCCCCGATCATCGTGCCGACAACCGGACGGATCCGCTCAGATGCTGTAGACATCAACAATCTCGTGAAACAGGTCGTTGACGATGATTGTCTTTTTGCGACGGATCACGAATGTGTCGTCCTTGGGTTCAAGGTCGTAATAGGCCCAGCCTGCAAGAGTAGCGACCTTGCCCTCAAGCACCGAAGTTGTGGTCCACGAAGTCCGGGCATGTACCTGGCCCTCGCCTTCATCGACCGAAAGCAGTGTGAACATGTGAGCCGTTCTTGGCTCCGGCGTGCTGGCTGCCGAACGCCGCGTTCTGATCCGGAAAACCCGATCTTCCAGCCCGCCCCGACTGGGATAATAGATCAGCGAGACCTCGCGCTGCGGGTCCGCAGTCGGCCGCTCGTGGTCGTCCCAGGCGGGAACCCAATATACAGCCTGCTCATGATAGAGCGCCAGCCACGCATCCCAGTCCTTGTCATCAAGGGCGATCGCTTCCTGACCGATGAACCTTGAAACGGCCAGCCAACGTGCATGAAAAGCGCTCATTTCGCATTCTCCAGCATCGCTGAAAGTTCGTCACATTCGCTGTCGATGGCTTGCTCCATGCGAGCAACCCACTCGTCGTGGATCGCAACATAGAGCCCTTCGTCGGCAACCGCCGGACTGCTCATAACAACGTTCACGTTCAACGGTTCACCGAACTTGCCAGGGCCTTTCTCCCACCGGGTCGAGCCGCGCGACATGTCGTTGTAACGCCCCTCACCAGATGCAAATCCGACCTGGCTGTTGTTGAATTCGGTCAGGTCGTCGGGTGTCGCCATGCCGCTGGAATTGAAGAAATCCTCATACTGGCGAAGCCGCAGAGACCGAGCGGCATCACTTTCGCCCACTGGCGCGATGCAAACGGTGGAGATTTCCGTCTCATCGACCGAAATCGGCTGGATTATACGGATCTGGGTGCTCGTCTGATCCATCAGAAAGACGTTGGGAAACAGTTGCAGGTTGCGGATGCGCTTGTTCATCCACTTAGCCTTTTCGGCGCCGTAGGTTTCTTCCAGCCAGTCGAGGATTTCGAAATTAGGCCGATCCGCGAAATTGGCATAGTCCGCCCACAACACCGTATGCCCGTTGTGGAAGGAAAAGGACCCCCCGTCACGCGCCGAGAAGCCCTCAAAATTAATGGCCTTGGTATCGTTCTTGGAAATCCCTTCAACCCGGCGCTGTACCGTCATGAAGTAATTCGCATGCGTGGTCATCACGTGGTAGCCATCGAGGCCGTTTTCGACCTGCATCTTCCAGTTACCATGATAGCGGTAGCGATTGGTTCCAGGCAGAACCTCCATCTCTCCTGATTTCGCCTGATCGACCATTAGATCGATGAAGTCCCGCGCGCCGGCTAGGTGATCGACCAGTTCAACGACATCTGCCGAGAGGCTGCCGAACAGGAAGCCGCGGTAGTTCTCCAGCCTGGCGATCGGGGTAAGGCCGTAATCGGCGCGGTTGAACGCTTCCGAATAGCCGCCAATGCTTTCATCGGTCACATCGAGAAGTTCGCCTCCAGATGAAAAAGTCCAGCCATGGAACGGACACATATGGTTGCGCTTGTTGCCCGCCCGTTCGCGACAGACCCGAGCGCCGCGATGAGCACAGGCATTAACGAAACCGCGGATTTCGCCAGATCGATCGCGCGTTATCAGGATCGGGACGCGCCCGATCTTGGTCGTGATGAAGTCGTTCGGCTTGGCAACCTGGCTCTCATGCGCCAGAAAAACCCAATTGCGTTCAAAGATATACTTCATCTCCAACTCAAAGAGGGCGGACTCGGTGAATGCCGCTCGGTCGAGTTGAAAAATTCCGCGTTCATGATCCTTCTTGAGCCAGGAGCGCATCCGCCCCTTCAGCCCCTGCAGGTCAGCAATTCTGCCGCCAATTTTCTCAGACAATTCCATCTTTGCTCTCCCGTTCGGAGCGTCGGGCTTGCGCGCGTCCGCGAATCGGATTGTGCTCAATCCCTATCTCCTTCCGGACATTCGTGCAATGTATTGCACAATGAAAAACGTCCTGCTATCGGAGAGCTGCAATTGACCGAAATCGCGGCCTCGAATCGATGCGCGCTCGGGCGGTGAGCCAATAGACGGCCCGCTCCGGGCAATTTTTGGGAGAACGATGAATATGTCCGCTGTGACCGAGCTGGGCTATCTTGGCCTTTCTGTTTCCGATCTTGCCGCCTGGCGTTCTTATGCTGCCGAGGTTGCTGGCATGGAAATCGTCGATGAAGGCGAGGGTGATCGGGTCTATCTGCGGATGGATCTTTGGCATCACCGTATTGTTCTGCACACCAACGGCAACGACGATCTGGCCTATATGGGCTGGCGGGTGGCCGGACCCTTGGAATTCGCGGCAATGCAGGACAAGCTGAGCGCAGCCGGCATTCCTTTTGCCGTTGGCAACGAAGCTGAGGCTAAGGAGCGGCGGGTTCTCGGGCTGCTTAAGCTGGTCGATCCAGGCGGCAATCCGACCGAAATTTTTTACGGACCGCAGGTCGATACGCACAAGCCGTTCCACCCCGGTCGGCCAATGTTTGGGAAATTCCTGACCGGATCGCAAGGCATCGGCCATTGCATCCTGCGGCAGGACGATGTTGAGGCGGCGGCGCGCTTCTACGAGCTGCTAGGTCTGCGCGGCTCGGTCGAGTATCACCTCGAACTCCCCAACGGGATGGTTGCCAAACCCTACTTCATGCATTGCAATGATCGTCAGCACTCGATCGCTTTCGGGCTTGGCCCGATGGAAAAGCGCATCAACCACATGATGTTCGAATATACCGATCTCGACGATCTGGGCATGGCTCACGACGTCGTGCGCACCAGAAAAATCGACGTCGCACTCCAGCTGGGCAAGCACGCGAACGATCAGGCCCTCACCTTCTACTGCGCCAATCCCTCGGGTTGGCTGTGGGAGTTCGGCTGGGGCGCCCGTCACTCAACCGGCCAGCAGGAATATTATACACGCGACATCTTTGGGCACGGAAACGAAGCGGCAGGCTACGGGATGGATATCCCTCTGCTCTGAGAGATACGTTTTGATGTGGATATTGAACAGGACCTTACAGAACCAATGTCAAACAAGTTGCGCCTTTGCGAAGCAGCCGGTGTGAAGGATGGCGAGCCGGTCGGGATTTTCCTCGAAGGAATGCCCGCATTGGCCGTCTATAATGTCGATGGCGAGATTTTCGTTACCGACAATCTCTGCACCCACGGCAATGCTATGCTGACAGACGGCTACCAGGATGGTGACATTATCGAGTGTCCCTTTCACGGCGGCTCGTTCGATATCAAGTCCGGCGCGGCCAAGGCGTTCCCTTGCCAGGTGGCCATCGCCACCTATCCGGTTGAAATCGATGGTGGCTGGGTCTGCATCGACAAACCCGAAGGTGCGGCCTGATGGTGCTACCGAGCCTCGAACAGATCCAGCTGCATCACGTGGCTGCGCAACTCAACGCACTTCACGCTGAACTGATCGACGACGACAGACTGGAGGAATGGCCCGACCTGTTCGAGGAAAAATGCCAGTACAGCGTGATCTCGTCGGAAAATCACAACCGCTCGCTCAATCTCGCGGCAGTCTTTTGCGACAGCCGCGGCATGTTGGTCGATCGGATCGTTTCGCTCCGTCGCGCCAATATTTTTCCGGCGCACAGCTACCGGCATGTTCTTGGTCCGACCAGGGTAGTATCGGCAACTGAAAAGAGCGTCACGGCCCAGACAAGTTATGTCGTCCTCATGACACGCAACGACGGCAAGACATCGATCTACAATTCCGGCAAATATATCGACGAAGTCTGTTTTGCAGGGGAACGGTCGCGTTTCGTATCGAAGAAGGCAATATTCGATACCCATCTCATCGACACGATGATGGTTCGTCCGATCTGATTGCGTTCTTGAAAGTTTACACAAATGGTCAGCGCATCCGAAACAAGCAAAGTGAAGCAAGCCCGGTCAATGTCCGGCTGCCGCGTGCCCTACCGCGTGTTCACCGAGCGCCAGTACTACGATCGCGAGCAGGAAAACATCTTCAAGGGCGAGTGCTGGTCCTTCGTCGGGCTTGAGGCGGAAATCCCGCAGTCAGGCGATTTCAAGTCGACCTTTGTCGGCGAAACCCCGGTAATTCTTACGCGCGATGGCGATGGCTCGGTTCACGTCGTGGTCAATCGCTGCGCCCATCGCGGCGCCCTCGTCTGCCGGGAAATGCGCGGCAACCGCCCGAACCTGGAATGCGTCTACCACCAGTGGGCTTACGATCTGAAGGGCAACCTGATCGGCGTCCCATTCCGGCGCGGCCTCAAGGGGCAAGGCGGTATGCCGGGCGATTTCGACATGAGCCAGCACAACCTGCGTAAGCTGCGCGCTGAATCGGTGGGCGGCCTGGTGTTCGCCTCCTTCTCCGAAACTGTCGAACCCTGCCGCGATTTCCTTGGCCCGATCGTTGTCGAGCAAATCGAACGGATCATGTGCAAGCCGATCAACGTGCTGGGTGACCAGCGCCAGCGGATCCGCGGCAACTGGAAGCTCTACGCAGAAAACACGCGCGATCCTTACCACGCCAGTCTGCTGCACCTGTTTCACAACACCTTCGGCTTATACCGCTCGACCCAGACCGGAAAGGCCTTGATGGACGCAAACAAGCGCCACTCACTTCTCTATTCGATCGCCGCCAGCAACGACGAAGCAGCCGACAAGCAGGCCTACGGCGACTCGCGGACTTTCGACACCGAGTTCAAGCTTCAGGACATGTCGCTGCTGAAGGGTCGGCAGGAATTCGCCGATAACATCACCCTGGTGATCCTGGCGGTGTACCCCAACCTCGTCCTGCAGCAGATCCAGAACACGCTCGCGGTACGGCAAACGGTGACCTACGGACCGGACGAATTCGAACTGGTCTGGACCCACTTCGGCTATGCCGACGACGATGCAGAGATGCAGGCCATCCGCCTCAAGCAGACAAACCTGATCGGGCCGGCCGGCCTTATCTCGATGGAAGACGGCGAAGCGGTGGAGATCGTCCAGAACGCAATCGTCGGCGAAAATCGCGCCGAATCATACATTGCGATGGGCGGTGGCCGTGCCGAGGATGCGGATCATCTCGTCACCGAGGGTGCGATCATCGGCTTCTGGGACAATTACCGCGAGATGGTCGGTTTCGACCTTGAACCCGCATGACCCGCACGATCGACTTCTATTTCGATTTCATCAGCCCGTTCAGCTATCTCGCGCAGCTGAAACTGCCTGAAATCGCCCGTTCGGCGGGCTTCGAGATCGAATACTGGCCAATCGACATTCCGGAAGCCAAAATTGCCGCCGGGAATTATGGCCCGTCGAACCGCGAAGTTCTGCCCAAGATCAAGGTCATGAAGGCCGATCTCGAACGTTGGGCAAAACGATACGGCGTACCACTCACTTTTCCGGCAGGCTTTGAATGCGCAGATTGGAATTGCGCTGCCCTGTTTGCCCGCAACGAGGGCAAGGCGGAGCAATTCGTGGCCGATGCTTACCGCCGGATCTGGGGACTGGGCATCGACCCACGCGATCGCAACCAACTTGCGGACTGTGCCACGGCGGCAGGTGTCGATGCGAACGCCCTGCTTGCCTTCGTTGATTCACCTGTGGGGAAGAACGAATATCGCAAGTCTCGTGCGAAAGCGATCCAGCGCGGCGTGTTCGGAGCGCCAATGATGTTCATAGATGATGAGATATTCTGGGGTAACGATCGCTTGGATTTTCTTAGTGCTTACTTGAATATAATTTAAGCTTTTTAAATCTATAAAGCCAGGGAGGATAACCATGAATAGGATCGGATTCTGCGCGGTCGCATTTATTACAACAACTGCACTGACATCGCAGCCTGCATTCTCTCAAGACTCTAGCGTCGCGAACGAACAGCAGGCGCAGCAAGAAGCCGAAACCGGATTGGGCGATATCGTCGTCACCGCCACTCGGCGAGAGGCCAGACTACAGGATGTGCCAGTCGCGGTCACCGCGATCACTGGGGACTCGTTGGGCTCAGCCGACGTTTCCACCGTGCGCTCGCTCACCCAAGTGGTTCCCGGCTTCATCGGCAGCCGCAACATGGGAGTTTTCCAGCCAGTTGTACGCGGCGTCGGTTCGACCGGCATCTCGGTCGGCGACGAACCCAACATCGCAACCTATGTCGATGGCGTCTATCAACCGGAATCCGCGGCAAACTGGATCGACCTGGTCGAGGTCGAGCGGGTCGAGGTTCTGCGCGGGCCCCAGGGCACGACGTTCGGTCGCAACGCCACTGGTGGCCTGATCAACGTCATCACCCCCGATCCCAGCTTCGACTTCCGGGGCAAGGCCTCGCTGAGGCTTGGCCGCATGCGCCGCGAGGCAGGCGACTATGATGCACGGCTCTATTTCACCGGCCCCATCAGCGAGAAAGCTGCGGCCGACTTCGCGGCCTTGTTCCGCAAGAATGACGGTTACATCGACGATTTGGTGCGAGGAGGGACCCTGGGCGACCAGCGCATCATCAACCTGCGCAGCAAACTCCTTTTCAAGCCAACCGACAACTTCAAGGTCGTCCTGACGGGTGAGTATTTCAATCAGGAAAGCACCACCAACTCACCGCAGCCGCTGGATGGCAACACGGCGGGCCGCCGCTTTCCTAGCGTAATCCTGCCAACCGATGCCTGGCAGGCATCCCTGACCGAAGTGCCTCTTCTCAATCTGCGGAGGTGGACCGCGGCGCTGCACACCCGGCTCGATCTGGGCAGCGTCATGCTGGAGACTACCGGCGGATTTTTGAACCTGCGCTGGAACCAGACAACTGATTCAGACGCATCAAATCTCAGGCTGGGTAACTTTCCCGCAATCTTCAATGCGGAATCAGGCAGCCAGGAAATCAAGCTGAGTTCCGCGACGCCCGGACCCTTCCAATGGCTGGTTGGCGGATACTTCTACCAGTTTGGCGGCAGTGCCGTCTTACAGCCCTTCACTGCCGCCAATCCAACGTTGCCGCTAACTGGCCCCACTCTGACCCCACAGCTAGATGGTCGCTCCTTTGCCAGTTTTGCAGAGGGAACCTACGAGCTTCAGCCTGGCCTGTTCATGACACTAGGAGGTCGCTACACGACCGAGAAGCGCAGTTACAGTCAGACGGTAAACGGTATACTGAGGGTCGGTGACGCGGAAAGGACATTCAATAAGTTCAACTACAAGGTCGGCATTCGCTATGAAGTGACCGACAAAACGAGTGTTTACGCCACATACAGTACCGCCTTCAAGAGCGGGGTGTTCAACATGGCGGCGGTAAGCGCGACCCCGGTCAATCCGGAAAACATCAAGGCCGCCGAATTCGGAATCAAATCCGATCCATTAGACTGGCTACGAACCAACCTTGCAGTCTATTATTATGACTACAAAAATCTCCAGCTGCAATCGCGAGATAGCTTTAGCGGCAACTACATCCTGCAGAATGCCGCCAACGCCGAAATTTACGGCGGTGAGCTTGAAACCATCATCAGTCCTGTAAGCGATCTCAGGCTGCGCGCAGCCGTTGCCTATGCCCATGCTCGCTACAAGGACTTCCCGGCTGCTCAAGGTTTCTTTCCGCGTGTCGATGGCGGCAACACGGTTGCCCCCTTCGACGCCTCGGGCAAGGTCATGACCCGGGCGCCGGAATGGTCGGGCAATGTCGGCTTCGACTGGGGCCACGATATCGGCAATGGCCGCCTAACCCTGGCCGGAAACTTGCTGTGGAGTTCGAAGGTCTATTACGACTTTGCGAATAACTTCGCACAACCGTCCTATGCCATGGGCAACGCCTCGATCAATTGGCAGCCAGGAAACGAAGCGTTCAAGATCGGACTCTGGGTGACCAATCTGACGAATGAAAAGGTCCTCCAAACAGTTCGTCCCGGTGCGTTGGGCACTGATGGATTCTACGAGCAGCCACGGAAAGTCGGGCTGACAGTAGAAACGAAATTCTGAATTATACACGGCAGCTAGGGAGAATGCCAATGAACAAGGGAATATTTAGCATGCGCAATGCCAGGTTGCGTGCCGGGGCTTCGGCAATCATCGGCTTTGCCTGCCTCGCGCCGGTTGCCGCGCAGGCGCAGGACGCAGTCTCGAGCGAACCGCAAGCCGAGGAAGCGGATGCCGGTGGTCTTGGAGAGATCATCGTGACAGCGCGAAAGCGCGCCGAAAATCTTCAGGAAACCCCAGTCGCGATCACGGCGATGAACGCCGAAATGCTCGAATCCCGGCAGATCAACAACGTCGCCCAGGTGGCGAAGTTCGCGCCGAATGTGAACATTCAGCCGGTTGCCAACATTTCGGGTTCAAGCGCCTCGCTCACCGCCTTCATTCGCGGCGTTGGTCAGACCGACTTCAACATCACTGTCGATCCAGGCGTTGGCGTCTATGTCGACGGCGTCTATATGGCTCGCTCGGTGGGTGCCTTGCTCGACATGTCTGACATAGCCGACGTCCAGATTCTGCGTGGACCACAAGGAACGCTGTTTGGCAAGAACACCATCGGCGGCGCCATCGTCGTCAATTCGGTGCAGCCCCAAAACGAATTCGACATGAAGCTTGAAGCGACCACGGGCCGTTTCAATCGTGCCGACTTCAAGGGCATGGTCAATGTTCCGCTGAGCGACACGCTCGCCTTGCGAGCTGTTGCTTCCTACGAAACCCGTGACGGTTTTCAACGCCGGCTGTTCGATGGGGGCCGGCAAGGCAACAAGGACAGCTTTGGTGCCAGGCTGGCTTTCAAATGGGAACCAACCGACAAGCTGACCGTCAACCTGAGCGGTGACATCAACATCCGCCGCGAGGAACAGACTGCGATTTCGCTGATCGAACTGCGCGATCAGCCGGTTCCACTGCGCTTTGTCGAAATCCCGAACAGCGCCCCTCCGGGCGGAACCAATCGCCTGATCGCCGCGCCGAGTTCCATGTATTTCTGGAACAAGATCACGCAGGCCGGTCAAGGTTGCGGAACGCCTTGGGGCGGGTTCGGACCGACCGGGCCGGTTCCCGGGACGCTCGCTCCGACAGGCAACACGGCCTGCGCGAGCACACGCTGGATCACAGGCGACCCCGACACGACTTGGGCCGGCGGCAACAACCGTTCCGACTTCGATCTTTGGGGCGTCAACCTGACCCTCGATTACGATTTCGGTGACATCAGCCTGAAATCGATCAGTTCCTATCGCGATCAAAAGTCCAATTTCGAGTACGACTTTGACGGTACGCCCCACAATGTCCTGCAGCTAACCAACAATATCGATTTATGGCAAGCGTCACAGGAATTGCAATTGACCGGAAGCCTTCTGGACGATCGCCTCAAATTTGTGCTGGGCGGTTATTACCTCAAGGAGAAGGGCATCGATAAGGAACCGCTGGAATTCGGTTTCGCCCAATTCTTCTCGGGCGGCGCCATCGATAACGATAGCTACGCTTCCTACCTCCAGGCGACCTTCAAGGTGACCGACCGCTTCTCGATTACACCGGGCATTCGCTATACCAGCGAAACCAAGCGATATGATCCGTCGTTGCAGGTCATTTTCAATGACAGGTCTCGGTTCGATCCAGTGTTGGCGACGCTCTATCCGCAGGGTGCCTTCATCGCGTTCAGCCAGTGCCTGGTCGGCCAGGCAGTACCAGGCGTGATCCCGCCTGGTGTGCCCGGCTTCGAAGCCTTTGCCGGATTCCCGCTTCCCGGCGGTTGCGCGCCATCAGCAACCAACCCGGGCGGTAACCATACGATGCCAGCGGTTCAAGTCCAGGCCAAGGCAAAGGAATGGACACCCGCGATCTCGGCGGACTACAAGATCACCGACGATACGCTGATCTATGTCTCCTATTCGAAGGGCTTCAAGAATGGCGGGTTCAGCCAGCGCATCTTCCCCGCAGAAATCGCAACCCCCTCATTCACCCCCGAGTTCGTCGAATCCTATGAGATCGGCCTGAAGAATGAGTTCTTTGACCGGCGCCTGCGCCTCAATCTAGCGGCGTTTCTCTCGGACTATAGCGACATGCAGATCGTTGTGAACGAAGGGATCGCGCCCAAGGTTCGCAACGCGGGTGCAGGCCGGATCAAGGGTTTCGAAATCGAGGGTGAGGCCGCGCCGATCGACGCGGTTCGCGTGACCTTCGGTGTCGGCTATCTCGATGCCTATTATACCGAAATCGACCTTTCGGCTGCCCCTGTCACGAAGGCCTCCAAATTCGCCTTCGTTCCTGAATGGACAGCGTCGGCGGCGGTTAACGCCGATGTTTATGAAGGAAACATGGGCAAGCTGACGCTGCGCGGTGATTGGTCCTACCAGAGCGGCACTTTCAAGGATGCCGTGAACAGTCCGCAACTGTACCAACCGTCCTATAGCGTATTCGGCGCGAGTGCATCGTTCACCGACAAGAGCGAGCACTTCACCCTGACTGGCGGCGTCACCAACCTGACTAACAAGCGGTATCTACAGGGCGGCTATGTCGATCTCGATATCGGCGGGGCTGCGACAGCGAGCTTTTCGCGTCCGCGCGAGTGGTTCCTTAAGCTAGCCTACAAGTACTGAGACGGCCTGGAGGGCGGCGGTTCGCTGCCGCCCTCGGCCCAGCAGCAGCGAATTCCAGGCCAAACGACCAGTCGTCGAAGTTGCCGCAGAACACACAGTGAAGCCATTCCGAGTCTAAAGCACCAGCACATAGCGGTTGCGACGGAATTCACCATGGCGTTGCCTATAGTGGAATGCATTGTATGCTGGTGCCTAATGTTCGGAAAGTAATTTTCAGTATGCCACAAAAAGTCCGGACTTTAGCGACCATGATCGCTGAAGGCTCGCAGAAAGGAACGCTGCGGTGAAGCGCTTGGTAGTTGGAATGACTGGCGCGACCGGTTCGGTCTATGGCTTGCGGTTGCTCGAGCTGTTGCGAGACGAGGGTGGCTGGGAAACACACCTCGTTATGTCTCAGGCGGCAGTGCTAAACATTCGCGAGGAAATGCTCGAAGGCAAAAGTCGGCTCGAAGCGCTCGCCGATGTCGTCCATAATGTCCGCAATGTCGGAGCATCAATCGCCAGCGGTTCGTTCGTCTGCAGTGGCATGATCATCGCCCCTTGTTCGATGCGTACGCTCGCAGCGGTTGCCCATGGGCTTTCCGATAATCTGATCTCCCGGGCTGCCGATGTCATGCTCAAAGAACGGCGGCGGCTGGTTATGATGACCCGCGAAACGCCGCTCAATCTGGCGCACTTGCGCAATATGACGGCTTGCACCGAGATGGGCGCGATTGTCTTTCCCCCCGTGCCGGCGTTCTACTCGCGACCCGCGTCGCTCGCCGATGTGATCGACCATAGCTGCATGCGGGTACTGGATCAGTTCGGGATTCATTCGAAATCGGAAAAACGCTGGCGAGGCCTGAGCAGGGAGGCAGGGAACCTCGTTCCCGAAGCGCAGCAGATGGAAGGGGAATAGGAATGGCATGGGTTGTCAGCCGTCGCGCCGTCATGAGCGGTGGTGCCTTGGGAGCAGCGGTTGCCGGTCTGGGAATCGGTCGCGGTGCCACCGCGCAGGCCAATCACAAGATCATTGTCCTTGAGGAAACAGCGGTTCCCGAAAGCCGTCTCTTCACCGAAACCTTTATCAACTCGGGATATGCCGCGCAAGTCATCCGGATCGACCGCTCTCTCAACGGACTCCTGCATGAACTCGAAGCCATCGGCGGAATACTACTCGGGCTGACCTCCGATCCGGCAGCAATGATCGCCGAACAGATTCTGGTGGGCAGCGGAGCCCGCCCGTTGCTGCAATGGACGCATCAATACCGGAGAATGCGTTGGGAACACCGGACAGAGGGCACATCTGCGCTGCTTTCAAGGGCCAGCACTGGCTGGCCGACGGTCCTTGCCCATCACATACAAGACGCGCTTGGCGGCAATCGGCAGGACGCCAAGCTCCAGTGCGAATCGGGAAGTTGCCGGCTGGATGGCAAAAGCCCGGGGATGCTGGTTTCGTGGGCCTTCGAAGTGGGAGAAAAATTGTCGTGAGCACGCGCATGCCCCAAGGCGTCGACGCCGCAACGTTTCGCAAGGCTTTGGATGAACTGGCCGCGATCGTCGGCAAGGAATGGGTCTTCGTCGACGATCTGCCGCTCTCCGCATATCGCGATGCCTATTCCCCGCTTGCCGATGGCGACCTGCTGCCCTCAGCCGCCGTCGCGCCTGCCAACATCGAACAGATCCAGCAGGCACTGAAGGTCTTCAATGCCTACAAGCTGCCGATCTGGACGTTTGGCAACGGTCGCAATTTCGCCTATGGCGGCCCTGCCCCGCGCCAGTCGGGTTATGTCATGTTCGATCTCAAGCGACTGAACCGCATCTTGGAGGTCAACGAGAAATACGGCTACGCACTCGTCGAACCGGGCGTTTCCTACTTTCAACTCCACCGCCACCTTCGCCAGATCGGCAGCAAGCTGTGGATCGATCCCGCAGCTCCAGGCTGGGGCGGCGTCATGGGCAACGCGCTTGAGCACGGCGCGGGTTACACACCCTATGGCGATCACTTCGTCATGCAATGCGGCATGGAAGTGGTCCTTGCCGACGGCGAGATCGTCCGCACAGGCCAGGGTGCAATCGAAAGCTCAAAGCACTGGCAATCCACCAAACATGCCGCTGGTCCGCATTTCGACGGGATGTTCACCCAATCAAACTTCGGCGTGGTGACCAAGATGGGCATTTGGCTAATGCCCGAACCTCCCGGCTACAAGCCGTTCATGATCACCTATCAGCGCGAGGAGGATCTCGCCGCCATCTTCGACGCCGTCCTGCCGCTGAAAATCAACCAGGTGATCCCCAATGCCGCAGTGGCAGTCGATCTCCTGTGGGAAGTGTCGGCCAAAACCACGCGCCGCCATTATTTCGACGGCAAGGGGCCGATTCCCCCGTCGATCCGCGCCAAGATCGCATCGGATCATGATCTGGGCATGTGGAATTTCTATGCCGCGCTGTATGGACCACCCCCGATCATCGAAAACAACTGGAAGCTCGTCGAGGAGGCCATGATGAGCATCCCGGGCGCAAAGCTTCACCTCAGCCGCGACAACGACCCGGCATGGGATTATCGCGTGCAGCTCATGCGCGGTGAACCGAACATGACGGAATTCAGTATCATGAACTGGATCGGCGGTGGCGGACACATAAATTTCTCGCCGATCTCGGCTCCCGACGGTGCCGAAGCGCTGAGCCAGTACAATCTGATCAAACAGCGCTGCCACGACTTTGGGTTCGACTATATCGGTGAATTCCTGGTCGGGTGGCGCGACATGCATCACATCCTGATGATCATGTACGATCGCGCCGATGAGGCCATGCGCAAAGGGGCCTACGATTTGTTCGCCAAACTGGTCGACGAGGCGGCCGAAGCGGGCTTCGGCGAATATCGCACGCACCTCGCGTTCATGGACCAGATCGCCAGGACCTATAAGCACAACGACGGAGCGCTGTGGGAGCTGCACCATCGCCTGAAAGATGTGCTGGACCCGAACGGCATCCTGTCGCCGGGCAAACAGGGAATCTGGCCGAGATCGATGCGCGCTCCGGCGTGACCGCGCGACCGACTACGCATGAAATCGAGGACTGAAAGAGATTATGACCCAGCTTGAGCATTGGATTGGCGGCACCAACGTCGCAGCGTCGAACGGGATCTACCTGGACGACCTCAACCCGGTTGATGATTCAGTCTATTCCCGGTTGCCAGCTGGCACAGCCGATGACGTGAACCACGCCGTCGAAACCGCACATCAGGCCTTTCTGAAGCATCGCGACCTGCCTGCCGCAACGCGCGAAATGTGGATCGCAAGAGCGGCTGAAATCATGACACGCGATGCCGCCTTATTTGCGGATGTTCTGGTGGATGAGATCGGGTCTCCGATCGCCAAAGCCGGGTTTGAGACCCGCTTCGCCGTCAGCTTCCTGCGCGCGGCGATCGGAGTGCCTCGCCGGGTTCGAGGTGAAACGATCCCTTCCGACACACCTGGACGGTTCAGCATGAGCTTGCGCCAGCCGGTCGGGGTGATCGCCGGGATCACCCCATTCAACGTGCCGCTGATCAAGGGCATCAAGCAATCGGCAATGGCCCTGGCGACAGGCAACGCATTCGTTCTGCTGCCCTCCGAAGCCGCACCGATGATTGCAGATCTCCTTGCCAAGTTGTGGAAGGAAGCAGGTGTCCCCGATGGCCTGTTCAATGTGGTCTATGGCAATGGCGCCGAAATCGGGGATGTTCTGACCGGACATCCCAAGGTTTCGGCGATCACTTTCACTGGTTCCTCACGCGTCGGCAAGCACATTGCCGAGATCGCAGCGCGAAACCTCAAGAAGTACACCCTGGAACTTGGCGGGAAAAGCCCACTCTTGGTTTGCGCCGACGCCGATCTTGAAAAAGTAGTTGGCGCCGCACTGTTCAGCATCTTCATGTATCAGGGACAGGTCTGCATGGGTGCATCGCGCATTTATGTCGAGCGACCGATCTTCGACAAGTTTGCCGAAGCCTTTGCCGCCGCGGCCGCAAAGGCTAAGGGGGGAAACCTGCGAGAACCGGCCACGATGCTCGGACCAATCATTTCCGAGCGCCAGCGCGACCGGGTCCGCCGCCACATTGCCGACGCCCGAGCCAAGGGCGCCGAAGTGTTAGCCGGTGGCGAATGGGACGGGAACTGGTGCTCCGCCACGGTTTTGCGCGGCGTCACCCCCGAGATGACCGTCTTCGCAGAAGAGACCTTCGGACCGGTTACGTCGCTTTATCCCTTCGACACGCTCGAGGAGGCACTCGATCTTGCCAACCATACCGAATATGGTCTGAGCGCCTCGATCTTTACCCGAGACATCGACAAGGCGTTGGCCTTCGCCCAGCGGGCGGAAGCGGGCATGGTTCATATCAACGCACCGACCCTGCATGACGAACCGCATGTCCCATTCGGCGGGATCAAGGCCTCTGGATTCGGGCGCGAAGGGACCGAAGCCGATCTCGAGATCATGACCGAATGGAAGTGGGTGACGATCCAATCCGCGACCGATGGCGTCGGCGGACACTGATGGACGGGAAACAGAAACCATGAACGATCTCCCCAATCGCGCACGCTCGATCTCGTCACTCCGTGATTTTCTTGGTTTGCTCGAGGATGCAGGGCAGGCCATCACCTGGAATGAACGGGTCATGCCGGAACCAGATGTGCGCAACATCGCGGTCGCCGCTTCGCGCGATGCCAATGGCGCCCCGGCCATCCTGTTTGACAACATTGCCGGCTACCCCGGCAAACGCCTCGCGGTCGGAGTCCACGGCTCGTGGGACAATATCGCGCTGCTTCTTGGCCGCCCCAAAGGCACCACAATCCGCGAACTGTTCTTCGAGATCGCTGGTCGCTGGGGCGATGCAGAGGCGCAGATCAGTTTCGTCCCCGAAGCTCAGGCCCCGGTGCATGAATGCCGGTTGGAACAGGACATCAACCTGTACGACATCCTGCCGGTCTACCGGATCAACGAATATGATGGCGGGTTCTATATCGGCAAGGCCTCGGTGGCCTCACGCGATCCGCTCGATCCGGACGATTTCGGCAAGCAGAATGTCGGCATTTACCGCCTGCAGATCCAGGGGCCGGACAGCTTCACGCTGATGACGATCCCGTCGCACGACATGGGACGCCAGATTATGGCGGCCGAACGTGCAGGCGTGCCACTGAAGATCGCGGTGATGCTCGGGAACCATCCGGGGCTTGCGGTCTTCGCAGCGACGCCGATCGGATATGAGGAATCGGAATACGCCTATGCCTCGGCGATGATGGGCGCACCGATCCGGCTGACCAAGTCGGGCAACGGGATCGATATCCTTGCCGATAGCGAAATCATCATCGAGGCCGAGCTGCAACTGGGCGAACGCGAACTCGAAGGCCCGTTCGGGGAATTTCCCGGCTCCTACAGTGGTGTCCGCAAGGCACCGATCTTCAAGGTGACTGCTGTTTCGCACCGTCGCGATCCGATTTTCGAGAACATCTACATCGGACGCGGCTGGACCGAACACGATACCCTGATCGGGCTGCACACCTCCGCCCCGATCTATGCCCAGCTGCGCCAGAGCTTTCCCGAAGTTACTGCGGTCAACGCGCTCTATCAACACGGACTTACCGGAATAATATCGGTCAAGAACCGCATGGCGGGCTTCGCCAAAACCGTCGCCTTGCGCGCGCTGAGCACGCCGCATGGCGTGATGTACCTCAAGAACCTCATCATGGTCGATGCTGACGTCGATCCTTTCGATCTCAACCAGGTGATGTGGGCGCTTTCCACCCGCACCCGTGCGGACGATATCATCGTGCTGCCGAACATGCCCGCGGTGCCGATCGATCCTTCAGCTGTGGTGCCGGGCAAGGGACACCGCCTGATCATCGACGCGACCAGCTATCTCCCACCCGATCCGGTGGGCGAAGCCCATCTCGTCACCCCGCCGACCGGCGCAGAGATAGATGAATTGAGCAAGCGGATCCGCGAAATGCAGCTGGGAGCCATGTCATGACCGCCACTGTCTGCCCGCGCTGCAAGTCCGGCGATCCCATCACGGATTACGAAGGCAAGCAGGACGGCGCAACCGTCTGGACAATTCTGCGTTGCCCGACTTGCAATTTCTCCTGGCGCGACAGCGAGCCTGCCAGCGCGATCCATCCTGTTTCGCGCTCGACGGATTTTGCCGTCGATGCTGGCAATCTCCGCCGTTACCCCAAGATTCTCCAGCAATAAGGCCCCGACCTGCCATGATCGATCAAGCCCGCCAGAAGGCCACGCTCGATGCACTAACCCAAGCCCTGGGCAGTGCCGGCATCGACACAAGCGCACTAACTCTTGCTCGCTACGCACGCCCTGGCGTCGCCCCTACAGGGGTGGCGCTTCCAGCTGACGAGGCGCAGCTCGCCAAGGTGCTCGAAGCCGCCCGCAATGGCGGCGGCGTAATGCAAACGGTTTGCAACGGCACCCACGGGCTGGAGAAGGCGGTGCAGGACAAGGTGATCATCCTGGATCTGCAAAAGATGAACAAGGTGCTTGAGGTCAACGAGCAACTGGCGACCTGCCTGGTCGAACCCGGCGTAACCTTTCGCCAGCTCGATACCCACATCAAGGAAAAAGGAATCAAGCTGTGGGTGGACTTCCCCGGCAATCCCGACGCAAGCGTAGCGGCGAGTTTCATCAACAGGACGCCTGGTTACACGCCCTATTCCGATCACTTCCTGATGCAGTGCGGCCTCGAGGTCATGCTGGCCGACGGCAAGGTGGTGCGCACCGGAATGGGCGCCATGCCCAAGAGTACCTGCTGGCAACTGTTCAAGTTCGGCTATGGCCCCTGGGTCGATGGTCTGTTCACCCAGTCAGATTTCGGAGTGGTCACCAAGGTCGGGATGTGGATGATGCCACAACCCCCTGCACACCGGACGTTCATGGTCTCCGTTCCCGATGAGGGTGATCTCGGAGCCCTGATGGACGTGCTCGGGCCGCTCAAGCTCAACATGGTGGTGGCCAATGGGGTCGCGGTCAGTAATGCACTCCACGAAGCAGCCCTCCTGGGCAAGCGCCGCGAAAACTATCAAGGCAAGGGACCGATGGCGGCAAGCGCGGTCAAGACCGCTGGCGAGGCGCTCGGTCTGGGCTATTGGAATCTCTATGGTGCCCTTTACGGATTGCCGGAGAACGTCCCGATCTTGTGGGACGCAGTCAAGGGCGCGTTCTCGTCAATCAGCGGCGCCAAGGTAGTGGTCGATGGCAAAGGCATCGATCCCCGACTCTGGAACTGGCGGACGGGAACGATGACCGGAGTGGTCGCCGAGCCGCCGGGGCGGACGACGGGATGGGGCGGTGACAACGCGCTTACCGTCAATCCGGTCAGCCCCGTCGATGGCGAGGAGGCAATGAGGCTTTATGAGTTGTCACGCGACATTTGCGCCAAGAACGATTTTGACTTTATCGGCGAAACAACAGCGATTTGGCGGTCGGCGAACCATCGCCAGCTTCTTGCTTATGAATCCGGCCAAACGGATGCGGCGGCACGCGCAAGAACTTGCGCCGAGGCATTGATCGCAGGCCAGGCAGAAGCAGGCTTCGGTCAAATCCTTACCGAGCCCGGTTTTGGAGCAGCTGTTGCCAAGACATTCGAGAAAGGCGGTCGCTCGACCCTGCATTCGCGGGTCAAGCAAGCGCTCGATCCAAACTCCATCTTTGCATCAGTATGAACCGGATCACGACTTCGGGGGGAGGCGAAATGCAAAAGTTCATTTCTTTGTTGATGATCGCCACACTCGGGGCTTGCACGGGTGGTCCAGGTTCCAAGGCGCCGGACGGGGCGGAAAATTACGCATTGTACTGTGCAGGCTGCCATGATCCGGGTCCCGGTCATGGCGGTACCATGCTACTGGCCGAGAAAGGAGCGGCCGTGCCCTCCCTGATCGGACGCAAAGACCTGGAACTCGAATATCTTCAGTCGGTGGTGCGTAATGGCATGATTGAAATGCCACCGTTCCGTCCAACCGAATTGTCCGATGCGGACATCAAGCAGATTTATGATCATATCATGGCGCAGAAGCTGCCCGGTTCCGCAACCCAAACCCCTGTAAGCGATATCAAGTGAGGTTGAACGTTCTGACAATTCGGATCTGAACAGGAATTAGGCATGGTTGGTGTGGTCGAGACCACGGTACAGAACGCAGGAAGCCCTGCATTTTGGCGGGTCTTGGTCCTGTGCGTGATCGTTGCAATGCTTGATGGATACGACACACAGGTCATCGCCCTCGTCGCGCCGGTATTGGGTGCTGCGTGGAATCTTGATAAGATTGCCTTCGGGCCGGTCTTCGCTGCGGGCCTGGTGGGCCTTATGGTGGGCAGCATCACCTTTGGCGGTCTAGCGGATCGCTATGGCCGCAAGCCGGTGATCTGCGCCGCGTGCCTTGTATTTGGCCTGTTTGCGTTGCTTACCCCGTTGGCGACGACGCTTGCTCAGCTTGCCGGCTTGCGATTTCTGACAGGGATCGGCCTAGGCGCGGCGATCCCCAATCTCATGACGTTGACAGCCGAACATGCTCCTGGCAACCGCCGCGCCTTCGCCGCCGGTGCCATGTTTTGCGGTTTTCCGCTGGGAGCCTTAATCGGCGGCCTGGCGGCACCGAGCTTGATCGAAGGTGGAGGGTGGCAGGCGCTGTTCGTATGGGGCGGTGTCCTGCCGCTGGCGATGATTGTACCTCTTTTCCTGCTTCTGGTCGAATCTCCTCAATGGCAGAAGCGCAAGGATGGGGAGGTCCGCCAATTGATGCCTCTGCGCAACCTCTTCGGACCGGAATTTGCAGCAATTACACCGCTCTTGTGGCTGGCCTTCATAGCCAATATGCTCGCCATGTACTTCCTAATCAACTGGCTGCCGATCTTGTTTGCAACCGGTGGTGCAAATCTCGCTCAGTCTTCGATGACCAGCGTCTTGCTCAACTTGGGGGGGATTGTCGGATGTCTGGCGGTTACGCCGCTGGTCGATCGCTTCGGTGCAATAAAGGTTATGCCTCTGGTGTTTATTCTCAGCGCGACGGCGATCCTTGCCATTGGATTGGTTCCGGCAGCGTCCAATGCCATGATTTCCGCGATCCTGCTGGCCGGCTTGGGAACCATGGGCGCCCAGATGGGTAGTAATGCCTTCGCAATGTTTGTTTATCCGACAGCTCTACGCGCCAGCGGTTTAGGTTGGGCATTGAGCATGGGGCGGATCGGGTCTGTGATCGGACCGCTTCTTGGCGGCGCCTTGCTGGCCTGGAACCGCCAACCGTCTCAGCTATTTCTCGTGATAGGATGCATCGCCCTGTTACCCGCGCTTGTCTTTTTGGTCATCGGACAAATCGCTGCCCGCCGCCAACAGCATGGTGAGGTCACGATCGGCACATGAGAGCACATCGGTGATGATGAGGTGCGGTCAAGACTGAGATGCCTTGCGCCACTTCAGGGCAAGGCTTTGACAATCAGCCTGTCCAGATCAACTGAGACCTTGGCCACTTGCCCTATTACCATCCGGTAATTTTCGAAGCTCGCCCGCGCAGCAGCTTGGGGAGTCGCGGCGCCACCCAGGTTTTCTTCGCTCAATGCGGCGATTAACCGTGATTGAATCAGCCGCTCCCCGGCCAACTCCGCATCCTTCAAGGCCTTGTAGACAGACGCGTAAGGTTCAGCCTTGATTTCATCCTGGCTCCACAGCTTGACCCAGCGACGCACCGCCCGAACGGGTTGCACAAGGTTATCATTCGGTGCCGCCACAAAACGCCGGATCGCCTCAACGTCCGAAACTTCGAGCACGGAACTTCGCGTCTCGGCCAACCAGAGACACAGCAACAGGATATTGACGTCGCAGCCATGGTCATCTTGCAGGGAGATACAAACGTCAGCCACGCCTGGCAGGGCATAAACCCGCAAGGAATATTCCCAAAACTCTGCTGCCTCCGCATCGAGCTGCTCCATCCGGCTCCCTCCATCAAGTCAGGCAGGGTAGCCAAGCCGTTGGCTTGGCTACCCTGCACCTGCATTGGGCAATATTGCCGGAAATGCCCCTTCAGCAATTGCGGAACGATCGGCAGAAAATCAAAAGGATCGAGCGCCGAAATGGATTTCCATCATCGGGCGCATCACATCCCAGCGCTCAAGCTGCGACCAGTGGCCCGAGCGGTCGAGCACGTAGAGTTCGGCATGCTTGAGGTGCTGGATGAGATAGAGGCTGGTGTCGAGCGGTACGACCCTGTCCTGGCGGCCATGGAAGATTAACACCTGGTGCGGCATCTTGCCCAACAGTTCAGGCGGCATGTTGAGCGTGTCGATGCCGTTCTTCATTGAGTCAATCATCTTGACCGCAGTCTTCATGATCGCCGGATCAGTGGCGATCTTGTATCGATTTTCGACAATCTCTTCCATGCCTTCGAACTTGTCTGCATCGTAGGCAAAGCTGTGCATGACCTGCCGATACCGGGAATAACGCGGGTCCGAATAGAACGACAGCAGGCGGATCAATTCTGGAGTACGCGGACCAGGTGCGCCAATCGAACCCATCAGAACGACCTTGTCGATCCTATCAGGCTCTTCGCTCATCATCTGCAGCGTGAGCGCGCCGCCCATCGAATTGCCCACGACATGCGCCTTCTTCACGCCCAGCGCTTCAAGCAGGCCAAAGCACTGATCGACCCGAGTGCCAATCCACCCCATCACACTTTCGGGCCAGGGATCAGGGATCACCGACTGGCCGAAGCCGATGAGATCAGGCGCGATCACGAAGAAGTTTTCGGCGAGGTCTGGCATAAGGTGATACCAGTTAGAGGCAGCATGCGCCCCCGGCCCTGCACCATGGAGTAACAAAATCGCGGGCTTGGACGGATCTCCCGCCAGCAAGGTATGCGAGGTCAAACCCCGACCGGTGATCTTTTCTTCCCTGATGACGTGCTCTGCAGCCATGTGTCTCTCCCATCCCACTCTGCACATTCTCAAGGCGAAGCTGCGCCCGAATGTTCAGCAGGTGCTTAAGATATCGTTTGACATTGTGCAACGAGTTTACCCAAGAGATGCCGAATGGGAGCAGGCCAAATGACGTCAAAGGCATTCAACCACGAACTGATCGTCGAGCTAGCGCGGGAACTAGATCGCGCGGAGCAAACCCGCGAACGGGTTCGGCCTTTCTCGGTCCGTTACCCGGACATGACAATTGAGGATGCCTATCGCATCAATCAGGCATGGGTCGATCTCAAGCTGGCACGCGGGCAGACTGTCTATGGCCACAAGATCGGGCTGACCTCGCGCGCCATGCAGCAGGCGGCGGGGATCACCGAACCTGATTACGGCACCTTGCTGGACGACATGGTGTTCGAACAGGGCGCAGACGTACCTTGTGGGCGCTTCATCACACCAAAAGTGGAAATCGAACTGGCCTTTGTGTTGGGGCGCCGTCTAGAAGGGCCGCAGGCCACGATCTTCGATGTGCTGAACGCGACCGATTACGTGCTGCCTGCGATCGAGATCATCGACAGCCGGATACACCCGAAGGATCCCGAAACCGGGGCCGCGCGCAAGGTCCTGGATACCATCAGCGACAATGCCGCTAACGCGGGAATCATCATCGGCGGGCTGCCGGTTCGCCCGGACAGTCTCGACATGCGCCGCACTGGCGCCATGCTGAGCCGCAACGGCGTGATCGAGGAAACCGGCCTTGCGGCAGGAGTGCTGAACCATCCAGCGAATGGCGTGGCGTGGCTGGTGCGCCAGTTGGCACCATGGGGCCAGGCGCTGGAGGCTGGAGAAGTTGTCCTGGGTGGTTCGTTTACGCGGCCGGTCGAAGGGGTGGCAGGTGATGTGTTCAACGCCGATTTCGGCGCGCTGGGCTCTATCGGCTTCCGGTTCGTATAGGGGGAGGCTTCATGCACACACCGCTCAACCGCTTCAAGCAAGGTCTTGGTGAAGGGTCAGTCCAGCTGGGCTTCTGGCTGGCGCTGGCCCATCCCGACATCGCCGAAATTTGCGCGGGACAGGGTTACGACTGGCTGTTGATCGATGCCGAGCACGGCCCGCAGACACTTCCCGGTATCGTCGCTCAGCTGCGCGCAGTCGAGGCCACGCCGCCTTGCGCCGCGGTCGTTCGGGTTCCATCCCATGATCCGGTAGCGATAAAGCAAATTCTCGATCTGGGTGCTCAGTCGATCATGGTTCCCATGGTCGAGACTGCCGAACAGGCCAAAGCGATTGTAACGGCGGCCCTTTATCCCCCATGTGGTAAGCGCGGGCTTGGCGGAGCCAGAGCGGCACGCTGGGGCGGCTATCCCGCCTATGTTGGCGAAGCAAATGCCCAGATCTGCATCATTGCCCAGATTGAAACCGAAAAGGCGATTGACAATATCGAGAAGATTGCTGCGGTCGACGGGATTGACGCGCTGTTCCTCGGGCCGGCCGATCTCGCGGCTTCGGAAGGTTTGCTTGGACCGGTCAATTTCGATGCCCTGTTCAAGCTGACCGGCGAAGCGCTGGCGCGGATTGTCGCGACCGGCAAGCCGGCCGGGATCCTTTCGCGGGACGAGCGGCTTGTTCAGCAATATCTGACTGGTGGCGCGCGCTTCATCGCCAACGGGATTGACAGTTTCGCCATTGCCAAGGCCTCGGGAGAGAATGCGCGCTTCTGGCGCGAACGGATCAGCGCGCAGGCCGGGGGCTGAGGCAGTGACAAGACCTGCATGGCAGACCTCTCCTTCCGGTGATCCTGCCAAACCGCTTCATGGGATCCGAGTCCTTGAACTCGCTCGCATCCTGGCCGGTCCGTGGTGCGGGCAGTTGCTGGCCGATCTCGGAGCCGAGGTCATCAAGATCGAGCGGCCCGGATCGGGCGACGATACGCGCCATTGGGGGCCGCCCTTCGTCACATCCGAAGAAGGCGCGAATCTGGGGGCGGCCTATTACCATTCGACCAACCGCGGGAAGCGTTCAATAGCCATCGACATTGCAATCCCAGAAGGTCAGGCCCTGATCCGCGAACTGGTGGCCGAGACCGACATCATGATCGAAAACTACAAGGTCGGTGCCCTCGCCAAGTACGGCCTCGACCACGCCGCGCTGACACAACTGAACCCCCGCCTGATAACATGCTCGATCACCGGTTTCGGGCAAACCGGTCCTTATGCTCATCGTGCAGGCTATGATTTCATCGCGCAGGCCATGGGCGGCATGATGTCCATGACTGGTGAGCCAGACCGCGATCCGCAGAAGGCAGGAATCGCCGTAGCCGACCTGTTCACAGGCTTGTACAGCAGTGTAGCCATCCTGGCGGCGCTCAATCGCCGGGATCGTAACGGGGTCGGGGCTCATATTGATATGGCGCTGCTCGACACTCAGGTTGCGGTGATGGGCAACCAGGCAATGAACTGGATGACATCGGGCCAAGTACCACGCCGATTCGGCAATGGTCACGCCAATCTGGCGCCATATCAAGCCTTCTCCACCCTGGATGGCCCGCTGGTGATCGCTGCCGGTAATGACGGACAATTCGCCAGTCTTTGCTGCATACTGGGATGTTCGCTGCATGAAGATCCGCGCTTCGCCAGCAACCCTGCCCGGCTGTCGAACCGATCCGAATTGATCGCAACCGTGGAGGCACTCACAGCCCAATGGAACCGGCATAAACTGTGTACCGCACTGGAAATGGCAGGAGTCCCCGCTGGACCGATCTATGAACTAGACGAGGTATTTGCCGATCCGCAAGTCGTCGCCAGAGGCCTCGCGGTAGTGCCCGAGGGCTACAAGGGGGTCGCAAGCCCAATCGTCATCGACGGTGTACGAATGGTTTCTGACCGGGCGGCGCCAGCCATCGCCGAGCCATTCGCCAACGAATAGGCCGATCAATCAGTCTTTCGAGTGCCGCATGATACTGGGGCCGAACAACCGCCCTTCTTCACTGTACAGCACGAATAACATGGTTAGACTTGCCACAGCCAAGAAAGAATATGCCAATGGCAGCGGGGTTCCATCATAGGCTTGGCCGATCAGCGCGCCAAGCCCGGCGCCGAGCACCAAGCGAAAAAAAGTCTGGACCGAGGCAGCGGCCCCGGCAAGCTTGCCAAACGGTTGTAGGGAAATCGAAGTGAAATTAATGAACACTGTTATCAGCATGCACATGTTCGCTGAGTTGAGCAACCCGAACTGGAGCAAGGTTTCACCGGGGCGCGAGGCCAGATAGACTTGGCAGATCGAAATCAGCAAATGGCACAGGATCGCGGCATGTGCAATCCGCCGGATTCCGAAACGATGCACAATGGCCGAGTTCGCTATGCTCGCGAAAATCATTGACCCCACCATAAGGCCAAGAAGCAGAGAATAGAATTCACCAGCTCCAAAATGCTCACCAATCAACTGCTGTGAACTGTTGATGAAGCCGAAGTGCGCTCCGAACATCAGCGCCATGCCCAATACATATCCGATCGAGCGTCGATTCGTCAGGACCAGAGTAACGTTTGCGGCCAGTTCGGCGACGCCGTGCTGTTTGCGCTTGGCCAGTGGCAGCGTTTCCTCCATGCGAAAGTAATACCATGCAGATACGCCTACCGTCAGCAATCCGATTACGAGGAAGATTGTACGCCACCCGGCTAGCGTAAAGATCAGGTATCCCAGACCCGGCGCAAGTGCCGGCACGGCCATGAACATCATCGCGACAAACGCCTGGAGTCTTGCCATGTCCTCACCGTGGTATCGGTCACGGATAATCGCGAGAGGCAAGACGGGCAGCGCGGACGAGGCAAAACCGAGCAGCACCCGGGCGACGAGCAAGACCTCAAAATCTGTTAGGAAGGCACACAGAAGATTGATGAGAGCGAAGACAGCCATGCAAGTGAGCAAAACCGGCCTTCGTCCCAACCGATCCGAAATCGTGCCGGGTATAAGCGAAAAGAAGCCGGAGCTGATCAGGAAGACGCTGATCAGCCATTGTCGCTGGTTCGAACCACTTGCCCCAAGATCGGACGCGATCTCACCCATTGCTGGAAGCAATGTAGCGAAGCCAAGCGACTGCAACGCCTGGATCATGGCCATCAAGACAATAAATTCGCGTTTACCGATGGATTGCGCGATCACCGACAATGGTTTTGTACCCCTGTTAACAGGTTGACATCCGTCACGAATGTGAAGTCATGGGAGCTTCAGCCAACAGCTGGAGCGGGAATTACGAATGGGGATGGGGAAAGCCCCCGGCCTATCCTGACCAACCAATGGCTCGACTTGCCTCGCGTGCCGCTGTACGAATCTTTTCGATCTTTTGTTCCGAATAGAAATTTTCGTCTTGAACACGCGACAGTACGCTCATGGTCGCGACCAGTCTGTTTTCAGGATCAAATACTGGTACGGTCAGGGCGGATAGGCCGGGTACGACCGTACCGTAGGTCCTTGTATAACCCAGTTCGCGCGCCCGCACTGTTAATTCAGCCAGCTCCTTGTCATCGACCGACAGTCCGGCCACCCGTTCTGTTTCGATGATAGGTTGGGTAACCGCGCGCGGCAAATGGGTAAGGAAGAGAATCCCGGTCGATGAGGCTTGAATTGGCAGAACCGACCCCACATGCAAGGTGGTAAACAGGGGGATGCCGCCATCGATCCAACGGATCACGGTTGGCCCATAGTTACCCCACACAGACAACAGACCGGTCGTCTGCAACTCGGTCAGCACGCTCGTCAGATGGGAGCCCGCAATCTGCATCGGATCGACCCGTGCCAGCGCGGCCATGCCAAGGCTAACCGAAAAAGCTCCCAACGCATAGCGACCGTTCTGGGCGTTCTGCTCTACCACTTGGGTATTGACGAACGACAGGAGGTAACGATGCGCCTGACTGCGGGATAGGCCTGATTTCTCCGCGACCTCACGAAGGTGTGCACCATCCTTGCTGCAGGCCATCAAGGCGCGAAGCACGCGGACACCGATTTCGACTGACTGGATCGCTTTGCGCGGTTGCTCGATCGACGAGCCGTCACCAATGGTTCCGCCTTCCGCTTCGTCACGGTTATCCTCAACCTCCCCGGCAAAGTCTCGGCTCACTTTACGAGCACCCATAGATCCACCCCTAAGCTATGCATTCGGCATCCCAATCTCAATTTGCACCTTGGGATAAATGTTGCACATTGTCCAACAAATCGTATATGGTTGATGCGGTTGCGCGATGAAATCTGCCATTGCGTCAAGTCGGTCAGTCGTCAACCCAAGGCGGTACCGCGAAGCCGAAGAGAGGAAGGGATCTCAAAAATGGCGACGAAGGCGTTCCCCACATCGTCCAGCGAACATTTCGAATTGCTGCGCAAGCCACCGGTCCTGGCTTTGCCAACGACGCTGTTGTTCATCGTTTCCATGGCAGGGATTGCAACGATCTGGTATCTTGCGCTCAACGCTGTGATTCCGCTCTTGGCCGGCACAATCGCCAACGGCCTTATAACCTATCTGCTGTTCAGTGTAATCCACGACGCCGCACACAAGTCACTGTCGAGCGTTGGCTGGATCAACGAAACGATCGGCGCGATCGGCCTGTTCTTCCTCTTTCCCTACGCTCCGATGGTGTTGCTCCGTTGGGTACACAACAAGCATCATACCCACACCAATGGTCCGATGGATCCCGACAGATTCGAACACGAATCGCCATGGTGGCAGATCCCGCTCCGCTGGACCTTCTTTGACGGTGCCTACATCTGGTATTTTATCAAACATGGCCAGAACGTGCGAAGGAAACACGGCTCCGAACTGATCGTTTTTTATTCGCTCCTCGCACTGCTTTTCGCCGCCGCGCTGTATTTCGGCTTCGGGTGGGAATTGCTCATGCTTTGGTTCGTGCCATCACGGATAACGCTGTTGATCATCGCAATCGTCTTCGTGATCCTGCCGCACCATCCTGCGATCATCGCACAGGAGGAAGATCCCTATATGGCGACGACCATGCGGTTCGGCTGGGAATGGCTGCTCAACCCGCTACTGGTCTATCAGAACTACCACCTGATCCATCATCTCTGGCCCGAAATCCCGTTCTACCGTATGCACAAAGCCTATTTCCTCAAGTACGATGAAATCAACGCTCAGCGGATCCCGCGCCAGAAGGCCTTTAGCCTGAAGCCGGAGAATTATGACGAACACTTCGCGGTTCGCCGCGAACTCGATCTGGCGCAGGGCAAGGGATCGCCCGCTTAGCGCCTTGGCGACCGGACCGTCGAAAGCGGTCCGGTCGCACCGCAAGATTGAGCGCGAGTGCACCAATGGGCAAGCAACTTCACCTTGGCGCGTTCATGCGGCCAGTCAGCATTCACACCGGCGCCTGGAGGTATCCTGGAGCGATACGCAATGCGAACTTCAGCCTGCCGGCGCTTCAGAGCTTCATAAGCAACCTGGAAGCCGCGAAGTTCGATTACTTCTTCATGGCAGACCATCTGGGTGTGCTGAACCTTCCACGCCACGCTCTGATGCGCAGCCACACGGTAACATCGTTCGAACCGTTCACACTGCTTTCAGCCCTCGCCGGTATAACGTCGCGGATCGGCCTAGTCGCCACTGCTTCGACGACCTATGACGAACCGTTCCACGTCGCGCGTCGCTTCGCTTCGCTCGATCATATCAGCGGCGGGCGCGCTGGTTGGAACGTCGTTACGACCTCCAACCCGGATAGCAGTCGAAACTTTGGCCTGGATACACAACCCGACCATACGGCGCTCTACCATCGTGCCCGAGAATTTTATGACGTGGTGTGCGGATTGTGGGACAGCTTTGCCGACGACGCTTTCAAGATGGATGCGGAAGCTGGCATCTACTTCAATCCCGACCGCATGCGCAGCCTGGGCCATAGGGGTGAACATTTCTCGGTAAGCGGACCGCTCAACATTGCGCGTCCGCCTCAGGGCTGGCCAGTGATCTTTCAGGCAGGCGCGTCCGACCCAGGCCGTCAGTTGGCCGCAGAAACCGCGGAAGCCGTGTTTGCCGCTGAATCAACCCTGGAAGGCAGCAAGGCCTATTATGACGACGTCAAGCGGCGCGCCATGAAAGCAGGGCGCAACCCCGACCACATCAAAATCATGCCGGCAGCCTTTCTCGTAGTCGGAGACACTATAGAGGAAGCCCGCGCGAAGCGCGCGAAGCTCGACAGCCTGGTCCACTATGACAGTGGCATTCATTCGCTGTCCGGTATGCTCGGTTATGACGTCTCGGGCCTTGATCCCGATGGCTTCTTGCCTGATATTCCCGAATCGAACGCCAGCAAGAGCTCGCGCCGCATCATGATCGAACTCGCCCGGTCGGAGAAGCTGACAATTCGTCAACTTGCCGCGAAGGCCGGTAGCTACGGTGGACTGGCGTTTGTCGGCACAGCCAAGAGTATCGCGGACGAAATGCAGCACTGGCTTGAACAGGGCGCGTGCGACGGCTTCACCACAATGTTCTCCGATCTGCCCGAAGGCCTGGAAGACTTCACCAGAAAGGTCGTGCCTGAACTGCAGGCCCGCGGTCTGTTTCGAACCGAGTATGAAGGTGAAACGCTGCGCGATCATCTCGGTCTGCCGCGTCCAGAAAACCGATTTTTCACCTGACCGATGAGCAGGATCGTCATCATCGGTGCCGGGGCGGTGGGCAGTTTTCTGGGCTTACGACTTCACGCAAGCGGGCATGAAGTTTTGCTTATCGCGCGTGGAGATCGGCTCGCCGCGCTGCGAACCAATGGCGTGCTCCTGTCTCAAGGGGGAGAATTGCTGCAAGTTCACGTGCCGGTCTCAACCGCCTGTGACCCAGGCATGACCCCGGACCATGTCATCATCGCCACCAAGACCTTCCAGCTGGATGCGGCGCTGGCGCTGCTCAAACCACTACGCACCAGCCGCTTCACATTGCTGACGGTGCAGAACGGGATCGAAGCCCCTGGCATAGCTCAAGCCGCTCTGCCTCACGCTGCAGTTCTGGGATCGCGAATGCACGGTTTTTTCGAGTTGGAGGAAGGGATTGTCCACCACACCGGAGTAGCCGCGAGCCTGATGGTAGGTCCGGTCGGAATTCCCCAACCCAGAAGGACTGGGGAAACAATCGCGCAAGCTCAACTGGTCGAAGGCCTTGTCGCCAGTTTTATTCCAACCGCGCTGGTTTCTGACATCCGACCAGTACTATGGGACAAGTTCCTGATGGCCGCGACGATCGGCGGCGTGGCCCCGGCTTTCGAACTGAAAGTCGGCCAGGTCCTTACCGATCCCCAAGCCAACGCGCTGCTGGTTGCGGCGATGCACGAAGTCGCGCGAATAGCGGCAGCGCATGGCGTAGAATTACCAAGGGATTGCGTGGGCCAAAAGCTGGACTTCATCCGGCGCTTTCCGCCCGATGTCACCAGTTCGCTGCAACGCGACCTTGAAGCAGGTCTTGAGTCGGAATTTGACCAACTAACCGGTGCGATCCCACGCTTTGCTGAGCAGTCCGGTCTAGCCTGCCCGGCCGCGGACGAAATTATAGAAAGACTACGCGCCCGCGGCCTCAGGCTCACCCGATAAACTCGCCCCTGCTTCCCGGTCCGCAGCGCATGAGGCAAGCCAGGCACCCACGATAATGACAGCGTGAGCTGCCAAGGTCACAAGGCCGACCCACAGCGCCTCCCCGCTCCAAACAAGGCTGTAGATATCCCAGGCCGAACCGACCAGCTCGGTAAGGACAATCACCGGTACGAGCGTCCGGTAACGCAATGGATCGCGCGCGCCCCACAGGGCTACGGCGCCAATTGCCCCCAATTGGATGCCTACAATCAGCCAGGCATCCAGCAGCAGACCGAAGATCGGAGTCCCCTGCCCCAGTTCAATATTGGGGTAGATGAGCGGCAGTGCGGCAGCGTAGACTGGCGGCCAGAGCAGGACCAGGTTGCAAAAGTACCAGATCCCAGCGGCGATCAGGAAAGCGCGCAACGTTTTCATATCGCCAGGTTCATGAAATCGCGAAGATGTCTGAGATGGTGCAGGCAATACGCGCGTTCTTGTATGGGGCGTAATCGGGATCGTTCATAAAGGCGTCAATCGCCGCCATCGATGGAAACTTCACCACAACCACATAGTCTGGCGCGTGGCCTTCACCTTCATAACGCACAAATTCTGTGGATCGGCAGATCATCTCCCCGCCATGCCGCCTGACCAGGGCAGGCACCGCACCAACATAGTCGGTCACCCATGAATCATCGTGCGACTTTATCGATCCGATGAAATAGGCCGTCATAAGCTGCCTTCCCTTTCTCTGGTATAATGACCGCAAACCGCACGTTCAGGCCCTACCACTGTGGTGCGTATTCTAATCAAATCTGGACAAGATCGTAGGACTGCGGCCAGCCTTCACCGTCCCATTAGCAAGTCAAATCAGGCGATGCGTCCACGAACGAGCGTCGCCTGAGCCGCGGCGAGTCTGGCGATTGGGACTCTGAATGGTGAGGCGCTGACATAGTCCAGTCCGACCTCCTCGCAAAAATCGATCGAGGCCGGATCTCCTCCGTGCTCCCCGCAAATCCCGAGCTTCAGATCAGGACGTGTTTCACGCCCTTTGCGTGATGCAATCTCGATGAGCTTTCCCACGCCACCGATGTCGAGGGTGACGAACGGATCCTTTGCCAGAATGCCCTTCTCGACATACGTTCCCAGAAATCGCGTTGCATCGTCGCGGCTGATCCCCAGCGTAGTCTGGGTCAGATCATTGGTGCCAAACGAAAAGAATTCGCCGCTGACGGCAATTTCATCGGCGACCAGAGCCGCGCGCGGCAATTCGATCATCGTTCCAACGCTGAAGGCAATGCGCTGGCCTTGCTCTGCAAACACGGCCTCGGCAGTCTGCTGGACAACCTCTTTCAACGATTCCAGTTCGCGGGGAAGCCCAACCAAGGGGATCATGATTTCAGGAAGGACAGACTTGCCTCCTTCCCCAGCGACTTCGAGTGAAGCCTCGAAAATCGCACGCGCCTGCATTTCGTAGATTTCGGGGTAAACTACACCCAACCGGCAGCCGCGATGGCCCAGCATGGGGTTTGCTTCGGTCAATTCGTTCGCGCGATGGCGGACCCGATCCTCGCCAATACCCATCGCAACTGACAGCTCGGTAAATTCCCGATCGGTGTGAGGCAGAAATTCGTGAAGCGGCGGATCAAGCAGGCGAATTGTTACCGGCAAGCCCTCCATGATCTCGAATATCTTCCTAAAATCCGAACGTTGTTCCGGCAAGAGACGGTCGAGCGCGACGCGTCGTTCCTTCTCGCTTTCGGCAAGGATCATCTGACGCATGGCCAAGATACGGCCGTCATCGAAGAACATGTGCTCGGTTCGGCAGAGGCCGACCCCCTCGGCCCCGAAGCGGCGCGCCATTTCGCAATCGGTCGGCGTATCAGCATTGGTGCGAACGTTGAGCCGACGATGCTGATCGGCCCAGGCCATCACCGTTGCAAAATCTCCCGAGAGTTCGGGAAGGATTGTAGGCAGTTCGCCCAGAAATACTTCACCAGTCGCACCATCAATCGTGATGAGCGCCCCTTCGTCGAGCCGATACCCCCCAAGTTCCGCCACGCGCTGGGCCTGATCGATAATTAAACTGGCGGATCCAGCCACACAGGGCCGTCCCATGCCGCGGGCGACCACAGCTGCGTGGCTGGTCATGCCGCCACGAGCAGTCAGAACACCCGTCGCGACATACATGCCGTTGATATCGTCAGGCGATGTTTCATGCCGCACAAGGATCACCTTCTCTCCCATTTCGGCGCGACGTGCGGCTGTTTCCGCGTCGAACACCACGCCCCCGGTAGCAGCACCGGGAGAAGCTGGCAGACCTTTTCCAAGCAAGACCCGCTCTGCATCAGGATCAAGCGAGGGATGCAGCAGCTGGTCCAGCGATGCAGGATCAAGACGGCGAAGCGCCGTTGATGAGTCGATCAGGCCTTCAGCGACCAAATCGACTGCGATCTTGAGTGCAGCCTTGGCCGTTCGCTTGCCGGATCGGGTCTGCAGAAGATAGAGCCTGCCGCGCTCAACCGTGAACTCGATATCCTGCATGTCGCGATAATGTCGTTCGAGCAACTCGAAGACTTCGGCAAGTTCGTCAAACGCCTGAGGCATGGCCTCCTGCATCGAAGGGAGTGCTGTATTTGCGGCTTCGCGCGCTGCCTTGGTTAGATATTGAGGCGTTCGGATTCCTGCGACCACGTCTTCGCCTTGGGCGTTCGCCAGCCACTCGCCGTAATAAGCTTTCTCTCCAGTTGCCGGATTGCGCGTGAACGCAACCCCGGTTGCGCTCGTCTGTCCAAGATTTCCGAAAACCATCGCCTGAACATTGACCGCGGTACCCCAATCACCCGGGATGTCATTCAGTCGACGGTAAACCTGGGCGCGGGGCGAATTCCACGACAGGAACACGGCTTCAATGGCCGCCCGTAATTGCTCGTGCACGTCCTGCGGAAACGCTCCGCCATGAGACGCTCTCACAGCATCCTTAAACGTCTGAATTAGTCCGCGAAGATCGTCGGACCCAAGATCGACGTCCTGTTCGACACCCCGATCTTCCTTCAGGCGGTCCAGAGCGTTTTCAAACACCGAGTGCTCGATCCCAAGCACAACGGTGGAATACATCTGGATGAAGCGCCGATAGCTATCGAGTGCGAACCGTTCGTCCCCAGACGAGTGGCTCAAGCCCTCGACAGTCAAGTCATTGAGGCCAAGGTTCAAGATCGTGTCCATCATTCCCGGCATGGACACCCGCGCGCCTGACCGTACCGAGACCAGGAGAGGGTCAGCTGGGTCGCCAAAGGCCTTACCTGTCAGTCGCTCAATTTCTCCGAGCGCAACCGAGATCTCATCTCGAATGCGGTCTAGCGAAAGACTGCCGTGCTGAAGAAATTTAAGACATTCGCTAGTAACAATCGTGAAACCTGGTGGGACGGGGAGACCAATCCGCGACATTTCAGCCAGATTCGCACCTTTCCCGCCCAAGACACGCTTGTCCAGAACGATCGGATCCTCGGGTATTCCACCCGAACCGAAGGAAAACACACTCGCCATTGCAGATTCCTGGGGCCCGTCCGGGGCAGCGCGCAAGCCGTATCGGCGCTGTCCCGGAACGCTGGCCTACATCTTGAGGATAGCTTTAATTGCTTTGCCCGACTTTTCTGTGTCTTCAACGGCCTGGTTGATCTGATCGAAATCGTAGTAGGTGCAGAGCTTCTCGAATGGGAACAACCCGGTTTTCTGCATGGCGATCAGTTGCGGGATAAATACCTGCGGTGTACTCGATCCTTCGACGACGCCGCGCAATTTGCGTCCGAAGAGCATATTGTTCATGTCGAGCAAGAATTCGGTGCCGAGTTTTGCACCACCGACAACCGCTGTTTCACCCATGTTATGCGTGCTGTCCACTGCTGAACGCAGCACCGCAGGAATAGCCGTGGTGTCCATGGCGTAATCCGCACCGCCGCCAGTGCTCGCGATGATGGCTTCTTGGGCGTTGACCGTGTTCGCATCGATCACCTCCGTTGCACCCAGTTCACGCGCCAGTTCGAGCCGCCCAGGGTTGCGATCGACTGCAATGATCCGGAGGCAGCCTGAAGCCTTGGCGGCCATAACCGCGCTGAGACCCACGGAACCGACCCCGAAAATCGCAATGGTCGAACCAGGCTCAGGGCGCAGGGCATTCAGGATGGTGCCAGCCCCGGTCTGGATGCCGCATCCCAGCGGTCCAAGCAATTCGATCGGCGCATCATCCGCGACCTTCACGCAATTGTTTTCATTTGCGATAGAATAGGTCGCAAAAGATGACTGCCCGAAGAAACAGGCGTTCACTTCTTCCCCCTTGCGGGTGATCGGCGTCGA
Organism: Novosphingobium sp.; assembly: GCA_044238415.1. Classification (GTDB taxonomy): domain Bacteria; phylum Pseudomonadota; class Alphaproteobacteria; order Sphingomonadales; family Sphingomonadaceae; genus Novosphingobium. The sequence goes on from JBIIDJ010000001.1 coordinate 120,117, forward strand.
ACCGTCGAGGCGACGGCCCATGAAATTGAGCGGGAACAGGCTAGGACAATAGGCCTGATGACCCTTCAGGCACGAGGGGCAGGTCCCGCAATAGCTGAACGAAAGGACGACCTTGTCTCCGGGTTTGACCGTCGTCACGCCGGCGCCGACTTTTTCGACAACACCAGAACCCTCATGACCGAGCACGGCCGGCAATGGCGTGGGGTAATATTGGTCGCGTACCGTCAGGTCGGTATGACACATGCCCGCCGCCACAATCTTGACGAGAACTTCCCCTGCCCGAGGGTCCTCGATCAAAACGTTATCCAGAACGAACTCGCCACCTTGGCGTTCGATAATTGCTGCGTATGCGTCCATTACGTTCTCCCATCGGCATTTAACTGTAAATCAAACAAAGAAATAAAGGTTCTTGTCCTGAACAACTCGAGCATCGAGAATCATTTTTCGTCTAAATACTTTGAACCCACTTTCAGTTCTACGTAATTTGTCTTCTCGCCCGAGCGTATGGACATACACTTCGCTTTGCCGACGGTTGCGATGCACCAAAACATTGGAAAAAGCGTCGAATTCACCTGGCCTGGTTTCAAAGGCTTCGACATTGGTCACAAAGTATCGAATGCGTGAGGGCGGATCTTCCATCCAGACCTGGCCAGTCAGCAACCTGTCAACGCGTTGACGCAGTTCTCCATAATCATCATTGTAAATCGCAGCGTCGTCCGGCGTAGGCTCGGACCGGCGATCCCGCACGAAGCGCTGTTCGTAAACCGGCATCCAATAATGGATGTCTTCGGCAATAAAGGTATCAAACCAGTCGCGATATTGCTGGTTCTGCAGCGTTCGCGCTTCAGCGGCATAGTGGCTGACGATGGCATGATGCAGTTCCATGCCCACGGGTTTGCGTGCTTCGCTCATTTTGGTGTCCAGATCTTTTCGAAGTTAGTCTTGCGATAGGGCCTGCTGCTCTTTGGCCCGATCGGTCCAGAAGTTTCGGTTGGTCCACATGGCATCCCAGGTTGCATCCCCTGCCCGGATGGCATCCCAATCAGGCGCTTCCAGCATTTCCCGCCAGAAGCGATAAAAGCCGCGATAGGATGTCTCACCGATGAAGCTCAGCCCCACGATGCCGGGATAAACCGGGTGCGGACCTTCACGTCCCAGGCCCATGCTGGAATTCATCCTGCCCTGGCGGGTGATATAGCCATTGTTGTTGTAGGTGGCGGATGACATGTTTTCGCCGTCGTCACTCTCAAGCGTGCCAGCCGTTCCGAAGGATCGGATCGCCTCGCGCTGAATCGAGCGCTTGGTTTCGATATCCGCGCCCCGTGGCACCAAGGTGTAGGTCCAGACTTCGATCTCGTGCGGGCTGCGCGGATGCCAAATCTTGAAGGTGTTGGTGCCATAGAGAAACGAGCAGTTCGGGAAGATCGAGGCGTTCCAGTGCCCGACATAAAGTCTCTCCCGCTCTGGCCCGAACTTATCGCGAATGCCTGCCCTGGTATCCTCCAGATATTTGACATATCCATCGCGCTTGACGTGGATGGCGCTCGCCGCATTGTCGATCAGGCCGAAGCCATGGCCATGACGCATTGTGAATTGCAGACCGAGGTCATCGAACGGCATATCAGCGCGGTTGCCCGACAGCCCGGCCAACTCCCCGCCAATCATCTGCAATGCAGCAGCATGGGTCCAACCCACATGATAGCCATCGCCAATGAAGTTTTCAGTCGGAACTTTCCAGTTACAGGAAAGTAAGCTCTTCATCGGAGGTCCAAGCAACTCCAGACCTCCATCGGGACCATCCCAGATCGTATCGAGGTACCAGCAGTATTCGCCCAGATACTCCTGCAGCGAGGGCGCTTCGGGATCATGGCAGCCGAATATGAAGCCCTTGTAGGATTCGACTCTAACCTGGGTCAGGCCATGCGAACTCTTGTCGAGTTCCGCATGGTAGCATCGCGACTCCAGCGGGACATCAACGAGCGATCCATCCTGGCCAAATACCCAGCCATGATAGTTGCAAACAAATGCCTTGGCGTTCCCGCTGTCAGCATGACAGATTTGGTTGCCACGGTGCGTGCACGAATTGATGAATGCCTTGAAAGTGCCATCAGCTTGATGCGACAGAATTACGCGATCCTGGGCCATGTAGGTGGTCAGGTAATCACCGGGTTTCGGCACAAGCGACTCGTGGCCGAGGAACAGCCAGCACCGCGAGAATATCCTCTCTATTTCAAGTTGATAGACGTCTTTGTCCCAGAAAACCTGACGGGACTGGCTCGCAGAAGCGTTATCAACGAGTGCTGACGTACCGATCATATCCACTCCAACTCTTTCTCTGCATCGCCTTGCAAAGTGAGGCTTGATTATATGTGCAACGTGGAGCACCATATGCAATGTCGGGTGTCGATGCAAGAACGATCCTGACCCAGCGATCAAAGGGGCAAAGGGGTAGTGAGGCAAGCGGTCCAGCACACAACGGATAAGCAGGGCATGGTGAGCAGTCTTTGGAACGCGCCAGCCCTTCTGCTGTGTCTGGCCTCTTTTTTTTGGGCCATGAATCCCATTGTAGGCCGTGCGGCAAGAGACTTGCTTTCACCAGTCACGTTTGCTTTCTGGCGGTGGGCAATCGCCCTGCTGGTCCTTCTTCCCTTTGCCTGGCGACATTTTAAGGGCGATCTGCCAACCATCCGGGGGGAGTGGCGCTTCCTGGGCTTGCTTGGGGCTTGCGGGGTGGGCCTCTTTTCCTACCTCGTTTACCTTAGCCTGCAATTGACCACTGCAACCAACAATCTGCTCCTGCAGTCAGCCATGCCGATCATGACGCTGATCATGCCGGCGATCTTGTTTCGAGAGCGGACGCACTGGATCTATTTTTTGTGCGCGCTTCTTTCAACAGCAGGTATCGCCTGGATCATGCTCAAGGGGCAGCCCGGCAACCTTCGCTGGGACACGCTAAACATCGGCGACCTGGTGGCCCTAGCCGCAGTGTTCCTTTACTCTGCCTATGCCACATTTCTGCGAAAAACCCCGGCAATGCACCATCTCAGTTTGCTCGTGGCCTTGTTCGGCGTGGGCTGTGCCTCACTGAGCGTTCCTTATGCCCTGCATCTGTGGCAGCAGGGATTGGCGCTCCCTTCTCCTGCCACGGTCGGGGCGCTACTTTACGTCGGAATCTTCCCCTCCTTGGCTTCCTACGCCCTGTTTAATCGTGCCGTCGCCTTGATCGGGTCAGGTCGAGCCGGAATTTATATGAATTTGCCATCAGTTTTCGGCGTCCTGATCGCCGTCCCGTTGCTGGGAGAACGGTTCGAGCAATACCATCTGATCGGAGCATTGATCGTGGTTGGGTCCATCCTGCTTTCAAGACAGGTCAAGAAATGACATTGAACAAGGCATCATCATCGCAGGAAGGCGCTACACGGCGTTACGAAGAATTTCAACGACGCGCGAATGCAGATGCCCCTGCCTTCTGGGCCGCGGCCGCGCAGGCCATCGACTGGATCGTGGACCCGCAGATCACCTTTGATGAAGGCGCTGGATGGTTTCCCGATGGTAGGCTCAATACCTGCTACAACTGCCTGGACCGACATGTGACGGCAGGTCACGGCGCGAATGCTGCATTGATATACGACAGTCCGGTCACCGACACGATCACGCGCTACAGCTATGCCGATCTGCTTGAAGAGACGGGCCGTGTCGCGGCTATGTTGCAGAACCTTGGCCTGCAAACTGGAGACAGGGTTGTCATTTACATGCCGATGGTCCCGGAAACCGTTTTTGCCATGCTTGCATGCGCCAGACTGGGCATCGTCCATTCGGTGGTGTTCGGTGGCTTTGCTCCGCTCGAGCTCGCCAAGCGCATCGATGATGCCACACCAAAGATCGTCCTTACAGCATCCTGCGGGATCGAAGGCAACCGGACCATTGCCTATAAACCGTTGGTCGATGAGGCGCTCACGCTGGCAGCCCACCAGGTACAACACGTATTGTTGCTGCAACGGGATCGACTGCCTGCAACGCTGCAAGATCCCCGCGACATCGACTGGGAGGATTTGCGCGCCAAGACCAGCCAGGATGAAATTCCACCTTGCGTATCGGTTGCAGCAACTGATCCGCTTTATGTTCTTTACACATCGGGAACCACTGGCGTGCCCAAAGGCGTGGTGCGCGAAAACGGCGGACATGCAGTAGCGCTGTCCTGGTCGATGGAAAACGTTTACGGGATCGGTGCGGGTGACACATTCTGGGCAGCTTCCGACGTGGGCTGGGTTGTCGGCCATAGCTACATTGTCTACGCTCCTTTGCTGGTCGGAGCGGCAAGTGTGCTGTTCGAAGGCAAGCCTGTTGGGACACCCGATCCGGGCACCTATTGGCGAGTAATCGCTCAGCATGGTGTAAAGAGCTTCTTCACCGCACCTACTGCCATTCGCGCGATCCGCAAGGAGGACCCGGAAGGCAGTTTTCTCAAGCAAATCGGAACCGGACGATGCGAAGCTGTTTTTCTTGCTGGAGAGCGCGCGGATCCGGAAACGATTGCCTGGCTTGAGCAGCTCAGCTGCCTGCCTGTGATAGATCACTGGTGGCAAACTGAACTGGGCTGGCCCGCGGTTGCCACCTGCTTTGGTCTGGGAGATCAAAGGCGTCGGCGCGGGAGCGCTGGGTTTGCCGTTCCGGGATATGATTTTGCGATTGTCAACGATGACGGACAACCCGTTGACGATGGAGGCTCAGGGCATATCATCATTCGCGCCCCGCTACCACCCGGGGCGTTCCGCAAATTGTGGAAGAATGAAGCAGGATACCTGCGGAACTTCGCATCGTTCCCTGGTTTTTATGAAACAGGTGATGCAGGTTATCGCGATCCGGACGGTTTCATCCACATAATGGGCCGCACGGACGACATCATCAATGTCGCCGGGCATCGACTTTCCACCGGCCAGATGGAACAGATCGTCGCCGCCCAGGACGGTGTGGCCGAATGCGCGGTGATCGGTGCTGATGACCCGATAAAGGGCGTGATCCCGGTCGCCTTCGTTTCGCTGAGCGCAGGCTATCAGGGAGACGGGGCGATGGCGGACCTGATCGTTCAGGCCATGCGGGCCGAACTCGGGGCCGTTGCTGCTTTAAAGAGGGTCTATTTTGTGGCCCAATTACCCAAGACGCGATCCGGGAAAATCCTTCGCCACCTGCTTCGCAAGATCGTCAACGCTGAAGACTACGAGGTCCCACCGACGATCGAGGATGGTTCCGTGCCGGGCGCGATTGCTGAAATTGTGGCAGGCGATTTCCGAGCATGATTCTTGTTCGAGCTTAAGTCCGTTGTCCGATTTGCAGCCCTCTGTCTTGACGCCCCGGTTTCGACTAACGTGTGCACCGCAGCACGCCTCCATCGCGATGAAGCACGTCGGCAAGTTGGCCGCGAACGTCACGATCGCATCGCGTGTCATCCGCTTGAGCATCACCACCGAACCGGCAGCGTCCATGCCCGCCAGGCTGCAGCTGTTCTTACCCAGGTCGATCCCGAGCACGGCGATCGGTGTCTTGGTCATCGGCTCTCTCCTTCTCGTTCCGGCCGCCATCATGCGCCGAGTGATAAGGGGCGAGCCATTCCATAAAAGCCGCCGCCTACTTCGCGAAGGACTCGATATGAGGTTTGCCTTCATCGCGAAGCACCGAGGGATCTGGCCGGTGGCATGGATGTGCGGGGCGCTCGGTGTCTCGCGAAGCGGGTTCCATGCCTGGCTCACCCGATCGCCGTCGCAGCGTGCCCGCGACGACGAGGTGATCGGCGCCAGGATCAGAGCCAGCCATGTTGGCAGCTACCGCACCTACGGTGCCCGCCGTGCCTGGCACGACCTGCTCGCCGAAGGCATCTCCTGCGGTCTTCATCGGGTCGAACGGCTCATGCAAGTTGCCGCCTAGCACGTGCCACGGCCCAGCCCGTGGCATGTGTCGCAGGTGAGATCAGGTATTGGCCGCGCAAGGCAGCACGAACGATCAACCTGCCTATTGTAACGGCGGGGTACAAGCGCTTCGAATGGCGGCGCATCCTGGGTCGAGGACGCTCGCCCTGAAGTCACTGCATGACGCCGAGCTCTTGCGAAACTGGATAAACGTGGAGGTCACGTCACCTGAGATCCCACGTCAGTGAGATCTCCCTCTTCCTTCTTCCGATGAACCAGAGCATAGAACGCTGGAAGCACCAGCAATGTCAGGATCGTCGAGGAAATGATCCCGCCAATCACCACCGTCGCAAGAGGTCGCTGAACTTCCGAACCGGCGCCGACGTTCAATGCCATCGGCACGAAGCCAAGTGATGCCACGAGAGCCGTCGTCATTACCGGGCGCAGTCTTGTCAGGGCGCCCTCGCGCACAGCCTCCAGCGCTCCCGCGCCGCGTTCCCGCAGATCGCGGATGAAGGACAGCATGACGACACCGTTAAGCACGGCAACACCCGACAAGGCGATGAACCCGATCCCGGCGGAAATCGACATCGGTATGCCGCGCAATGCCAAGGCGGCAACCCCGCCGGTCAAGGCAAGCGGCACGCCCGAAAAGACGATAGCTGCATCCTTGGTCGACCCGAACAGCGTGAACAGCAGTCCGAAGATCAACAGCAGCACAAGTGGTACGACTACCTGCAGCCGGGTCTTGGCCGACTGGAGCTGTTCGAACGTGCCGCCGTATTCAACGTAGTAGCCGGTCGGCAGTTCGACTTCGGCGCCGACCTTCTCACGCAGTTCGGTGATGAAGGATCCCAGATCCCGGCCGCGCACGTTGGCGGTGATCACGGCGCGGCGCTTGCCGTTCTCACGGCTGATCTGATTAGGTCCGGCCGAGAGTGAGATGTCAGCCACTTGTGACAGCGGCACCGTCCCGCTGGCTGCAAGCCGAACGGGTAGATTGCCGAGTGCCAGCAGGTCGGTCCGCAGCACTTCGGGCAGGCGCACGACGACGGCAAAGCGCCGGTCTCCCTCGAACACCTCGCCGGCCTTGCGGCCGCCGGTGGCCGTGGCCACGGCATCCTGAACCTCGGCCATGCTGATGCCATAGCGTGCGAGCATGTCACGGCGGGGCGTGACCGAGAGCATCGGCAGACCAGTGACCTGCTCAAGCTTCACGTCTTCTGCTCCGTCAACAGACGCAGCCACATCGTTGATGGCGTCGCCGCTCTTGAGCAGCTGCTCAAGGTCGTCGCCGAACAGCTTGATTGCCACATCGGCGCGCACGCCCGCGATCAATTCATTCATTCGCATCTGCACCGGTTGAGTGAACTCGTAGTTGTTGCCGGGAATCTCCGACACTGCCTTGTTAAGTTCGGCCACAAGTTGGTCACGCGACTTGCGCGGATCGGGCCACTCGCTTCTGTCCTTGAGCATGATGAAATTGTCCGCGACCGAGGGCGGCATCGGGTCGGTTGCGACATCGGCAGTGCCGATCTTCGCAAAGACGCGCCCCACTTCGGGGAATTGCCTGATGCGCTTTTCCAGTGACTCCTGCATCCGCACCGCCTGTCCCAGGCTGGTGCCCGGGATCCGCAGCGCATGCATCGCAATGTCGCCTTCATCGAGATTGGGAATGAACTCCGAACCTAGTCGCGTTGCCCCCGCACCGCTCACCGCAACAAGCAGGACGGCGATGGCGACAGCGAGCTTGGGGCGAGCCAAGGCCCTGTCGAGAAGCGGGGCGTACCGCTCGCTCATCCAGCGCATGACGCGGTTTTCCTTTTCCTCGACCTTGCCGGTGACGAACAGGGCAACGGCGGCAGGTACCAACGTGAGCGAGAGGACCAGCGCGGCCGTCAGGGCCAGCACGACGGTGGTCGCCATGGGATGGAAAGTTTTGCCCTCGATGCCCTCGAGCGCAAAGATCGGCAGATACACCGCCGTGATGATCACGATACCGAAGATCGATGGCCGGATGACTTCCGCGCTCGCTTTCGCCACCAGGCCAAAGCGCTCGTCGCGGTCGAGCAGCCGCCCCATCCTATGCTGAGCCTCGCCCAGTCGTCTGAGGCAGTTCTCGACGATGATGACCGCACCATCAACGATCAGCCCGAAGTCCAAGGCACCAAGGCTCATCAGGTTCGCGGAGGTTCGGGTCGCAAGCATGCCGGTCAGCGTCATCAGCATGGCGATCGGGATCACCGCCGCCGTGATCAGCGCCGCCCGGAAATTGCCCAGCAGCAGGAACAGGACCACGATCACAAGCAACGCGCCCTCGGCGAGGTTTTTCTCGACAGTGGCAATCGTGCGGTCGACCAGTTCGGTACGGTCATAAAGCGGGTGCGCCACCACGCCTGCTGGCAGCGAGGCCGTTGCCTGTTTGAGCTTCTCCGCGGCAGCCTGGGCAACGATCCGGGGGTTCTCTCCAGTCCGCATGAAGATCGTCCCGAGCACGATCTCCTTGGCATTCTCGGTCGCGGCACCCGTACGCAGTTCGGATCCGATGACGACTTCGGCGACGTCGCCGACGCGGATCGGCACGCCGCCACGTGTCGCCACGAGGATCTGCGACAGGTCCGTTTCGTTGGCTGCCTGCCCCGGCACGCGGATCAGGATCTGTTCGCCGCCGCGCTCGACATAGCCCGCTCCGCGATTGGCGTTGTTGCGTTCCAGCGCCTCGACAAGATCGTTGAGCGACAGATTGAGCGCGGCCAGCTGCGCCGGATTGGGCGTGACATGATATTGCCGTTCATAGCCGCCGATGGTGTTCACTTCGGCCACGCCGGGGATGGTGCGCATCTGCGGCCGCACCACCCAATCGGACAGGGTCCTGAGATCGGTTGCCGTCCAGGGGGTGCCATCGGGTTTGGTGGCGCCGGGCTTGGGCTCAATCGCGAACATGAAGATTTCACCGAGCCCGGTGGCGATCGGCCCCATTTCGGGTTCGATCCCGGCAGGCAGTTGCGACCTGACCGCTTGCAACCGCTCGTTGACTTGCTGCCGAGCAAAATAAGTATCGGTGCCGTCCTCGAACACCACCGTGACCTGGCTCAGCCCATAGCGCGAGATCGAGCGCGTGTAGGCAAGGCCGGGAACGCCGGCGATGGCCGTCTCGATGGGAAATGTGATGCGCTGCTCGGATTCGAGCGGAGAATAGCCTTCGGCCTCCGTGTTGATCTGGACCTGAACATTGGTGATGTCGGGCACCGCATCGATGGGCAGCTTGGTCGCACTCCACACGCCGATGACACATAAGAGGGCGACAACCGCCAGCAAGAACCAGCGCTGGCGGATCGAAAAGCCGATGATGCGGGCAAGCATGGTCTATCGCCTCCCGCTCAGTGGTCGTGGCTCGCGCCGGACTTCTCGATGTCGGCGCGGATGAGGAAGGAGCCCTTGGCGGCATAAGGCGTGCCCGGCTTCAGGCCACCCAGCACTTCGGTCCACTCGGGCGAGGAGCGCCCCAGCTCGAGCATGCGAACTTCGTAGTCCTGGCCGAAGTTGGCAAAGACGACCTTGAAGTCGCGGAACGGCTGGATGGATTCGGTCCGCACCGCCAGCGGCACGGTTACCGCGTTCACCACTACCTTCCCGCGCAATGCCATGCCGGCACGGAGCCGCCCCGCCCGATTGGGGACGGACGCGCGCACCAGCGCCGTTCCGGCCTCGGCATTGCCTTCGGGCAGGTAGCCCCCGAGCTGGCTGGCCGCGACGGGCGTGCCGTCCATGGTTTCGATTTCCACCCGCATGCCGGGCTGGATCACCGCCAGATCCTTGGGGAAGATGTTGAAGACGACCGAGGTCCGGGCCGGGTCGGTGATGACATACAGTGCGCGGTCGCCGGTCACGTCGCCGGGGTTTCCATTGCGTTCGGCGACTACCCCGCTGACGGTCGCATAGACGGGATAGACTTGCAGGCTCTCGCTCGACTCGATGCGCGCCAGCAATTGCCCCCGCTGGACATAGTCGCCCACGGCCTTGGTCACGCTGACAACGCGGCCCGGAAACTGGCCACGTATTTCCGAACGGGCCGATGGGTCGAGTGCGACGGTGCCGAACAGTTCGCGCGTCTCGCCGATCGTCGCCGGACCTGCGGTCATGATCTCGATGCCGCCGGCCTTGGCCGCCTCGGCCGTGATATGCGTGCGGCCTTCGGGACTGGCATATTTCCAGACGTGCCGCTTGCCGTTTTCGACCGCGACCACCTCGACGTCGAAGCTGTGGGGTTCCTCGACCACGCCCTGCCCGGCAAGAAACTTGCCTTCGGGCTTGAAAGCAAAGGTGTTCACCTCGCCCCCCAGTCGCCGGAGCGTCATGGACAGTTGCACGTTCGCCGGATCGACCGGTTCGCCGCCTCGACTGGCATAGACTCTGAACTGGGGTTCCTGCCCGGTTTCGAACACTGTGACCTCAACGGCAAAATCGCCATCCTTCAGGAGGCGACCGCCGTTGGGGCCTTTTTCGGCCTCGGCCGCCTCCTCCCCATGTTCTGTGGGAGCCGGACCGGAACCACAGGCGGCAAGCGGGAGGGCGAGTGCGAGTGCCGCAACAGCGGCGGTAAAACGGATATTCCTCATTGTACTTCCTCCCCGGCTACGACGTCGAAACGTCCGATCAGCCGGTCGATCTGGGACAGGATGTCGCGGTAACGGGTCATCGCTTCGACCCACTGCGACTGAACCTCGATGATGGCGTCGGCACCGTCCTGCACATCGCTGAAGCGGAAACCGCCGCGATTGTAGCCTTCGCGGACCTGCTGGAGCGTGCGGACGGCCTTGGGATAGACATCCTGCATGATCCCATCGGCACGCATCCGGGCGGCATCCGCCTCGGCCCTGAGCGAGGCCAGCTGGCGCAGGCGGTCAAGGCGGGCCGCTTCGGCCAGCAGTTCGATCCGCTGCCGTTCGGCCTGCGCGCGCTCGATGTTGCCCCGATTGCGGTCGAAACGGCCCAGCGGGATCGAGATCCCGGCCACCAGTGCGACATCACCCGTCTCGCGCAGATGCCGCACGCCGCCGCTTACCGTGTAGTCCTGCACGCCGCGGGTCTGTTCGACCACAACCGCCGCCTGCGCCCGTTCCACTGTGGCAGATGCAAGCGCAATGTCGGCTGCGGCCAACTGGTGCAGGTGATCGTCAGGCTTCTCGATCCCGCGCGGCACCTCGACATCTTCTGCCTTGCCGCCCCAGAACGAGGCGAGCCTCGCGCGGACGGCATTACGGCGGGAACGGGCCTCGTCGAGCGCAAGCCGTGCCTGGGCAACTCGGGCTTCGGCGCGGGTTTCGACGAAGAGCGGATCCTTGTAGCCGCGTACCCGGCGCAGGGCTTCGGTCTGCATGGCGCGCTCGGTTTCGAGGCGTCGTTCGGCAAGCCAGACAACTTCCTCGGCGATCTGCAGGTCGATGAATGTGCGTTGCACCGCCTCGGCAAGGTCAAGCCGGACCAGGCGCGCCGATGCTTCGGCTACGCCGATGTCGCGCTCTGCATAGGCGATCCGCGCATCGCGCTTGCCCCCGCGTTCGATGGTCTGGGCATAAGTGACGGTCGTCTCGGCCTGCCGATAGACGTCATAGGCGCCGGTGCCGGCGATGTTTTCGGCCTCGACCGACAGGACCGGATTGGGACGAACATCGGCCTGGCTGCGCCCCGCCCTTGCAGACCGGATGCCTGCCTCCTGGGCCTGCATCGCGGGCGATGCCGCAATGGCGCGGCGGACGGCCTCGTCCAGACTTACGGGTTCTGCACTTGCCGCTATGGGCAAGGCCAGCGCCAAGCCGGCCAATAGGCCGGCGCGCAATGTCAAAGTCATGGGAACACTCCTGAAACGCTTTCAGTTTGCTCGCGCGTGTCTTCGACACGCGGGGCATTCAGGGCACGTCGGGAAAGCCAGCCAATCAGGGAAACCTCGGCACCCCCGACCTGCAAACCACTCGTCCGAATGGTTGAAGCCATCAACAATCGGGATGCCATCTTATGCACCGCCGGGATGCTGTTCTGTGCCCACAGTCAATCCCGGGCAGGCTGTCATGGATGTCAGGGTGCTGTCGGGCACCCGATCATGGTCAACGTGCGAGATTTGCACACTATCGATTGCAGAAGCAGCAATCTGCACCGAACTTGTGAAGCGCCACTGCCCGCGGGATCGATATCGGTATTTCTTCCAGTCGCTTTCCTGACAGGCGACCTGCTGGCCTTGCCTCAGAAATGCGATGTGAAGATGGCCGCGGCTACGGGCGAACCAGCGCTTTTGGCGAACGTAGCCACTGACAATCGTGTGGTCGCCTTCAGCCTTTACTTTGACCCAAAGCACATAGACCGACGCATTCGGATCAATCTGAATGGGGATATCAACACGAGCCGGGCGCGCATCGACAGGGGTAGCGGCCATGAGCGCCGCAGGCGCAATCGCGCCCATAAGCAAGTATCGCATGTGGAAATAATCCTGAAAATACCAGATACAACGCCGGGCTTCCCGGCGTGCGCAATGCTGGGATCTCAGGCTGCTGGGGGCTCGGTTGGCGGAGTTGGCATCAGCGAGGCGAGCGCCGCAGCCTTGCTCGGCCAGAGCAACTCTTTGTTTGCGAAGGCCAGTATCGCGCCGTCGCTGCCATCAAATACCGTCGTCATGGGGCAATGGTGATGATGATAGAGTTCCTGCGACGGATCCGGTGAAGAATCATCGGAGAAATCTTCGTGGGCGTCAGCATGGTGCGCATCAGCCACAAGAACTGTGGTCTGACCGTGGTCGTCATGGGCAGCGGCAGGCGCATGAAAACCGGCGCAAAGCACCGAGAACAGAATCAGGAACTGGAGAACAATGCCCCTCATCGTCCCCACCTAGCAGAGCAATACAGCAGCAGCAAACGCATCACTTGCAATGTTCCTGGCCCAGAACATGACGAAGCTCCTCTGGGATCGGCATGGGCACGAAGGCGCTGACCGATGTTCTACCAGTGTTCCCCAGAGGAATGCGGCCCAGCAGAGCGCCAAGGGGCGCAAGCATCAGACGCAGAACTTGTCCGCGCGCTTCGCGCCATTCGCGCCGGGAAATGGCAAAGGTCAGCATGACGGCATGGGCATGGAGGTGGAGCCGCAGGATCTGCTGAGAAAGGATATGTGCGCGTTCCAGATAGTGCCAGGCATCGGCCGCATCCTGGCCAACCCTCGCTTGCCGGAAGGCATCGATCTCCGCCCAATATGCAATTTCGAGCTGCTTCATGCCGGAGCCCCTCTCGCCGCAAGTTCATATCGAGCCTGCCGAACCACCTGCCATCCACCTTGAAGCCCGAGAAGCGCCATTATGAGCGCGACGACGAGGTCGGGGAGGCCGCTGCCCGTCCACAGCACCACGAAGCCTGCGCCAATCACCAGCAGGTTGTTGATCGCATCGTTGCGCGAGCAGACCCAGACCGATCGCATGTTGGCGTCACCCGACCGGAAACGATAGAGTATCAGCGCCACCGAAATGTTCGTCACCAGCGCGAGAGCGCCGATGCCTGTCATCGCCCAGGGATCGGGCTGGGTTCCAGCAACAAGGCCCCAGACCGCCGAGACCATCACGCCGAGTGCAAAAGCCAGAATGGTCAGCCCTTTGACCAGCGCGGTCCGCGCCCGCCAGACTAGCGCCATTCCGGCAACGCCAAGGCTGATCGCGTAGTTTGCGGAATCGCCCAGAAAGTCGAGCGCGTCAGCCTGGAGCGAGCGGGATCCCGATGCGGCACCTGCAATGATCTCGACAAAAACATCACGCCATTGACGACGAGCGCGATCCACAGCGCCCGTCGCCACGCAGGATCACTGCGCGCGGTGTCGTCATTGCAGGAACTGGCGCAGCAACTGTCCGCCATGGCCGAAAATCCTTGGTCCGTTCGAGTCGGCCCTCTATATGCACCCTGTAGCAACTACAGGGTCAAGCGATGAAAATCGGCGAACTGTCCAGGGCGACCGGCACCAACATCGAGACGATCCGCTATTACGAGCGGATCGGTCTGCTGCCCGAACCGGCACGGACTGCGGGCAACTACCGCTCCTATGGCGAAGCGCAGCGCACGCGGCTCGCCTTCGTCCGTCATTCACGCGAGCTGGGCTTCACCATCGAGGAAGTGCGCTCGCTGCTCGATCTGGCCGACCATCCCGAGCGCGAGTGCTCGGAGGCCGACCGGATCGCCACCCGGCATCTGGCGCAAGTCGAAGCGAAGATCGACCAGCTCGTAACCCTGCGCGACGAACTATCGCGCATCATCGGTTGCTGCCGGGGCGGACTTGCCGCCGATTGCCGCGTGATCGAGGCGCTGGGGGATCACGCCATGTGCAACGGAGACCACGAATGATCTATCTGGTCGTCAAGACCGCAATCTCGGCAATCATCATTGTCGTGGTTTCCGAAGTCGCGCGGCGGAGCGCCGGACTTGGCGCCTTGCTGGCATCGCTCCCGCTTGTCGCCTTGCTCAGCATGATCTGGCTCTGGCGAGACACCGGCGACACCGCGCGCATGGCCAGCTATTCGCAGGCCACATTCTGGTACGTGCTTCCGAGCCTGCCGATGTTCCTGCTGATCCCGGTTCTGCTCAAGCGCGGCTTCGCGTTCTGGCCTGCACTCGCGACCGGCTGTGTCCTCACCATCGTCCTTTACGTCGGCATGGCGGCGTTGCTCGCTCGTTGGGATATCCGGCTGTGACAGCGCCTCTCTCAACAATTGTCTGGTACGTTCTGGCGGCAATCGCCGAGATCGCCGGTTGCTTTGCCTTCTGGGCAGTCCTTCGGCTCGGGCGATCGCCGTTCTGGCTGGCTGCCGGTGTCCTGTCACTGATCGTCTTTGCCTATGCCCTGACCAGGGTAGAAGCGGAAGCCGCCGGGCGAGCCTTTGCCGCCTATGGCGGCGTCTACATCGTCGCGTCGCTGGTCTGGCTCAAGGTTGTGGAGGGTGTTTCGCCCGACCGCTGGGATATCCTGGGCGGCCTGATCTGTCTTGCCGGGGCAGGATTGATCCTGTGGGGACCAAGCCGCGGGTGACATGAGCGCCGCAACCGATCAGTGCGCTGCGCCCTGCCCGACGGCTTCGATCGGCAGGCCTGCCGCCTTCCATTCAGGATAGCCGTCTTCCAGGCGGCGGGACTGCAATCCCCGCTCGCGCAGCGCCGCCACCGCCTCGAAGGAAAGGACACACCAGGGGCCGCGGCAATAGGCCACGACTTCGCGCGCGTCAGGCAATTCGGCAAGCCGTTCGGCGAGTTCGGACAGCGGGATGTTGAGCGCGCCCGGCAGGTGCCCTGCGTCGAATTCGTCGCGCGGCCTGACGTCGAGGATGGTCACCAGCCCGTCCTGCATCCGTGCGATCAGATCTTCGCGTGACACGGCTTCGAGCGCATCGCGTGCGCGAAAATAGTCGGCCATCACCCGGTCGATCTCCGCGACGTTGCGTTCCCCCACACGCCCGAGCGCGTGGATGAGTCCCGTGACTTCGCTTTCGCCAACAAGGCTGTAGATGATCCGCTTGCCGCGGCGATCGGCATTCACCAGCCGCGCCCGGCGCAGTATCTGCAAATGCCGCGAGGTATTGGCGAAGGTCAGCCCCGACCGGGCGGAGAGATCCTCGACGCTGCGCTCGCCCTGAGCAAGGTGCTCAAGCAGTTCGAGGCGGTTTGCATGGCCAAGCGCCTGCGCCACGTCCGCGAGGTGGCCGTAGATCGTCTGCTTGGGGCCCATCGCTTGACATTACCTCGTTTCAGTTGAACATTAAGCAGAATGATTGAATGATTCTTACGGGACTCAAGCAAGGAGTGCAATCCCATGATCCTGCGCCAGTTCCTGCACCGCGAGCCGGTCGGCATTTCCTATCTATTCGGCTGCGGCGGTAAGGCAACCTGCGCGGTTGTCGATGCCGTCGGCGACATCGAACCCTATCTGCGCGCAGCCGAAGAAGGCGGAATGCAGATCCACTACGTGATCGATACCCATGTCCATGCCGACCATCTCTCGGCAGGGCGGGACCTCGCCAGGGTGACGGGGGCGGAATACGTGCTTGGTGCCAAGGCCGATGTCGGCTTTCCGTTCCGCGCCGTTATGGACGGCGAGGTACTCCCGCTGGGCAATGTCACGGCCAAGGTCATGCACACGCCCGGTCACACGCCCGAGCATATCTGCCTGGTCGTCACCGATCACACGCGCACGGTCGAGCCCTGGTTTGTCCTCACCGGCCACACGCTGATGGTCGGCGATCTCGGGCGCACCGAACTGGCCACGAGCGCCGTGGAGGGCGCACGGGATCTGTTCCGCAGCGCCGCTCGTCTCAAATCCTTGCCGGACCATGTCGAGGTGCTCGCGGGCGCCTATGCCGGGTCGGTGTGCGGACGGCGACTGAGCGGCAAGCCGTGGTCGACGATCGGCTTCGAGAAGCGCCACAACGCCGCCTTTGCCATCGGCGACGAAGAGGCGTTCGTGGCCGCGATGATCGCCGAAATACCGCCGCCGCCGCCCGCCGCCGCCCAGATACGGGCCGTCAATGCCGGCCTTGCCGTTCCGGCAGTGTGACCATGCCGGACCGGGCTATCTCCAGCGAAAGCCCAGAACGCATGGTCCAGCTAGGCCTCAGGGAAAACTGGCCGCAGTTCGCCCTGCTGGTGCTGGTCAATGCCTTCGTCGGCGGCATGGTCGGGATCGAGCGCACGGTGGTGCCGCTGATCGGGGCGGAGGAGTTTCACCTCGCCTCGACGACCCTGATCACGTCCTTCATTGTCAGTTTCGGCCTGGTCAAGGCTTTCGCGAATCTTGTCTCCGGGCAGCTTGCCGACGTCTGGGGCCGCAAGCGCGTGCTCGTACTGGGCTGGCTGTTCGGCTTGCCCGTGCCGTTCATGATCATCTGGGCGCCGAGCTGGGAATGGATCGTCGCGGCCAATGCCCTGCTCGGCATCAACCAGGGTCTGGCCTGGTCGATGACCGTGATCATGAAGGTTGATCTGGTCGGCCCGAAATCGCGCGGGCTGGCGGTCGGTCTCAACGAATTTGCGGGCTACCTCGCGGTCGGGGTGACCGCCTTTCTCACCGGCTACCTTGCCTCGCGCTACGGCCTCCGCCCTGTCCCGATTTACCTCGGCATCGCCTATGCGGCGCTGGGGCTGGTGCTTTCGGTCCTGCTCATCCGGGACACCCGCGATCATGTTCGTGTCGAAACGGCAGGTCACGAACGGCAGGAAGCAAAAATCCGCTTCTCCGAAGTCTTTGCCCTGACCTCGTTTCGGAACCGCAACCTGTTCGCGGCATCGCAGGCCGGGCTGGTCAACAACCTCAACGACGGCATGAGCTGGGGCATTTTCCCGTTGTTCTTCTCGTCCCTTGGCCTCGGTGTCGAGCGGATCGGCCTGCTCAAGGCACTCTACCCGGCAAGCTGGGGTCTGTTGCAGGTGGCGACCGGACCGCTCAGCGACCGGTGGGGACGCAAGGGCCTTATCGTCTGGGGCATGTGGGTGCAGGCTGCCGGCCTGTTCATCACTGGCGCGACCGGCCATTTCGCATGCTGGATCCTGGGCAGTCTGCTGCTCGGGATCGGCACGGCCATGGTCTATCCCAGCCTTATCGCCGCAGTCTCGGACGCCTCGCACCCGAGCTGGCGGGCACGCTCGCTCTGCGTCTATCGCTTCTGGCGTGATCTCGGTTACGCGATCGGCGCATTGTCTGCAGGTCTGATCGCCGACTTCTTCGGCTTCTCGGCGGCCATTCTTACGATCGGCGGCCTGACCTCTGTATCGGGCCTCATTGTCGCGGCTGTCATGCGCGAAGCCGCAAAAGAAGCATCAGACATGCCACCTCCTGTTGACCTCGATCCATGCGCCGCGCCGCCGGGTCGATAGAATCGCCGTTATCCCCACGTCCTGAAGGAGAATGTGTGATGCTCAAATTGACCAGTGTGCTGGCGGTCGCTGTTGCCATGGCCTGCGCTGTCCCTGCCTTCGCTGAAACCAGCGGCGGTAGCGCCCCTGCTGCGCAGAACACCGGCCAGGCCATGGGGCCGATGAAACAGCAGATGATGCAGCAGATGCAGCAATGCATGGACCAGATGCCGCCGATGACCAGCATCGACCCGAAGGCCATGCGCCAGCAAATGATGGAGCGCATGCACACCTGCATGGAAGGCATGATGGATGCGAGTGGGACACACCATTGCAGCGCGATGAAGGCACAGTCCGGTCCGGGTCAGGCCGAGGAGGATAAGCCGGACGCACATGACCATTCCGGCAAGGATGCCGCGCCAGGTCACTGACGCGTACCAGGCGTCAGTCAAGCAAAGCCAGACTGTCGTCGTCTGACGAAATGGAGGCACTTATGCGCAAGTTGACTATCCTGACGCCCACTTTGGCAGGCGTCTGTTCGATCTTTCTTGCCGGTCCACTCTGGGCTCAAGGGTCGGCGTGGCAAGGCGGATATCCCTGCGGCCCGCACATGGCGGGATGGCATGGGGCTTGGAGCGGCATGATTCTTGGTCCGTTCCTGATGATCCTCGTCCCGGTGGTTCTCATCGTCGCTGTACTGCTTGCAGTGCGACGATTCTGGCCATCATCGACCGGGCCATCGTCGGCACAACCGACAGTGCCGCAAACACCACTCGACATCCTCAAGGAGCGCTTTGCGCGCGGCGACATCGACAAGCCGGAGTATGAAGATCGCCGCCGAATTCTCAGCGATCAGGGCGATGATACATGAAGGTGCTGTTTATCCTCAATCACCCGCCCTACGGCACTGAGCATTGCTTCAACGCCCTGCGCCTTGCCGGCGCCTTGGCGAAGAAATCACCCGAAACACAGCTCACCGTCTTCCTCATGGCGGATTCGGTGTTGTGCGCAAAGGCCGGCCAGAAGACACCGGACGGCTATTACAACATCGAGCGCATGCTGAAGCATATCCTCACCGGTGGTGGACAAGTGCTGCTCTGCGGGGTCTGCATGGACGCACGCGGCCTCGCTGAAGGCGACATCGTGGAGGCGGCAAGGCGAAGCTCGATGGACGAGCTGGCCGAGAACACGCTGCAGGCGGACAAAGTTTTGGTGTTCTAACACGGGGCGATCACAAGCCGGAGCACTGGACCCTGTCATGGCGTCGACGGATCAAGGTAATTGAGCCAGCGATGCGTACAGCCGACGGTGTGAACGGCATTTGCCAGCAATCGCATGGCAATGCGCGGAGGGTAGCTGACCACCCTCCGCGCACCTTGGCTTACTTGTGGTCCATGCCGCTCATGTCGTGACCAGCGTGTTCACCAGCCTGCTCGCCATGCTCCTTGCAGCAAGCCATCTGACCGTGCTCGTCCTTCTTGCAGCAACAGCACGGCTTTTCCGGCGTCGGTGCAGGCTCAGCTGCAAACGCGGCGGTAGAAAGCGAGAGCGCAAGAGCGCCCAGCAGATACTTGGATTTCATGTCTATTCTCCAGATAAGATTGTAACGGATCGGGAAACCACTTGTCGCGGCGGCGGTGTCGGTGGCTCAAGCTTCAATCCGGACAGGGTTTGCGGAGACCGTATCTCCGGACTGATCCAATCCCATCCTAAGGCATTCAGATTGGTGGTGATAGCGGGCGCCGCAAAGATGCACGCATGACAGGCACGCGTCACGTCCGGCGCGTCATGATGATGTGAGCGGTCACCGCTTCCCGGCATGTCGCCGCATTCCATGCTAACTGCCTGTACCGGCGTCTCCGCCGTCGCGGCGCAAAGCGGGCCTGAGCCGAACGCCAATGCAAGCGCAACAATGAGAGCGACGGCCGATTTCATTGGATCAAGTCTTGCTCCGGTGTGGCTTATGGGGCCTGACAAAGTCTTTGCGCATTGCCATCAAAACCAGACCCTGAGGCCGGCGACAAAGCTGATGGTATCAGGATCTTCCCCGGCGAGCCGCGCCAATCGCGCCGTGTCACCCGCTTTGCGGCTCCATTCGACACCTATATACGGTGCGAACTCACGCCGAATTTCATAACGTAAGCGCGCGCCCAGTTCGAAGTCCGTGAGACCCGACCCCACCCCGATCGCCGGCATGTTCTGGGCGGAAAGATTAAACTCCACCCTTGGTTGCAGGATCAGACGCTGGGTAATCCGCTCGTCGTAGCTTCCCTCGAGGCGCGCGCGCAGGTCGCCCTTGTCCGAAAGAAACATCTGTCCGGTCAGATGGAACCAGTACGGCGCGATCCCTTCGACGCCGACAACGGCATAAGTCCGCGAGGGATTGGGCACGATGTCATGCCGCAAGCCCACATGAGCGTTCCAGAACGGAGAGATCGCACGAGAATAGAGCGCCTGGATTTCCAGATCCTCAATTGGCTCGCCGAAAGCGCCCTCCCCTTCGGTTTTGACCAAGAAGCGATCGATGTCGCCCCCGAACCAAGCCTCGCCTGCCCAGCGGTAGCCGTCCCGGCCGTTTCGGGCCTGAAACTCGGCGAGATCGAAGAGCACCATCGACCCGCTGAAGGCTCCATTCTCTCGCCGCAATGCTTCGCGTGCGTGCGCCATCTCGGCGGGATCGAACAAGGCATCGGCGGCATGGTCGCCCGGCGGCGCTGGCGCGGGAGCAGTCCCGATTGCCGGATCATCCTCAGACATGCCCGCCATGGCATTCATATCATGGCCGGAGTGATCGATCGCTTCAGGCCGTGGCGCAGTGGCTGGCTTAGGCTCGGCAGCGTGTCCGGCATGGGGATCGACTGCGACAGGCGCAGGAACTGCAGATTCAGGCTGACCGTGGCCCGAATGATCTGTCGTAGTCGGCGCTGCCTCGCCTTGAGCAACTGTGCCGGGCGCATCTTTCATTTCCATGCCTGGCATGGAGGATTGTGCCACCGCAATGCCGGGCGTTGCCAGCAAGGCCGCAGCACTGATGAGAAACGCAATCTTCATGCCGCGTCCTCCTCATGGCGCACGGTCACGACCCGGAACATCCCCGACATCATGTGCAGCAGCATGTGACAATGAAACGCCCAGTCGCCCAGTTCGTCGGCCGTCAGATCGAATGAGACCTTGCCGCCCGGCAGGACATTCACTGTGTGCTTCAGCGGATGATGGCCGGGATTGCCGGTGACCAGTTCGAAGAAATGTCCGTGGAGGTGTATCGGATGGGGCATCATGGTGTCGTTGATGAGATTGACGCGCACTCGCTCCATGTGTCGGAACGCGATCGGATCGGTATTCTCGCTGAACTTCACTCCGTCGAAGGACCACATGTAGCGCTCCATGTTTGCGGTCAGGTGGATATCGATCTCTCGCGACGGCGTGCGTGTGTCGGGATTGGGGGTCAGCGATTTGAGGTCACGATAGACCAGCACCCGGTGATCGACTTTCTCGAGGCCGGTCGGGCGTTCGCCCGTGCGGTCCATCGGCATTGGCGAAAGCGTCGCGACGCCTGGCCCCAGTTTGACCTGCGGCGCTACCGAAGGATCACGCATCTTCATCGAGCCATGATTCATCCCAGGCATGTCGTGACCCATCGCCGCGCGGTCTGCTCCGCTCGTGTCACCGCCTGACGCCCCCATATCGCTCATGCCCATGTCCTTCATGGTCAGCAGGGGACGCTCGCGGATTACCGGAATGGACGCGATCATGCCAAGGCGCGGAGCAAGCGTGGCGGGCACCTGACCGGAGCGGTCGATGGCTTCGGCGATGAAGCCATAGGCCTCGTCGGCTCTGGGCACGACGATCACGTCATAGGTCTCGGCGATGCCGATCTGGAACTCGTCGGTCTCGACTGGCTGCACGTTCTGCCCGTCGGCGGCAACCACGGTCATCGCAAGGCCCGGAATCCGGACATTGAAGTTGGTCATGGCGGCAGCATTGATGATGCGCAGGCGCACCCGTTCGCCGGGTGCGAACAGTCCAGTCCAGTTCGCGGCGCTGTCATGCCCGTTGACCATGAAATGATAGGTTGCGCCGGTGACATCCGAAATGTCTGTCGGGTCCATCCGCATCTCAGCCCACATACGGCGTTCGGAAGCGGACTGGTCTTTGCCATCGAGCAATCCCGAAAGGGTCTGCTTTTGCATGTTGAAATATCCGGGCTGGGCCTTCAACTTCCGCAACTGGGTGTGCGGATGCATGAAGCTCCAGTCGGCGAGCATGATCACATGTTCGCGGTCATAGGCCACTGGATCGGGCGCGGCGGGATCGATGACGATCGCGCCATACATGCCCATCGCTTCCTGCATGCCGGAGTGGCTGTGATACCAATAGGTGCCAGACTGCTTGACGGGAAACTCGTACACGAAGGTCTGGCCGGCCTTGATCCCCGGAAAGCTCACTCCCGGCACGCCGTCCATCTGGAAGGGCACGAGCAGCCCGTGCCAATGGATCGAGGTTTCCTCGTTCAGTGTGTTGTTCACTGCGAGGCGAACCTTTTGGCCCTCCTTTAACCGGATGACCGGGCCAGGTGTCGCACCATTGATGCCGATGGCATGCCCGTCACGTCCACCGACCCTGAGCGAGGCATGGCCGATGGATAGTGCGATTTGCTCCCCGGACACCGCGGCCATCGGGGCTCCAAGACCAGAGGTTCCGCTGCGCGCCCAGGCCGGGAGCGCTGCCGAAAGCGCGAGCCCCCCGCCCCCCAAAGCAGCCGAACGAATGAGGGTACGGCGATTAAGCGCAAAAGAATGCATGAATGGTGTCCGGTAAGACTGACGGCTTCATCGTCCTCTACGCAGCCGCTTTCCCTACCCCTCAGATCTGCTCGCCCAGCATCGCCTTTAATTTTCCCCTGGCCCGATAGAGGCGAGTCTCGACCGTCTTCCCGCTGACACCCAGCACCTCTGCGGCTTCAGCCTGGCCGAGGCCATCGATCGTGCGGAGGACCAGGGCCTCGCGCAGACGGGACGGCAAGCGCGATATGGCCGCAGTCACGCGCGCCAGCTCGGCCCGGTCCGCCGCTTGCACGTCGGCAGGAATGGAATCATCCGAAACGTCGAAAGCCATCTCGAGCGGCGCTGCGCGCGTGAAGATAGCCCGCACCTTTCTCCGTCTTGCCCAGTCCCGGCACTTGTTGAGCGCGATGTGCTTAAGCCAGGCCAGGAACGGTCGCTCATGGTCGTAGCGTCCAAGCGCCGAGAACGCGGCGATGAAGGTTTCCTGGGTAATATCGAGTGCCTCGTGCGGATCGCCGACGGACGCTCGCACCAGACGAAATACAGATTCACGGTGGCGCGCCAGCAGTTCGCGATAGGCGTCTTGCCGACCGGCGAGCGCCAGTGCCGCGAGCTCGCCGTCGCTTCCCTCGGACAGCGAAAGGCTCACCGCACTTCTGGAGTCAGGGCTCTGGTAACCGACCGGTCGAACTTGGCCGCCTGATCAGGCCTCAGGACGGCGCGCATGGCAAAGAGATGCTCCAGTGTTTCCTTCTGCATCTCACCCATGACCTTGTGGGTATGGTCGATCGCGGCGGTGACTTCCGGACCATAGCCATGTTCCACTTCCATCGCTTCGGCCAGATGGGCATTGGCCGCCCGCATCTCGAGCTCAAGCGCCTTGCGGCGGGTGGCAAAACGCTGCTCGATTGCTTCGATCTTTGCTTCCTGTGCGGCATCGAGTTCGAGCTCGCTGTGCAGCAGCGCATGGAGTTCGGTCTCGCTCTGCCTTTCCGATGCGAACAGGACGCGGCCAGCATAAGTTCCGCCCAGCGCCGCCGCG
Organism: Novosphingobium sp.; assembly: GCA_044238415.1. Lineage (GTDB taxonomy): Bacteria > Pseudomonadota > Alphaproteobacteria > Sphingomonadales > Sphingomonadaceae > Novosphingobium. Next base: position 143,713 of record JBIIDJ010000001.1, read on the forward strand.
AATGCGACAAGCGCGATCAGGATCAGCCGCCTGGTCCAATTCACGGGTGGACATCCAGCAAGGTCGAAGGTGCGAGGGGATTGTCGGGAGCAAAGGGTGAGATTGGCTGAGCTGTGGCGGGTTCGCCGCCCGCCAGTCCACCACCGGCTATGCCGACCACCAGCGCCAGGGCTGCGGCAAAACCCATCAGCCGCGACCCGGCCGCAGCCTCACCGCGGTTCGCAGCAAGTCCGGCAAGCACAGCGTCGTCGATAGTCGCCAGCCCCGAAGGGGCCGGTAGTGTGCCCAGGCGGCGGAGCGCCTGATCAAGGTCGGACATGGTGGGTCTCCCGAAGTCTTGTGATTCGATACGCAGCCATATTCCCGATCCCTCAGAAAAACTGAACCCGCCCAATTTGAGGGATGCTGTTCCGGGCCGCGTATTTGAACCTGATAGCCGTTTCCAAGGAGATTTCTGATGCGATTGACCGGCCTTGCCCTCGCCGCCGCCGCTCTGGGTCTCGTCCCGCAGGTTACCAGCGCGCATACGCAGCTTGTGTCCTCGACCCCGACCGCCAATGCTACGGTCGGAGCACCTACAAAGGTCGAACTGCGCTTCAATGAGGCCGTGATAGGCGCAACGGCACGGGCCGAGATTGCGATGACGGGTATGCCGGGTATGGCGAACCATGCGCCGATGCCGATCACGGGTTTCACCGTGCAGCTGGGCAAGGACCGGAAATCGATGACTTTGCTGCTCCGCCGCCCGCTCGCCGCCGGCACTTACCGCGTGACCTGGAGTGCGGCCGGAGCCGACACACATCGCATGGGCGGCAACTTCAGCTTCACCGTTAGCTAACCAAATGGAAAACCTGTCCGTCATCGCCATCCGGTTTGCGCTCTATGCCGACCTGATGGTGCTGATGGGAATGACGGCGTTCTCGCTTTACGCGCTTAATCCCGAGGAGCGAGGCTCTACCTTGCTGCCGCTGGCCAAACCTGCCCTCATCCTTTCGCTGCTCGGACTGCTGCTGTCTGGCGCCGGCATGATTGCGCTTGTCGCAGCCATGACTGGGACAAGCTTCTGGGCAGTCGATGCCTCGGTCTTTGGGGAAATCGTCACACAGAGTGCCATCGGCAGCGCCTGGGTCGTGCGTATGGTGGCAGTAGCAATTGCCTTGTTTGCCGCCCTCGCGCTTGGCCGAAGCCCACACCTTGCAAGATACTGGCTGCTTGCCTCGACTTTGCTTGCCATCGCCACGCTGGTCTGGACGGGCCATGCGGGCGCAACCGAAGGGTGGACCGGAACGCTCCACCGGCTGAGCGACATCGTCCACATGCTAGCGGCGGCTGTATGGATCGGCGGAATTGCCGCGTTCTCCTGGCTGCTTTTTCAGCCGTTGGCCCACCAATCCGATGCCCAGATCAGGATCGCACATCGGGCCCTTGAACAATTCTCGCGGGTTGGGACGCTTGCGGTCGGGTTGATCGTTCTCACGGGCCTCATCAACAGCCTGAGCCTGATGGGCTTGCCGCACCCGGACACTTTGTTCGCTTCGCGCTACGGCCAACTCCTGCTTATCAAGATCGCCCTGTTTGCTGCAATGCTCGTGCTGGCGGGAGCCAACCGCTGGCGACTGACACCCGCTCTTGGTGCGGCCATCGCCGACGGCAATCCGGCCCCCGCGTTACGTGGCCTTCGACAAAGCCTGATTTTGGAAACGTCCACAGCACTTGCGATCCTCGCCGTGGTGGCCTGGCTCGGTACACTGGAGCCGACCATGGCGGACGGGTGAATTATCTCTTGACCCTGACATCATGTCAAGGTTGATGAGTGTTGCGACCAGAGGGGTACGAAGTATGACCGAGTCGCATCATGACCATGCGAAATGCGCCCATTCCGGATCGAAGCCTCCTGGAACGGTGATTGACTCCGTCTGCGGAATGAACGTCGACCCTGCGACGACGACGCATGTCGCCACACTTCACGGCGTCCATCACTACTTCTGCAGCGCTGGCTGTCTGGCCAAGTTCAAGGCTGATCCAGCGCGCTATATGAGCGATGCGCCGCGCCCGACAGAACCGGTGCCAGAAGGCGCGATCTGGACCTGCCCGATGCATCCGGAGGTCCAGCAGTCCGGGCCGGGAAGCTGCCCGATCTGCGGCATGGCCTTGGAACCGATGACGCCCACGCTCAACGACGGACCGTCGCCCGAATATGCCGACATGAAGCGGCGCTTCGTGATCGGCCTGATCCTCGCGTTGCCGGTGATAGCGCTCGAAATGGGCGGGCATCTGACCGGACTGCGCCACTATCTGGATGGGAACATCGGCAATCTGGTTCAGATGGTTTTGGCGACGCCAGTGGTTCTCTGGGCTGGGTGGCCCTTTTTTGAACGCGGCCTCGCCTCGATCAAAAGCCGCCATCTCAACATGTTCGCCCTGATCGCGATGGGGACCGGAGTCGCTTTGGTCTACAGCATGGCGGCGACGCTCGCGCCCGGTATCTTCCCGGCCGCGTTTCGCGCGATCGACGGCTCGGTCGCGGTATATTTTGAGGCGGCGGCAGTCATTACCGTGCTGGTCTTGCTTGGCCAACTGCTTGAACTGCGCGCCCGCGAGACCACCAGCGGTGCGATCCGCGCGCTGCTCGACCTTTCGCCCAAGCTCGCCCGCCGGGTTCGTCCCGATGGCAGCGACGAGGAGATCACCCTCGACCAGGTTCTTGTCGGCGACACGCTGCGCGTTCGCCCTGGCGAGAAGGTTCCAGTTGATGGCGTGGTGCTGGAGGGCCGAGGCACGGTCGATGAATCGATGGTGACTGGCGAGTCCATGCCGGTGACCAAGGAGGCAGCGTCGAAGCTGATTGGCGGCACGATAAACCAGACCGGCGGCCTCGTGATGCGCGCCGAGAAGATCGGGCGCGACACCATGCTGGCGCGCATCGTCCAGATGGTCGCAGAAGCCCAGCGCAGTCGTGCGCCAATCCAGCGGCTTGCAGATACCGTGTCTGGCTGGTTCGTGCCGGCGGTGATCGCTGTAGCGGCGATCGCGTTCGTCGTCTGGTCCCTCGTCGGCCCATCACCGGCGATGGGCTATGGCCTGATTGCAGCGGTGGCCGTGCTGATTATCGCCTGCCCCTGCGCGCTTGGCCTCGCGACCCCGATGTCGATCATGGTGGGGGTCGGGCGCGGTGCTCAAGCCGGTATCCTGATCAAAAATGCCGAGGCGCTCGAACGCATGGAGAAGGTCGATACCCTTGTCGTCGACAAGACCGGTACGCTCACCGAAGGCAAGCCTGCGGTGGTCGCGATCGAGACGGCCGAGGGGTTCGACAGCCAAGTGGTTCTGCGCCTTGCCGCGAGCCTCGAGCGCAGCAGCGAGCATCCGCTGGCCCTGGCCATTGTCCGGGATGCAGAAGCCAAGGGGCTCCCAATCAGTGAACCGGGCGACGTCGATCAGCCCGTCGGCAAGGGCATAACCGGCATCGTCGATGGACATCGGCTTGTTGCTGGCAATGCCCGCTTTCTTGAGGAGCAGGGCATCTCGACTGCCCAACTGGCGCGGCGTGCTGACGCCCTGCGCGCTGAAGGGGCGACCGCAATTTTTCTCGGCATAGATGGTCAGGGTGCGGGTGCCATCGGCATTGCCGATCCGGTTAAACAGACGACGCCTGCCGCGCTCAAGGCGCTGGCCGAAGCAGGCATCCATGTCATCATGTTGACCGGAGACAATCGCGTTACGGCTGAGGCCATCGCGCGGCGGCTCGGCATCGACGACATCGAAGCCGATGTCCTGCCCGACCAGAAGAGCGCGATCGTGAAGCGCTTGAGGGACGAAGGCAGGATCGTGGCGATGGCAGGCGACGGTGTGAACGACGCCCCTGCGCTTGCCGCTGCCGATGTCGGCATCGCCATGGGCACCGGCACAGACGTTGCGATTGAAAGCGCGGGCATCACACTGCTCAAGGGCGATCTAACCGGGATTGCGCGTGCCCGGCACCTCAGCCACGCAACCATGACCAACATCCGGCAGAACCTGTTCTTCGCCTTTGCCTACAACGTTGCTGGTATCCCGGTGGCAGCGGGCGCGCTCTACCCGCTGTTCGGCATCATGCTTTCACCGATCATCGCAGCGGCTGCAATGGCGCTATCCTCGGTCAGCGTCATCGGCAATTCGCTGCGTCTCAGGAGGATTGCGCTATGAACCTGGTCAGCAAGCGCGCGTGGTTGCTGGCCGCGGCTTCTGCCGCGCTGATCGCAGCTTTTCTGCTCTATCCGGAACACCGGCAGCACCTCTTCGGGCTGATCCCTTATGCCTTCTTGCTCGCCTGCCCGTTGCTACATTTCTTCCATGGCGGCCACCACCAAGGCCGTCACCCAAAATTCGGCGGGCAGCGACCATGAACATCGGGCAGGCCGCGAGGACGACTGGCGTGTCGGAGCGGATGATCCGGCACTACGAGCGCATGGGACTGATGCCGCCCGCTGACCGACGCCACAACGGTTACAGGGACTATTCGCCGCAATCGGTCGAGCGTCTGCGCTTCATCGCGAACGCCCGCGATCTTGGGTTCGCGTTGGAGGAGATCGCCACTCTCCTGGGTCTTTGGGACGACCGCGAGCGGGCGAGCAGCGAGGTCAAAGCCATTGCCCTCAGGCATGCTGGGGATCTCGCCGGCAAAATGGCGGTACTTGGCGCCATGCATCGTGCGCTGCTGGAACTGGCAGAAGGGTGTCGCGGCGACGGCAGGCCTGACTGCCCCATATTGATAGGATTGGTGGAGCGTCCCCCCCGATAGTCAGGATCAACTATAACAGACTTTGCGGAGAGTTTGCGACCCCTCGATCCGTTCCGCGAATTCCCGCTCGATCCAAACGGTGCATTTAGGTTCTAGGCAACACGACTTCGGGAAACGTCCATCGCTCAGTACCCTTGCAGGCGGCACGAGCTAACGACCTGCCTATTGTATCGGCGGTGTATAATCGCTTCGCTGAAGCGCCAGCATATGAGCTGCAAGGTCATCGATTTGATCGGGAGCGATGGCAAAGTCCATCATCGCAGGAAAATTGTGCGAATCTCGCAGCCACGGCCCAAGCGTTGCGGCAGTGAGGCCCGGCGTGTTGACGATCGCTTCAAATGACGGTGCCTCGGGGTTCGAGGACGCTCGCCCTGAAGTCACTGCATGACAGCCAGCACAGTGGGATTGTGCAAAGGCGAGCCCCCGTAAGGACGCCTGCGAACCCGCGGCATCAGTCTTCGTCGTCGTAGGACTACCGACTGCACTTCTCTGCGAAATCGGTGCGGTGGTGCAGGCGCCCAGTGTGAGCACGACAAGAACAAGACCAGACAATTTCCGCATAGCGTCTGCCTATCGTGCCGAAGCGGGTGCCCGTCAATTCCCGGCGGTCATGCCCCTCAGACATTCAGGCAGATAACCCGGGCAAGCTGTAAGCCGGTCACCGCCAGTACCGTTTGATATCGACCCATTGGTGATGGGCATCGGCCGCCGCGTCCAGAAGAGCTTCCTTGCTGCCTTTGGCGAGCAGCGTCGCTGCACCGGGATCATCATCGACGCCTAGCCGATTCAGCACATGCATCGCGGTAGCAAGATCGTTGAGCGCGCCAAGCTGATCCTGAAGTTCCTCCAAGGCAGCGACGAACCGCTTGAAGCGTCGTCGCTCGCGCTTGCGTTCGAACATGCTTTTGAAAAACTCCGCCGCATAGCGCAGTTTCTTGGCGTCCTTGCGGACCTCGTGCCGCGCCTCGTCATCAACATCTGCAATGCATCGACCGCCCTTCTTCACCTTGCGACGAAATCGGTCGAGCGCGTGGATGGGCCGTTATCGGACAGTGACGGGCACCCCAAACAGCCGTCCAAGCTGAGTATACTTTTGCAGCCATTCCTATATTATCGGGCGCATGGCGCACTCCCCTCCCCCGTGGCAACTGGCCCTCGCCCGGCTCGAGGGGGCGCTGCCGTTTTTGAGCGCGGAGGTGGCGCAAGGGTTGGCGCTCGCCTCATTGCGCCGGTTGTGGCGCGTCCATGTCCGCGACTTTCCGCAGGAAAACCAAGGACCTGAGCACAATCCGGGACTCGAGGCGGCCGAACTGACCCGCTCGTGGTACGCCGCCGAACGCCGCGATTTCCTGTCGTGGATCGGCCGGCGCGGCCCCCCTCCCCTCGCCCGCGCCGCGCGGCTCGCGCTCGCCGCCAAGGGCGCAACCGAGAGCTTCACCAGCGCGTTCGAGCGGGCCGACCGCGCCCTGGCCCGGCTTGATGCCCTGCTGCCGGTGCATGACCCAGTGGAGACGCTGAGCGAATGGCTCGAGCAGCTGCGCGAGGACGAGATCGACTTCCTCGAGCTCGGCAGCGAGGAGATGGTGATCGAGGGCCGGGTGTTCCAGCGCTTCGCGGCGCGCGGCAGCGCCTGGGCGGCCTCGCTCGCCGCGGCGATGCGCCCGCATGTGTTCGGTCTCGGCGCAGCACCGCTGGCGCTGGCCGGACTTGCTCCACGCAGTCTGTTCAAGGCGGAACTCGAGCGTCCCCTGCCCGCGTTGCTTGCCGAAGCGATCGGCACGGCCGCGGTCGACGTGGCAACCGACCTTGCTGCAGTGCGTACAGCGCTTGCGCTGGGGGAAGAGCGCCTGGCGGGCCTCTATGCCTCGTCGCAGGCGCCTGCGGTGTGGCAGCTGATCGCTGGTCTGGGCCCCCTCACCCGCGCCGAACTCGCCCGCGCGCTCGGCGTCACCCGCCGCACCGCCTCACAGGCCGCTACGGCGCTTGACAAGGCCGACCTGGCCATGCTGCGCCCCGGTGACCACGCCCTGGCCCCCAAAAGCGCCCCCAGAGCCTCCTGAGGCGCCCTACGGCGCCAACGTGACCTCGCGATAGGGTACGCCAATGCGCCTGGGTGCAGACGCCCTGCGGCGCAGCAATTGGCGGGCAAAGCGCGACGCTTCGTCCTCGTCGGCAAACGAGACCGCCCTCCCCTGCCCTTTGGTGCCAATGCGGCCCCAGGCGAACTCGACGATCGAGGCCCCGAACAGATCGCGGCTCAGCGCGACGGTGTAGCGCCGGGCGACGTTGCGCTCCGAGCAAACCGCTTCGAGCCAGATGAAGCTGCCGTGGGTCAGGTTATCCATGTGCGCATGAATGCCGCAGCTGGATTGATGCGATCCAACGGGAATTTTGAATCAGTGGAGTCGGACTGATTCACGCAGGCGATTTGTTTCTGTCCCCACCGCGAAGACGGCAAACTTCAAGTCCAGTATTGATCCAAAACTGCGCGCACGGCCTCTTCCGCTTCTTGGCGCGTTGCCCCGCCCTTGCTCAGGAGAGTGAGGCGAATGCCTTTACGATCAGCCCCCTCAATCCGAAGTATCGGTTTGCCGCTCGCGCTCGCAACCGTTTCTGCCTTTCCTGACTTTTTGGGGGATCCTGACTTCTTGGGGGGGTCAACAGCCAAGGACAGTGCTTTGATCACATCAATTACCGGCATCGACTGTCCGGTTGCCTCGCGCTCTTCCGCCAGGCGCGCAGCCTCGCGGAAGGCACGTTCCCTGCGTTCCTCTGGTTTCAAAAGAGCTTTGAGAGCGATCGCGTTGCGAATGCCGAGCTCCTGCGGATCGGCAAAGGCCCTGGTCAATTCTTCTGGAAGGCGGGCGAGATCAAGATATCGCGTGAGCCAGCTTTCCGACACCTTCAAGCGCTCGGCCATCGTTTTCTGGCGGCCGTCATAATAGGCTGTTAGCGCGCGCAGATAGTCCCTCGCCCTTTCAAGGTCCGTAAGATCGTCCCTGGCGCGGTTCTCGATGTCAGCCAGGCGGAACGCCTCTTCGTCTCCGATCTCTCGTACGTCGACGAGGAATTTGAAGTCAGGGTAGTTATGAGACCTGAGCCAGCTGATCGACCAATGCCGCCGCGCGCCGCAGATAACCTCGAAGTCGTACTCTTCATCACCTGATAGGCGGCGAACAATAGCGGGGATTTCCTGCCGGCCTTGGGCCTTGATGCTTTCAATGAGATCCGAACACCGTTCTTCGTTTAGCAGGGCGTAGTCGCGATTATGGCCCGCCCACATCCGGCATCTGGCAGGATCCACAAGTTCATGGGTCCGATTTACAATCGCTCCGGACGCTAGGTCGGCCAAGCGGTTCGAACGCCCGGTAAGCACGTTCGATGCAATACTCGATCGGCGGGGTGCCGCTGCAGCGTCCGTCAGGTCGATTCCTGCCGCCAAATCAGCGGCAAAACCGCTGTTTTTCTTACTCATGCGACCCTCCCGTCAGCTGAATTGCACGCGTGCAATTTTTCGGACCGGCGCGATTTCCGCGGCTAATTGCACGCGTGCAATTCCCGGTTTTCATGCCAACGCCTCCTGGCGAAGGCGCTTGTGATGACTAGGCCACATCGATCGGATATCGACTTCGATCTCAGCGTTCACGCCATCAAGATAGTTCAGGCACCTGTTACGCACAGCCGAGCTGGTAGCAGGACCATCGAGCTCATAGACCGTCATCAATCGCGCAGTTGCATTATCGATCTCGGCAGAATCCTTGAGTGGCGTTCGGACCATTGTATGCCCGAACAGCGTCCGCATCAGCTGTATCAGCTCCTTTTGCATCGACTTATTCTCGTCGACCTTTGACGCAACGAAGCGGAGAAAATTCAGCTCCGGCGCGAGACCACGGTCGGCAAGCTGCTCGATGGTCTCGTCCAACATCGAGAGGAATGCTGCCGTCGATGAGAAATCCATGACGGTTGGCGGCACGGGCACCACCAGCGAATTCGCCGCGCGCAGCACCGAGAGCGAGATCGCGCCCAAGGCCGGTGGAGGATCCATCACGATAACGTCAAAACGATCCGAGATGCTTTCGATGCCCTCCTTCAATCGGTCGAGAAGGGAGGCATTGCCTTGGGCCATCCGCGCAGCGAGTTCGTACTCGGAATTGAACAGACGGAGGTTTGCCGGGATCAGCTCCAACCCGTCGAAATGTGTTTTGCGGAGTGCGTAGTCGAGGGACGAACGTTCGCCTTCGCGAAGGAACGGGTATAGGGTGTCATCCTCAGTCAGATCGAGATCAGGGACGTAGCCGAAAAGCGTTGTTGCTGATGCCTGGCTATCGCAGTCAACCAGAGCGACGCGGTATCCTCTAATGGCCAGATACTGGGCCAAATGCACCGCGACAGTGGACTTACCAACGCCGCCCTTGAAGTTCTGAACCGCGACGACACAGCATGGGTCGTCCGCCGTCCGGTACGGCCTCGTCCCGAAGACACCCCGCATATCGTTCAACTGTGCCAGCGTATATCGCTCGCGCCTGTTGTTGTCATTCCTCGCAGGCTCGGGAAGCCGCCCGTCTTTCTCGGCATCGCGTATTGCAGCTGGGGTTCTACCCACGAGCTCCGCAGCCTTGCCGATCGTGAAAGTTGGTTCGCGGCGATCATCAGATCGGGCGCTCCGTGCAGAATCCCGCAGCTTTTCGAGCACCGATGATGTCCGACTGGCCAACGTCGCGACCGACACCAGGCGTTCCGCTTCCTCAATCTGAAGTCCGTTCGACACATGTCCACCTTTCGCAACTGAGCGGGTGCTACACTCACTTGCGCTTTTGCGTCAAGAAATTCGGAATTTTCGAAAGTAGGAGCATCAAAAATGGGTCATGTTGCCCCTATCGGGCTCTAACCTGACTCAGTGGGGGATGCCGAAATTGCACGCGTGCAATTTTCTCTTATTGCGGTCGACCGCGACGATTAACCCAGCCTTCGCAAAACCCCTTCCACGCAGCGGCCAGCTTTGCCCCACGGAGCTTTTCTAGTCGCTCACCCAACTGAGCGCGAAAGCCATCCGCCATCATATCCACATCCCAACCGCCGCCATACTGCCGGCCGATCGAGAGGAACTCAGACTCGTGTTCGCCATAACGCAGCGAGCCCCTCGGAAAGGTGACCTCCGCGGGCTTACTGCGTGCAACTGCCTTGCGCGGTGCCGGAATAGCCCCCTGCCCCACGGAGATGTTTTCAACTGCCCCCTCCCGGCGCGCTTGGCGGCCAGCAGAATGGCGATCCAGTTCATCGACTGTCTCGATAACCTCGGGCGCACCCTTTGGCTCAAACCGGAACTCAATTTCGGTAACGGTTCTGCCTTGTCGTATCTCGCGCCACTCGACGCGGAAGTGCGCTAATTGGTCGATCTCTGACTTAGCCTTTTCGAGGACCTTTCTGCGAAGCTGGGCGAAGTCGGTGTAGACCTCTGGAGGAATACCGAGAGCTGCTCGAAGAGCCTGCATATCGCCCCGCCAGGTCGCCTGACGACGATGCAACCGAAGCGCTCCCAGTTCGTACAGCTTGAGCGCATAATTCGACCGGAATCCAAGCACTGCCTGCCGATTGAGTACGGCGTAAGTCTCTGATGCCTGGATCAGCTTGCGCGCATCAGGCGTGAACTCCCACTCGATCCACCCTGCTTCGCCGCCTTCTTCCTCCGTTTCCTCGCGAGACCGCGAGATTAATGAGAACAGCAGCGTCGCCTTTTTCCCACGCCAGGACTTGTCATCAACCGCGAAGAGCGTTCGGTGCAATTCCTGGAGCATGTCGGTGATCCGCTCATTCCCCTTATGGCCTCGGCGGATGTCTGCTTTGCGGATGCGGTGTGGCCGATCTTCCCAAGCATCTCCTCCCGCAGTCAAGATCATCAGGGCGAGTAGCCGAGACGCCGTAAGACTGAGCGATTCACCTTTGACGAATTTGATTTCGATGATGCTACCCGGCTTAGCGAACTCATCTCCGCCTTTCGCCTTCAGAGCTGCAGCAACGCGCATGGCACGGCCAGGAGCAACTTCCTCCACGGCCTCATCAGTGGCTTCAGCTATTTGGCCAGCTTCACTTTCCATGCCATATTTCAATCAGAGCGTGATTCTCGGAGCCTGCTTGCTGCCTGACCTGACCTCTTTCGTCAAGTCAGGTCAGGATGGTTAGGCGGTGACCACCCCCAAGCGGTCAGGATAGAATTGCTGCCGATCGCACGACAAAGCCACGAAAACCAACGAGTCGGCGTACACCCGGTTGAAATCGGAAATTCGCCTTGATTTCGACCTCTTCGCGATTCAGATACTCGCGTCGTCAGGGTATGGGACGCAAGCTCCGCTGACTCCCCCAAGGAGTCAGGATAGCCCCAACCGGTCAGGTGAGTTCCCCCGACGGGTCAGGCCGTAGCCCCCACTAGGTCAGGCAAACTCCCCCGTCTGGTCAGCTAATTGGTCGTAAGAGCTTGGAAATACTACAGTTCTAGCTCCCTGAATCTGAATCCTTAGAATCAAGAATCCTTCCGCTGCAAGCAGCGGCGTTGATAAAATGATTCTTGAAGGATCAGATGCCGATTCGTGTCTTCGAAATGGAGAGCCCATTCGGAGAGCACGGAACACGCAATCAGCTACAGGGGAGGGGAGTAGGGCTGAGCTGGGTGATTATGCCCTTCGTCAGCAATCATCCCACGTCAGGTCTCCGAACTCTCGTCGCCCGCCTCGGTGGCAAGTGGTCCGGTACCACCGCGATGTGTCGTTGCCCCTCCCATGCAGATCGAACCCCGTCACTGGCGATCAGGCAAGGCGATCGCGGCATCCTCGTCACCTGCCATGCCGGTTGCGATGCGACCGATGTTCTCCGAGCACTGCGCAGAATCGCTGACCTTCCAAGCATCGGACCTACAGAGAGTTCAGGTCGGCAGGCTCGCCAGCCATCGGCCTATCTAGCCATCTGGCAGGCCGGCCGACAGATCGAGGGCACTCTGGCCGAACGGTATGTTCGGGAGATCCGCAACATCTGGGCCCCGCTAGACGACCTGCGCTATCATCCGCGCTGTCCGAGAGGGCAGGGGAGGCTGGTCCAATTTGAGCCCGCTTTGCTCGTCGCCATGCGCAAGGCAGGTGAGATCGCTGCAATTCAGCGGATCTTCCTCGATCCGATGAGCGCCAGCTACACTGACAAGCTCGTACTCGGACGCGCGATCGGCGCTGCATGGACGAACGGGCCGCCCGGCAAGACGATAGGCCTGTGCGAAGGCTTCGAAACCGCAGCGGCCTATACCTCGCTCACCGGCATCCAGGCATGGGCCAGCATGGGTGCAAAGCGCTTCCACCAGGTTGAGCTTCCGACGCGCGTCGAGCGCGTGATCCTGCTCGCCGACAACGATCCCGAAGGGCGCCGCGCCGAAGCGAAGGCCCGCGAGACACTCTCCCGTCCGGGCCTCGCCATCGACACCGAATGGCCGCCGGGCGCCATGAATGACTGGGCGCAGCTCCTGAAGCGGTGAGGGGAGGGGGGACGGCAGAGGATGTGCCGCCGGTCGGCAGCAGACCTCACAAATCTCCCGGAGACCTCCATGACCGCTACGATCTCACGCAGCAGCGCCATTCTCGGTGCTGCGCGCACCCTTGCCGCCAAGCTGCTGCTCGCCATTCCCATCGACCGGGCCGCGCTCACCCAAGCCATGACCGAAAGCACAGGGGCCAGCGATGCGACGGGCGCCTGGACCCAGCGCGAGAGCTTCGAAGCGCTCGAAGTCGCGCTCGCCATGGCAATCCCGGAACTGGTCGGTCGGATGGACGCAGGGGATGCGATCAGCACGCTCGAGGCGCTGGCAAGAGAACTCCCCACTCACACGGTGCGCAGCGAAGACCAGATCGCCTTCCAGCAGTTCTCGACGCCTCCGGTGCTGGCTTGCCTTGCCGTCCACTTGGCCCGACTGGGGGCTGACGACATCTTCCTCGAACCGAGCGCAGGCACCGGGATCATCGCTTCGCTGGCGAAAGGCACGGTGAAGCAGTGCCTGCTCAACGAACTTGAGCCTAGCCGAGCTGAGCTCCTCGAAGGTCTGTTCCCGGGCGCGGCGGTCTACCGCCACGATGGCGCCAAGCTCGCTGCGCTGCTTGTTGGCACCGAGCGGCCGAGCGTGATCGTGATGAACCCGCCGTTCTCGGTGTCGCAATCCCGCGGTGAAGACCAGAATACCGCGGCACGGCACCTGCGGGCCGCGCTCGACCACTTGCTGCCCGGCGGCCGGGTGGTGGCAATCATGCCCGACTGGTTTGCCCCGTCAGCACGGGAAGGCGGGGTGTTCTGCCGCACCCTCGAAGGCGCGCGCGTCGTAGTATCGCTCCGGCTCGACAAGGGCGGCTACGCCAAGCACGGCACCGGCATCGCCGTGCGCTTGCTGGTCATCGACAAGGTTCCCGGCGACACCTCGCTCTCGACGATCAATCGTGCGTCGGTGAGTGAGCTCTTCGCGTCGATCAGCCAGGTTCCGGCACGCGCAGCCCTGCGCGAGACTGCGACGGCAGCGGCACCAAGCCCCAAACTCAGCCTGTTCCGATCAGTGAAGAACGGCCCGGCTAGGCCGGTGATCGTGCGCGCGCCGCAGACCAACGAGGTCCGTCCGATCGCCTACCAGGTTCTCGATGCGGCCGCGGCAATGGGCGAGCAGCGCGGAGTCTATGCCGACTATCGCCCGTCGCGCGTGGTCATTCCCGAAGCGGGCGAGCATCCAACTCACCTCGTCGAATCCGCCGCCATGGCGTCGATCGCCGCGCCGAAGCCCCACTACGTTCCGTGCCTGCCCGAACGCACGGTCACCGCCCGGCTGCTCTCGGCAGCCCAACTCGAGACTGTGATCTACGCCGGCGAAGCCTGGAGCCGTGATCTCCATGGCCGGTTCACCCAAACCGCGGGCGAGGTGGCTTTGAAAGAAGATGCCGAGGGTCAGCTTTACCGCACTGGGTTCTTCCTTGGCGACGGCACCGGAGCGGGGAAGGGGAGGCAGGCTGCCGCCTGCATTCTCGACCAGTGGCTCAAGGGCAATCGCCGCCACATCTGGATTTCGAAGAACGCACCGCTCCTCGAAGACGCCCAGCGCGACTGGACCGCGATCGGCGGGCTGCCATCGGACATCATCGACCTTGCACGCTGGAAGATCGGCGAGGAGATCACCGCGCCTGAAGGCATCCTGTTCGTGCCTTACGGGACGCTGCGCTCGGCCCGGGTCGAGGATACCCGGCTCGACCAGATCGTGCGTTGGGCCGGTCCAGACTTTGAGGGCGTGATCGTGTTCGATGAGGCCCACGAAATGGGCGGGGTTGCGGGCGGGGAAGGGGCGCTTGGCCAAAAGCAGGGCTCGCTCCAGGGGATCGCCGGGGTGCTGCTGCAGAACACGCTGCCGCGGGCCCGGGTGCTTTACGCCTCGGCCACCGGCGCCTCGGACGTCAACAATCTCGCCTATGCGGTCCGGCTTGGCCTGTGGGGGCCTGGAACGGCCTTCGCAACCCGCGAGCAGTTCATCTCCGAAATCCGTGATGGCGGCATTGCCGCAATGGAACTGGTGGCGCGCGATCTCAAGGCCTCGGGGCTTTACCTCGCCCGCGCGCTCAGCTTTGCGGGAATCGAATACGACATCCTGCGCCACGACCTCAGCATCGACCAGATCGCGATCTATGATACCTATTGCGAGGCCTGGACGATCATCCACCAGAACCTCGAGGCCGCGCTCGAACTGACGGGCGTGGTCGACAACCTCGAGAACCGCACGCTCAACAGCGGGGCCAAGGCGGCGGCACGCAGCCGGTTCGAAGGCACCAAGCAACGCTTCTTTGCCCAGGTCCTGCTCTCGCTGAAGTTGCCCTCGATCTACCCGGCCATCGACGAGCACCTTGCTCAGGACGAGAGCGTCGTGGTGCAGCTGGTCAGCACGGCAGAATCGATCCTCAACCGGCGGCTCAATGAGCTCGATCCCGAGGAGCGCGAAGCACTGGAATTGGACCTTTCGCCCCGTGAGTACGTGTAATGTTGAGCTCAACATTACACGTATTCTTTGCAGTCGCAGTTTATGTCGAGCGTGGCGGCGGTAGGCGCAGGTTTCCTTCGGTTTTCCATGATTTCACTCCAGATAACTACGGTTCCGTCGACCTCAGCAAGTCGAAGGAGCCAACATGCGAACACGATCATCACTGCCGTTTCGGACTACCCCGCTCCGGGTCGAAGACCCGCCCAGTCACGGCGCTCTTCTCACCGCATTTCTCTCCTCTCTGTCCCTCGACGAGAAGTCAGGCTGTGCGGTTCTGTATGGCGCGGCGGTCCGCCATTTCCTGCATTGGCTGGAACGGCATAGGACCGCGATCCGCACGATTGACGATCAGGCTGTCCGACGGTTCGAGAAGCATCGGTGCCGGTGCCACCGGTATTCGGCGCAGCAAGCGCACTACAAGGCTGACCAAGCAGCAAGGGTCAGGCGCTTCGTCCGGTTCCTCGAAGATCAAGGCTACGTCGAAGTCGACGACGGGATCGACGATCTGCCACGGCACCTCGCCGACTATTCCGATGCGATCGGCCGCCTGCAACTCGCCGAGGGACCCGCGCAGGCCTATCGGTCCGAGGCAGAGCATTTCATGGCCTGGCTTCGCATTACGCGACGCCAATGGATCGATATCGACGACACGATCATCGACCAGTACGCTGCGCATGATTGCCGATGCCCGGTATGGCGCAAGCGCGGCAAGCTGGTCGCCACGGGCACGAAGCGGCGGCGGCGATGCGCACGGCACTTCGTCGAGTTCCTGCGAGGCCGCGGTGTCATCCCATCGGTTGAACCGGTGGCTGACGATGACCCGCACATGTCGGCTTACCTCACGTGGCTCAAGCAACATCGCGGCGCCACCGATGAGACGATCCGGCGCTACCGGACCGATATCAGACGGCTCATGCCGATGCTGGGCGAGCCTCCGCAATGGGATGCCGCCGGACTCAGGAGCGCATTCCAACGACGAAGCAAGGAGACGCCGGGCTCGGCATCGCTGCTCGTCACGATAATGAGGAGCTACATCCGGTTTCTGGTCGTGCGTGGCGAGTGCCGGCCTGCATTGTTGCATGCAGTTCCATCAGTGCAGCGCTACCGCCTTTCGACGCTGCCGCGCCACGTCGACCCGGCAACGATCGAGAGGATCATTGCGGCCTGCCCGACAGATCGTCCGGTAGAAGTCCGGGACAAGGCCATCATTCTCCTGCTCGCCAGGCTCGGCCTGAGGGCTGCCGATGTTCAGGACATGCGTCTCGACGACATCGACTGGCGGTCCGGCCACCTGACGGTCAAGGGCAAGACGCGTCGACCGGACCGTCTGCCATTGCCGCAGGATGTCGGCGACGCGATCTTGGCATATCTTGCGGCAGCCCGCCCGGAGGCCGCCGAAGAGCATCTGTTCCTGCGTGCACAAGCACCGTTTCGGCCATTCCGCTCGTCCGCCGAGATCGCGGGCATCGTCGCTCGAACGCGCGACCGCGGTGGGATCGAAGGAGTGCCGACCGGGTCGCACATATTCCGGCATTCGCTTGCCACCAACCTGCTGCGCGCGGGCGCAGGCCTGGAGTCCGTTGGGACCATCCTGCGTCACAGCTCGCCTGAGACCACTGCCATCTACGCCAAGGTCGATCTGCCGATGCTCATGAAGATCGCGCAGCCATGGCCGGGAGAACCGTCATGCTGAACATGCACATTTCCAGATACGTCTCGCTCCATCGCAGCTTGGGACGGAAGTTCTCCGAACAGGAACGCTCGCTGCGCCAATACGCCGATTTCGCCGGCCGCGCCGGTGACCGGCACACCCAAGTGCAGCGCATTTACGACTGGTGCCACACGGCAAGCTCGCAGAACGTGGCCCGCCATAGGTTCGACGCCGTACGTAACTTCAGCCTTTTCGCTCATGCTGAGGATCCAGCTCACGAGGTTCCGCCTGCGGGCGTCTTCGGTCGGGGCAAGCGGCCACGCCCGACCCCGACCATCATCGAACCGGAACAGGTCCGGGCGATCATGACCGCGGTATTGGACGTTGCGCCCCAAGGCACGATCAGCCCGTACACGTATCATTATCTGTTCGGCCTGCTGGCGGCGACAGGTCTCCGGATTTCCGAGGCCCTCGCTCTTCAATGCAACGATCTGGTCGAGGATGGCCTGATCGTCCGCAACGGCAAGTTCGGCAAGCAGCGGCTGATTACCCTGCAGCCATCGACCCGTCAGGCGCTCGAAGCATATCTCGCCACCCGGGCAAGGCTTGGCGCTACGGGCAATGACCTGTTCGTGACCATTCGGGGGAGAGCACCACACAAGGTGCGCGCCCACGTGGTGTTCGTCAGGCTGGCCCGGCAGCTCGGATACCGCGGACCGACCGGAACGGCCGGGATGCGGTTACACGACCTGCGGCACACTTTCGCCGTGCGTTCCCTTGAGTCCTGTCCGCGCGACAGGGAAGCCATCGCACACCACATGGCCGGACTCAGCGTATATCTGGGGCATGCGTCGGTCGCCAACACCTATTGGTATCTCGAGGCCACTCCGGTGCTGCTGCGCGATATCGCTGCCGCCAGCGAGCAACTTTACCGGGGAGAAGCAGCATGACGGCACTCGCTCCGCATCTCTCGATCTACCTGCGTGAACATCTGCCGCGCGAACGTGCTGTCAGTCCGCACACGGTGAAGACCTATGCCAATTGCTTCGTCCTCCTGGTCCAGTTCGCTGCCGATCGGCTGAAGCGTCGGCCGACCGATCTCGAGATCGAGGATCTCGGCACCGACATGATCATGGCCTTCCTTGACCATGTCGAGAACGGTCGCGGCAGCTGTGTTCGGACCCGCAATGGCAGGCTCGCCGCGATCCGGTCCTTCTTCCGCTACATCGAGTATCGTATTCCGGCCTGCCTGGATCAGGCCCTTCGCGTCAGATCGATCCCTACCAAGAAGACCGACAAGGCGCTGATCGACTACCTCGACCGGGCAGAGATCAAGGCTTTGCTCGACGCCCCGGATCCCCGGACACGCCTTGGCACCCGCGATCGCGCAATGCTGCATCTGGCCTATGCTGGCGGGCTGAGGGTGTCGGAACTCGTAACGCTACAACTGCGCGATTTCCCGGATCGCTCGCTTTCGACCGTGCACATCTTGGGCAAGGGTCGGCGTGAACGGGTCCTCCCGCTCTGGAAGGAGACCCAGTTCGCATTGCGCGCGTGGCTTGCGATCCGCCCCGAAGCCGAGGTCGCCGAGATATTCCTCAATGCCAACGGGCAGCCGATGACACGCGACGGGTTTGCGTTCCGTTTGGCCGAGCACGTCAAGACCGCGGCAACGAAGCAGCCGTCGATCCTTGGAAAGCGCGTGACACCGCACGTGCTGCGCCATTCCTGCGCAATGCACACGCTCGCGGCGACAGGGGACATTCGCAAAGTCGCATTGTGGCTCGGCCATGCCAGCATCCAGAGCACCGAGACCTATTTGCGCGCCGATCCCGAGGAGAAGCTGCAGATTCTCGCGGCGCACGGCGCTCCTGCCATCAAGCCCGGGCGCTTCAAGCCGCCATCCGATGCCCTGATCACGATGCTCACCGACGTTCGAAGGCGGGCCTAGCCCGTCTCCGGACAACCCCCTGGCACTCATATTATCTGGAGTGAAATCATGGAAAACCGAAGGAAACCTGCGCCTACCGCCGCCACGCTCGACATAAACTGCGACTGCAAAGAAGCCATTGTCGACTACCTCACCCGGGCTTTCCCGACCCGGCAGATGGAAGAATACGTCGATGAGCTCGGCGACGTCCGCTCGCGGCCGATGTGGGACCAGACGGGTAACCCGGTCCACAACCCCCAGGCCGAGGCCGCGCGCGAACAGCTCATCGAGCATATCTGCGCCATGCCGCCGATCCCGACCGCGCTCGACGCCCTGCTCGAACACTACGGGGTCAGCGCCGTCGCTGAGGTGACCGGACGCTCGAAGCGCCTGGTGCGCGATGGCAGCGGCCAGCAGCGCCTGGAAAGCCGCTCGCCGCGCACCAATCTTGCCGAAACCACCGCGTTCATGACCGGCGCGAAGCGCATCCTGGTCTTCTCCGATGCCGGCGGGACGGGGCGCAGCTACCACGCGAGCCTCGATGCCAAGAACCAGCAGCGCAGGGTGCATTTTCTTCTCGAGCCGGGCTGGCGCGCCGACCGCGCAATTCAGGGGTTGGGGCGAACACACCGCACCCATCAGGCCTGCCCGCCGCTGTTCCGCCCGGTCACCACCGACTGTAAGGGCGAGGCCCGGTTCACCAGCACGATCGCGCGCCGCCTCGATGCGCTCGGCGCTCTGACCCGCGGCCAGCGCCAGACCGGCGGGCAGGGGATGTTCGATGCGTCGGACAACCTCGAGAGCGCCTACGCCAAGCACGCGCTGCACGACTGGTATGGGCTGCTGGCCACCGGCAAGCTCAAGAGTACGTCGCTGAAAGAGTTCCAGGCCATGAGCGGGCTCGAACTCACCGACCAAGACGGGGTGCTGCGTGAGGACCTGCCGCCAATCCAGCGCTGGCTCAATCGCATCCTGGCGATGAAGATCGCGGTGCAGAATGCGGTGTTCGACGAGTTCCTGACCCTTGTCGAAACCCGGGTCTCGGCCGCCAAGGAAGCTGGCACCTTCGACATCGGCGTCGAGACCGTCTCGGCCGAGACCTGCGAGGTGCTTTCGGACACGGTGATCCGCACCGATCCGGTGACGGGGGCGACATCGCATCTCTTGGAACTGTCGCTGACCCAGCGGCGCAAGCTGCTCACGCTCGAACGGGTGCTGAAAATGGCCAGCTACGAGGACAAGCCACTGTTCTTGCGCAATGCCAAGTCGGGAAAGGTTGCGCTTGCCATCCCGGCACCCTCGCACATGGACGAGGAGGGCGAACTCATCCGCCGGTTCGAGCTCGTGCGGCCGCTGCGTAGCGAATACATCCTTGCGGCCAGGCTGGACGAGACCGCCTGGGAGCCTGTGCCCAAGGCCGAGTTCAGCGCGCTGTGGGAAGCGGAATACGCCGCGGACGAGAACCAACTGGTGACCGAGACCGTGTTCCTCGCCACCGGACTGCTACTGCCGATCTGGGGGGCGCTGCCCAAGGAGGACCTCACGGTCAACCGCATCGTCGACAAGACCGGCGCCTCGTGGCTCGGTCGCCATGTCCACGACCTCTACGTCGATGCGACGCTCGAGAAGCTTGGCGTGTCGCGCAAGGCACCCACCGATCCTGCGAAGATTGCCCAGGCCGTGCTCGGCGGCGGCACGTGGAAGGCGCCGCATCCGCTCAACTTCAGTGTCCGCACGTCACGTGTGAACGGGGCGCGGCGGATCGAGATCGTCGGCGCCGAGGCTGCTCGCATTCCCGAGCTCAAGGCGATGGGCTGTTTCACCGAGATCATCGCCTACAAGACCCGGGTGTTCGTGCCGACCGACCGGGTTGAGAAAATTCTCGTGAAATTGGCGAATTGAGGGGGCCGCTATCAAGCGACTTGCATGTCGCAGAGATTCATATAGACTTAGTCTATTAAACTTAGCTAGGTAACGAGCAATGGAAACTGTCAACATTCACGAGGCGAAGACGCACCTGTCGCGGCTGCTTGAGCGCGTGGCGAATGGCACGGCAGTGGTGATCGCGCGGGCCGGCAAGCCGATCGCCAAGGTCGTGCCATTCGGTGCCCCTGCCCCGGCGAAGATGAAGCGTTTGGGCTTCCTCAAGGGCGAGATGCGCGTACCCGACGGCTTTGACCGGATGGGTGAGGGCGAAATTGAATCGATGTTCGAAGCCTGAACGATGAAGTTTCTGCTCGACACCCACGTCCTCCTCTGGGCTGCGGGATTTCCGGAGAGGCTTACCCCTGCGGCCCGCAAACTCATCAATGACGAGGCGAACGAACTCGTCTTCAGCGCCGCCAGTCTCTGGGAAATCGCCATCAAGAATGCGCTGGGGCGCGATGACTTCGCAGTCGATGCGCGGGTTCTTCGCCGCGGGCTGATCGACAACGGCTACCTCGAACTTGCCGTCACCAGCGAACACGCTGTCGCAATTTCGCAGTTGCCGCCGATCCACAAGGATCCATTCGACCGAATGCTGATTGCGCAGTCGATCGAGGAAGGCATCACACTGCTGACTGCCGACGAGACCGTTTGCCAGTACCCCGGACCCATTCGCAAGGTCTGACACTTTGGCGGCATCGCCTGCCTGCCATCAATAAAGGTCCGCGTCGCCCGCAATCAGGTCGTCCATTGCCTTCACGCGGACGCTTCGCCCGCTCGCGTGGTCAATGTTCAGGTGATAGCGCGTGGACTTTAGCGTTCCCGTTTGACTCATCGCGCCAAGCGTCACCAGTTCCTGAAGATCGCGGGTTGCGGTCGCACGCGAGGTGTCGGCGATCGTGATGTAGTTGGCTGCGCTGAGCCCGCCTTTGAAGCCGCCCGTCCCCTCACGGAACATGCGGGCGATGACTTTCTGCTGCCGCGCGTTGAACTTGCCCCGGAACCGGTCGTGGAACCGGGTCTTCTCGAGCAGGAAGTCTATCAGCGCCAGGCTGTGGGTCTGCGCCTCGAGGACTGTTTCGGCCCAATAGGCGAGCCAGTCGGAGATCTCGTTGGCCTTGTTCGCCGCTTCGAGCGCGTCATAATAGGCCGAGCGCCGTCGCTGGATGGTTTGCGACAACGCGATCAGGCTCGGCTGCCCGATCGCCTGCGACAGCGCTTTTTCCGCAATCGCGCGCCCGATGCGGCCATTGCCGTCTTCGAACGGGTGAATGGTCACGAAGTAGAGATGCGCAAGGCCTGATCGGGTGAGGCCAGGAAGCGGCGTATCGCCGCCCGGGCCGGTGGCCGCGAACCATTCGAGGAACCGCGCCATTTCCGCTACCATCTCGCGCGACGGCGGTGCTTCGAAATGGACAGTGGGTTTGTGCAACGCGCCCGACATGACCTGCATCGCGTCTTCGTGCTCGCGGTAACGACCAACGACGTCGATGTCGCTGCGTCCGCTCAGGACCAGGCGATGCCAGTCGCCCAAGACCTGTTCGGTCAGCGGTGCAGCGAAATCCCGGTAAAGCGCCATCATCATTTCCACGATGCCGCGTTCGGCGGGCGGAATCCGGCGCGCTTCGGTTTCCAGACCAAACTCGCGGCGCAGCGAAGACTGGACGCTATCGCGATTGAGCAGCTCGCCCTCGATCTGCGAGGTCTTCATCGCTTCGTCGGTCATGACGTCGAGCACGACAATGGTACGGTCCTCATCGCCGAGGTGCTTCACCACGCCGATCATGATCCCGGATTGCTGCAGGAAACAGGCCTCGTGCACGGCCAAGGCTTCGCTGTTCCAGCGAAAATTGGGCCAGTCTGGCTGCTGCCAATTCCACTTCATGAGGTATTCGTTCCCGCTTTATAACTCACCCAATAGATGATTATGAGGCATAAGGCCACAGTTTATGCCTCACGGGGCGCATGCTGTGGTCGCCCGAACTCAGGGCCATCAATGGAGCTCTGCGTCCTGAGCGCGTTTAACATCAGCGATGTTAAAAGGATCGCGCTGTTGGATGGACCCGGGGCGTTCCTGAAATGTCGAAGAGGAGGGGGGCTGGAAGGGGTGAGCCGATGGGCTCGGTCAATCCAGCTTTGAGGAGCACCCCCAATGAACGACATCGAGATGATCCCGCTTGGCAAGCTGCGCTTGTCCGAGGCCAATGTGCGCAAGAACGACAGCAACCTCTTCATCGAGGAACTCGCCGCCAACATCGAGGCCAAGGGCCTCCTCCAGAACCTGATCGTCGCTCCGGCCAAGAAGCGGGGGATGTTCGACGTCACAGCTGGCGGTCGCCGCCTGCGCGCACTCAACTTCTTGCTCGATACCGGCAAACTCCCCAAGGATCATCCCGTTGCCTGCCGCGTGCTCGACATCGATGCCGCCGAGCAGTCCGAGCTCTCGCTGATCGAGAACGTGATCCGTCTCGACATGACCCCGACCGACGAGATCCGGGCGTACAAGCACTTCGTCAATGAGGGCAGTGACCTCGATGCCATCGCCAAGCGGTTCGGCCGCACCCGCCGGTTTATCGAAGGCCGCCTGCGGCTTGCCGATCTTGCCGATCCGATCTTCGCCGCGCTTGAGGAGGGCAAGATCACCCTCGACGTCGCCAAGGCCTATGCGACCACGCCCAACCACGAACGCCAGATGCTGGTGTGGAACGAGCTCTCGAACAGCTGGCAGGGCAATCAGGCCGATTCCATCCGCCGGATGATCACCCACAGCGCGGTCCGTTCGTCCTCGCCGATGGCGAAGCTCGCGAGCGAGGCCGATTACCTCGCGGCCGGGGGCCGGATCGAGCGCGACCTCTTCACCGAGGATGGCGGCGAGACCTGGATCGATGCCGAGATCGCCCAGCGCATCGCCGGCGAGAAGCTTCAGGCCTACGCCACCCAGGTTGCCGAAACCTCGGGCTACGCCTGGGTGAGGCCGATCCTCGAGACCCGCGTAACCTACAGCGCGACCGAAGACCTCCACCAGGTCCACTTGGAACCCGCACCGCTGACCGAGGAAGAGCAGGCCGAAGCGGATCGGCTGCTCGAAACGATCTCCGCGCTCGAAGGCGAGAGCGAAACGCTCGACGAAGACGACGAAGCGGCGGCGACCGAGTTTCAGGAACGCTGGGACGCCGCGACCAATGCCTACGACGCGCTTCATGACAAGCCGCCAGTGATCCCCGAGGAAATGAAGGCGAATGTCGGCTGCTTCGTGATCATCGGCGCCGACGGCGAGCCGGTCGTCGCCATCGGGCTCTACAGCGACAAGCCGCTTGAGAAGCGGAAAACGCGCGGAGCCGCCGATGCACCGGGCGGCGCGGACAACGGGGCAGGGGAGGGCGCAGGCGCGACCTCGGCACCCAAGCCGCTGTCGCAGAAGCTGGTTGAGGAACTTGCCGTCCAGCGCCGCGACATCCTGGCGATCAACCTTGCGTCGAACCCGGCGATCGCGCTCGACTACCTGATCTTCGCCATCGCGGATTCGCGGGCGCTCTACAGCGCCCAAGCGCTTGGCACGACGCTGCGCGCGCCGTCACCCTCGCTCTACCTCGCCAATTACCCGGACAGCCCGGCGCACACCCTGATGGCAGATATGCGCGAGACGCTTGATCTCTCGTGGACCGAGCACCGCCGCACGGTCGACCGGTTCGCGGCGTTCAGCGCGCTCGACGACGATGCCAAGGCAAGCTGGCTCGCCTGGTGCATGGCCAAGACCCTCGAAGCGAGCATGGGGATCGACAAGAAGGCCGGGCAGTCCGGCCCCGAGCCGATCGATCTCCATGATCATCTTGCCGCGCTGATGGGGATCAACGTCGCCAGCCACTGGCGACCGACCTCGGCCAACTACTTCGACCGGGTCAGCAAACAGACGCTGCTCGCCCATGTCAGCGAGGTTGGCGGGCCGACCATGGCGGCAAGCTTCATGGGCTCAAAGAAGGGTGACCTCTCGGCGTCCTGCGAGAAGCTGTTCGCCGGCGAGACCATCGTCGCACCCGAGGTCAAGGAAGCCGCGCTCGCCTGGGTGCCCGAGGCGATGCGGTTCCGGGTCATCGCTGCCAGCGAGACCGAGGACGAGCAGGCGCCGACTGATGCCGAGGTCGCAGCAGGTCCCGAAGGCGAGGGCGAAGCACCGGAACCTGCCGAGGACCAGGACGTCGACGCGGACGAACCGGTCGAAGCCTGATCCAACCACTGCCGACCCGACTGCCCGCAAGGCCCATGGCTGCGCGGGCAGCCTTGTCATCCCTACGAAGGAATCCCGGCATGACCCGCCATCCCAAACCCGACGTCGCCCAGGTCATCACCGACCTGATCCTTGAGAAGATCGCCGCCGGCACCGCGCCATGGCTCAAGCCCTGGTCAGCAACCAGCACCCGTCCGCTGCGCCACAACGGGATCAGTTATTCGGGCATCAATACCTTCTACCTCTGGGCCGTCGCCGAGAGCCGCGGGTACACCAGCCCATACTGGATGACTTTCCGCCAAGCACTCGAACTTGGCGGCCATGTTCGCAAGGGCGAGAGCGGCTCGTTCAGCGTGTTCTATTCCTCGGCGCGCAAGACCGACACCGATCGCCTGACCGGTGAAGCCACCGAAAGGACCATCCGGTTCATGAAGTGGAACCACGTCTTCAACGCCTCGCAGATCGACGGGCTGCCGGGGCATTACTACCCCGAGCCTCCAGATCCGACCGCTATCGGCGAACTGTCGGCCGGGGTGCGCGATTTCCTCGAGGCGATCCCGATCCGCGTCGTCCACGGCGGCGACAGCGCGCACTATTCGCCGGGGACCGATACGGTCACCCTGCCGAACCCTTCCGCTTTCCACACGATCGAGGCTTATTTCTCGACAAGATGCCATGAGCTGGGCCACGCCACAGGCTCGGCCAAGCGGCTCAACCGGCAGTTTGGCAAGCGCTTCGGCGACGATGCTTATGCCTTCGAAGAAATCGTGGCCAGCCTGACGCAGGCTACCCTTTGCGCCGAATATGGCCTCCCCAACGGACTCCACGACAGCCACGCTTCTTACATCCACCACTGGATGAAGATCCTCCGCGGGGACAAGACCGCGATCCTCCACGCGGCCGCCAAGGCCGAGCAGGCGGTCAAGTGGCTGCGTCAGTTCGATCCGGCCCTGACGGGCGAA
This sequence comes from Novosphingobium sp., assembly GCA_044238415.1. Taxonomy (GTDB): domain Bacteria; phylum Pseudomonadota; class Alphaproteobacteria; order Sphingomonadales; family Sphingomonadaceae; genus Novosphingobium. The sequence goes on from JBIIDJ010000001.1 coordinate 169,223, forward strand.
CTCAAGGAGGCGGCCTGACGATGATCGGTGCCCACTCGCGGCGCGAGCGGGAAGGGGAGGGGGTGAGGACCCAGCGCGCCATGAGGCGCGAAGGAGACCCCTCGCGATGAACTACGATCTCGACTTTCGCTATCGCCGCGCGCTGCAGCCCGATGGACTTGCCACTATTGCGACCGCCACCCAGGCCGTGGTCGACGCCATGCAGGATGCGCGCAATGCCGGCGTCGATCCGGCCCGTGATCCCGCCATTATCCTGCTCGCCCGTCACGTCGGCCGTCTAGCGCTTGGCCATGCCCCCGACCAGACGTTCACCGAAGACACTGCGCTGCGCCGCCAGTGCATCGCCAGGATCGACGAGCTCAAATCCAAGCCGGCGTTGGTTGCGCTGGCCCGTCGCGGCATCGGCTATGACCCCGAAGCCAAGCGCGCCTTTCACCGCGAGGCGCGTTCAGCGCTCCGGGTCGCAGCCCGCCATCTGGGGCTCGGTCCCGACCAATACGACCTGCGCAGCAATTTTGCGGGTCCCGCCGTCTCGGGCGAGATCACGCTCCACGGTGACGAGATCTACGTCCAGGTCTCGATCCCCTGCATTCGCCCGGGCCGCGAGGTCATGTTCCGCCGCTGCAAGGGCCGCCAGGACTACCTCGGGGACCGCAATCACTTCTGCGACATCGCCGTACTCGCCGCCCCGCAGAGCTTCCGCTCACTGGTCGTCCGCGAGACCGGTCTTGCCATCAACCCGCGCGAGCAATCGCTGCTCTAGGAGAAAACCCCATGGGTTGGCTGTTCATGTCACGCGGCGGGATGTCGCCGTTCGCCACGCCGAAGGCCTATCTCGACAACCAATGCACCTATCCGCCCGACCCCGACAAAGGTCGTGAAACGGGATTGCGGGTGCTCAAGTCGACCGTCCGTTCGGGCGCTTACTACGCCGCCTGCCAGAGCTACGACGCCGAGGGTACCAAGGAGACCTTTGCCATCATCTGCCTGGTCAAATGGAACCCTGGCGCGCGCAGCGGCGAAGAGTTCGGCTACAAGGATATGACCGAAACGATGGGGCCGTATCACTACGATTGCCCGGCCTCGATCCTCGACCTGCTCGGGCCTCCGGGCAACGAATACGCGGCGAACTGGCGTGAGGCTTGCCGGGCGCGGCTCGCGTTGACCTCTCGCCGCAAGCCCAGACCCGACGACATGCTGGTGCTGGCCGAACCGCTCATGTTCACCGACGGGCAGAGCGAACGCAGCTTCCGGGTGGTCCAGTCCGGCAAGAAGACCGTGCTGCGCAGGGTCAGTGACGGGATGGGCGTCAAGATCAGCAAGCTGATGAGCCGCGCCTGGACGATCGTTCCGTCACCCGTGGCGCCATCGGCGTCGTGACCGTGCAGAAGGCCATTGCCGCCATGTCCAACAAGCCCGCCCCCGAGCGCTCACCCAAACGCGGGCGTCTGTGCAGCATCGAGAACGCCAACCGCGTGGCAACCCGCGTTGCCGAGCATATCGCGACCGACACGGCTGTCGTGAAGACCGGAAACCCGCTGCAGCCGTTTCGGGTGGTATTGGCGAGCAAGGCTACGCCTGGGCGCACCGTGTCGCGGGTCGTCACCTGCAACGACGACGAACCCGAGGTTCAGTAAGGCTCAGGTCCGCGCTCGACGAACCACGATTGCCCGAGCTCGAAATCGGCACTCGCCGAAACGAGCGGGCCATCCGGCGCTTCGGCCACATAGGGCGAGATCAAATCCTTACGGCGCACGGCCAAGCGGCTGAGCCACGCCGCGGTACGGCCCCGCGCCTTCAGCATCGCCAGCAACCAGTCCATAGCATCGGCCATCTCGACCACGCCGCGCCCGGCGAGGCAGAAGTAGATGCCCCGCTGGAAATCGTCGCACGAGTTGCTGAGGATCGCGGCGAGCTTGGCCCGCCCGCCGGGCGCATTTTCATGCACCAGTGACACCGCTTCGCGCAGTTCGCGGACCGAGAAGTAAGCGTCATCGACTCCAACCCCGATGCAGAGTGCCGCAATCGCACGCCGCGCCGGCAGCGCATTAAGGTCGCACGAGGCATCGCGCAGCGCGATGTCGAGATCGAAATGGTCGGTGTGGGCGCCGATGGGCATCGGAAATTCCTTTCAAGAAAGAACGTAGCGTGAACGCTCAAGCGCCGTCAACCGGCGGGTGGAGGGGAGGTGGGAGTGCATCAGTCGATCACTGCAAAGGAGAGTTTGATGACCCAAGTTGCCACGGCGGCCGCTGCCGACACCGATCGCACTGCCGAGATTGCGGCGCTCAACGATGCCGCCCGCACGGGGTCGCTTGTGACTTCGAAGACCGTGTTCACGCGGGCGCTCGCGGATATTCTGGCCGGGGAGGACCCCGATCCGGGTACGCGGCAGCTCAGCCTGATGATGGGCCAGCGCACGCTGCGCCGGCTGATCAACGAAACACCGATCGATCCCGGCAACGATCCACATGGCGAACGCGATTTCGGTTGCCTCGAGCACCAGGGCCACAAGATCTTCTGGAAGGTCGACGTCTACGCCAACGACGGCACGTTTGCCTAGGGTTCGGAAACACCCTGGGACGCTCAGCAGAGTTTTCGCGTCGTGACCGTCATGCTGGCGAGCGACTGGTGACGCGATGAGTCGGTATTCGTTGAAGCCGTTGCCGCATCGAGGAGACCTGTTTGAGGTCGCGGTCGGGTGGGATGCAGGGCTTGGCACCTATTTTGCCGTCGTGTTCGGCGTGCCGGAATCCAATTCCGATCCTGCAATTATATCATGGCAGGGGAGACTTCCCGGCCAACTTCCCACCGTTTCTGAGCTAGTATCGGCGGTTCGCGACTGCGCGGAAGTCTCTCCTGAGCTGTTGCAAAATCTGGCTACTGATAAACGTGCATCGCAGCCGGGGCTGGAGCGACAGTTGAGCAGCATCATCTCCGCCCTGTTGAGCTAGTACTGACCTTTTTGTCGGACGGACTAGCGAACTCTGCCGCTGTCCTTTGCCCATTTGATCTTCCCCTGGTGGATAAAGAAATGCGCGTAGCACCCTCGGGTACGCCAGATTGATGGATTCAACGTTACGATACCCGCACCGTCGACAGCGGCGCGCCAAGACGGCTCGTCATCGGGCACAAGGCTAAGTTGAATCTTTGCTTCACACCCGCAAGGACATACCATTGCTGCCTGCCACGGATCCCGGTCTTCACCGATAAGATAGACCTTCTTCCGCACCAAAATGTCCGGCAAATCATCGCTGTATACCGCCCGATAGCGCGGACGAAAGAAATCGCGGACGTGCCCGACAATCTGCGCCAGCCAATTCATGCTGCAATTCTCCGTTCGCTCAGTTCGGCCCAGTCGAGCAATGGGGTCACGTCACCCCGCCCTACGTGACGAGCCAGTGCCAGGCACGGTGGACCGTCTTCGATATGCTCGAAAATTCCGTGGCTAAGTGAAATTCGATGAATCGCATATTCGGAGTTGGGGTCGAGCCGGTATGGATGTAGCCGGGCCAACAGTTCGTTTACCGCCAGGCTAGCAATCAGCATGTTAAGCTGGATGACGGCCGGACGATCTTCAGCCACACCGCGAAGATAGCCTTGGTCCAGCTGGGCTTTGTAAGCTGCGCGATCAGTCCGATAGAGGCCGGCAGCACGCACCTGCTCCATCGTGTAAACCTTGCGGCTCAAGAGGCTGGACCCGCCGGGCTGCAGAAAGTGGACGGTCCCGCACACCTGATCGACGCCGCCATGGCCATCGGCCTCAAGCTTCACGCCCAAATCGAAATAGGGAAGCAGATAAAATGTCGCGAGCTTGTTTAGAAGGTGTCGCCCATCAACGCTGTCCATGCACCCGAAGATGATGTCGCAACCCGCTATCGCCCGGACGACCTCCGGATTGAACAGGTCGGCGTGATATGCATCAACCTTCGTGCCCAATCCCATTGCTCGAATTGCGTCGGCGAGAACCTCAACTTTTGGGCGAGCTGCGATTGCGTCCGCGCGCGTGGAATTCAAGATCCGGTTGAGATTCTTGTCTTCGACGTGATCTGGATCCACCAGGACCAACTCGCCCACGCAATTGCGCGCCAGTTGCTCCACGACCGGACTGCCGGTGCCCGAGCAGCCGACAACACCAATCCGTAGGCGGCGCAAGATTGCGTAGGTGCCGCTGCCGAAACTCTGCGCGATGCGCTGTCCAAACGCTTCAACGCAATCATCTGGCGCATGATACCAGAAGTGCAGGTCGTCGCCGACAACATTGACATGAACGAATGGCTCGAATGATCCGTTTTCGTCGACGAAACGCCCAAAGATGCGCCCGTCGTCCATCAGAATTGCGCTGCCATGCGGGCCACGGTCTGTCCAAGCATGGACGCATGGGAACAATGCACGATCAGCTTCGTCGTCGACCTCTGAAAAACGATCGTAGCCCATGTGGCCATGAATTTTGACGATCGCGAGTCCTCGCTGCGCAGCTTCCATGAGCAACGGTTCTAACACCTTGGTCGGCCAAGTGACTCGGTCCGGGAGCCGAACGCTGCACACGTCATAGGGAACGGGTACTACCCTCTGCACGACAAGGCGGTGCCGAACGGCGTCATCCCGGCGACCGCACAGTAGAATGGCCACAGCCTCGCATCCATCGGCAGGGAAAAGATGCTGCGAAAGAACTTCGGCCTGCGCGGCCGTCAAAGTAAGCGAAACGCCCATCAGTCATCCCTTCGCCAGTTCGCGCGTCAGCCAGCTCTCGACTAGACCAAAATGCGTCGCAAGATTGTCGATCCCAGGACGCCAAGGGTTGGCGGGAGTACGATGTCGGCTCCATCGTTGCCAAGTCTTCCCGTCGAAGCCGTCAGAACACAATGCCCCGATCGCGCGGCCATCGACGCGTGCAAGGGCCGGATGAAAATAGGCCATATCGATTTGGGAATCAGGGTAGCCACTTTCGATCCGGACGTTCACATCCACACGATCCACATTGTAGCCGTTGGGAACCGGAAAGGCATAGATCACGACGCGAAGTACGGGACCTTCGCGGACAAGTTCGTAGCGCAGACCGATTTCCTCAAGCCATTCGAGATCTTCCGCCGGGAGGTCGAACTCCCGGCGGTCGGTGCCCAGGCCCTCGGTTTGATCAAGCGGCAACGTCACAAAGCGCTCGACCCCCGGCTTGGTGAGATCCACGTGAACATCGAGATCGATCCGTTCCGGCGCTCCGCGCTGAGGCTTAAGATAGAGCGCAAAATGCTCGGCCGGCACTTTACCGGCCATGGTCAGCAATTCCCGCGCAGTCGGCTCTGGATTATCGACCTGATAATGGGTCTTGTCGATCTGGATGTTGTAGACCTTCTTTTCTTTGCCGCTCGCTTTGGCTTTTTCCTCGTTCATGGTAGTGTTCCTTGCATTCCGGTTGGGGACACAGGAAGATGCTGACGGGGGGTTGGAAATCGGACAGCGCGAAGGCTGGAAATTTTTTTGCAGATGCTGTCTGCGACACCCACATTCGTCAGCACAGACAGGTATGAACGCACGGTCTATGAAAGCATGTAAGGAGGATGCGATCGCGACGTTGGACGAGGTCGCGCAGGCGCTTGCCGCACTGACAGCCTCCGACATTGCGCGATTGAACCTGCTTGCGAAGATTCGTGCGCGTTATGCTCCGGGATTGGATTGGCGGGACCTGCTGCATGATGCCATCGACAAGGCGTTGGATGGCACGCGCAAATGGCCCCGCGAGGTTCCAATTCTCGCTTTTGTACGTGAGGTCATGCGCAGTCTGGCGAGCGAGCACCGGCGGAAATGGAGCCAAGGGCCATTGATGACCGAAGCTGATCTGCCGGCCAATTCGGATGGTGTGACGCTTTTTGTCAGTGCTCCCAGCGATGAGCCCGGCGCCGACCGTGAAGTCGAAGCCCGAGAGTTAGTTGATAGAATCCGATTGCTGTTCAGTGACGACGTGGCCGTACTGGCTATCTTGGATGGCATGTATCTTGGTCTTGAGCCGGTTGAAATCCAGGACAGAGCTGGTCTCACCGCAACTCATTATGCGTCCGCACAGCGGCGGATCCGGCGCGGGCTAGCCCGCGCCTTCCCACAAGGAGTTGATTCATGAGCAATCATTCTGCGGCCGACCGCCTTGATCGGACATTGACCGCCATGGAAGACCTTGTCCTCAGCGCCAGCGATGGCGACCTTTCGATTGCCGATGATGAAGCGGATGCAACCCTTGCTTTCATCGCCGCCAAGCTCGCAAGCCGACACGCGTTGGCAAAGCCTTTGCCGAACTCCCGGCGATCTTCTCGGACGATTGCGGTGCGGCAAGCCATTCCGCGCGACGCGGCGGGACGTCGACGTCTTCTGGGTCGTTTGATGGCGACGCGACCAGAACTGCCTGCGCGGATCAGCATGGCATTCAAGAGCCGCGAGCCTGAAGATGCCGAGATCGCCGAGATGCTGGATGATCTGCTGCGTGGTGAGGATGATATGGGGGCGGCATGAGCCCCGTGCATATCTGCCAGCTCTTTAGCGGGTCATTGGCCTGGCGTGCCGCCGTTTGCACCATGAGAGATCTGGTATGACGTCTGAAATTGTCGTGATGAATAGCCTTGGCGTTGCGCTCGCAAGCGATAGCGCCGCGACGGTCAATAACGGCGCTGGCGGGAAGGTCTTCAATTCCGCCGATAAGCTTTTCATGCTCTCGAAGCGCCATCCGGTGGGGGTGATGGTGTATGAGAACGCTGCCCTTCTAGGGGTTCCGTGGGAAACTATCATCAAGATGTTTCGTCGTGAACTCGGATCCAAGCGCTTTGGGGCACTGGAAGATTATGGTCGCGCGCTGATCGAGTATCTTGATCGCAATGAAAGGCTATTTCCGGCTGATCTGCAGGACCGGTTCTATCTTCGCTCGATTGAAGCCCTGTTCAGCTCGCTCGCCGACAGGATCGAAGACGCCATATACGAACGCGTAGTGGAAGGGGCAGACCCCCCCCCCCCACCCCCCCCCCAA
>JBIIDJ010000048.1:0-19110 GCA_044238415.1 Novosphingobium sp.
TTTGGTTCCGGGGGGGGGGGGCGCCCCGCCCGGCCCGGGCCGCCCCCCCCCGCGACCGGCTGGGGTTAGTAGCGGAAGATCACTTCCGCCCCGAACACCCGTCCCTTGTTGATCGAAGAGAACGTGGACCCAGCAAAGAATGGCAGGGGCGAAACGTTACCTTCGGTTTGGTCGTTGAGCAGGTTGCTGCCATAGATCGAAAGCTTCCATCGACGATTAGGAGCCTCGAAAGACAGGTTTGCATCGACCATGTCGGCCGAGCTGATCAGCCCGGTGTTGTTGTCGTTTGACCAGACAGCATCGCGGTGCGCATAGCCAAGCCGTGCGGTGAATTCGCCGCCACCAGACGTGTCATGGGCAAAATTGATGCTGGCGCCATAGGTCCACGGAGCGAGCCTGGGCGGCCGCAGTGCGAAGTCCCGGTCGTTGATTAGCCGGTCACCAGTCAGATCAAAGAAAATCTTGGTGTACTTGGCATCGGTATAGCCGAACTGGCCGTTGAGGGTCAGGTGATTGCCAATGCGCAGAGTGGCTTCCGCCTCGATCCCCTGCAGACGCAGGTTGGCTGAGTTGCGGATCACCTGAGTCGTTCCCAGCGGAAGCACGGGAAGAATGATTTCGCGCTGAAGACCCAGGACGGTGTTGTGGAAGGCTGCAACGTTCAGCCTCAGCAGCTGTCCAAAGTCATGCTTTACGCCGATTTCGTATGAATTCTGCTTTTCGGCATCGAATGGGCCAGGCGCTTCGGCCGGATTGCCATTGCGGAAGTTGTAGCCGCCGCTGCGGAAGCCACGGGCGAAGAAGGCATAGACCAGCGTATCGGAAGTTGGCTGCCATTGTGCTCCGATCTTGAAAGTCGGATCCTGCCAGCTTTGGTCGTCGGCAAAGCCATAGCTGCTACAGGTCTTCGTTCCGACCGGATCGCACAGGTTGCCCTGAAGGTTCTGGACCTGGACCTTCTTCTTCTCCCACGAATAGCGCAGACCACCATTGATGGTGATGGTGTCTGTTACCTTCCAATCGGTCGAGAAGAAGGCACCAACGGTCGTCTGGTCCTGCTTGCCGCCACCTGAAATTCGCAGTGCACCACCAGCCAGCTTGCGCAATTCGATGTAGTCAATGTTCTGCTGGAAGTAATAGAACCCGGCTGTCACATCGAGCGCGCCAAATGTGCCTGCATAGCGCAGCTCATTGCTCCACTGGTCCTGACGGGTAAGCGTATCGGCGTGGAAACTGAAGTTCGGCGAAGAGTCGATGTCACTCGTGACGAAGCCGCTGAAATCACGGTAAGCTGTCAGGTTGGTGATCTTCCCGTCACCGAATGCCGTATCGATGTTGATCTCAAGCGAAGCCTGGTTCCAGTCGTTGCGGGTAACGCCTTCGTCGTTCACGCTGATGCCGAAGCTCTCTCGCCGGAACAGGCCGAAGTTGCTCACCACGGCGCCATCGCCGCGCACACGGCCCCGCTCGTAGCGACCTATCACATCGACGGCCTCGTTCGGGGTAAAGCGCAGCGCACCCCGCATGATCAGTGTTTCAGCCGCGCCGAAGTCCTTGTTCCCATTGAACTGGTTGGTGAACCATCCATCGTCGTCATTGTAATAGACAGCGAGCTTGGCCGAGAGCTTGTCTTCAACCAGCGGACCTGAAACCACGGCGCTGGCAACCTTGTTGAGGCCAGTTTCGAGGGCAACACGGCCTTCAACCTTGAGCTTGTCGGTCGGGGTCGAGGTGCGGACAACCACGGCACCTCCGGTCACGTTCCGGCCGAAGAGCAGGCCCTGCGGCCCGCGCAGCACTTCGACACCTTCAAGGTCGAAGGTGTCAAACAGGATACCCGCGCTGATGCCCATGTAGACGCCATCGACGAAGACACCGACGGTCGGGTCAATCGATGGGATCGAACTGTTGATACCAAGGCCGCGGATCGAGAAGTTGGCGAAACCCGGCGCGGTCCCGACATCGTCCAGCTGCACGTTAGGCGCACTGAAGCCAAGGTTGTCGAGGGTGCGGACATGCTGGTTTTCGAGCTGTTCCGCCCCGAAGGCCGTGATCGCGATTGCCACGTCCTGTACGTTCTGGGCGTTGGCCTTTTTGGTAGCCGTGACGACGATGTCGCCAAATGCTGAACCTTCCTCTGCATTCTCCTGCGGTGAGCTCACTGCTTGCGCCGCGGCCTGGTTGCTCGTGACGAGCGCCAGTGTGCTGGCGCCGAGTGCCGCCCAGAGCCTGATTTCCCTTACCGTCTTCATCCTCGTCCCCTTTTCTCTTTTCGTTTCTGGTATGCTGCAGGCAGGGCGCAGAATTCCAATCGGGCAAGCTCGCCCGGTTGCTGTAGTCCCAGCACTGGTCGGTTCATTCATCGGGTATTGCTTCATCGCCCGGTCAGCAGATGTTCCGCAATCAGACCCGGCCCAAGAGTTCGAAAATCATACTGGCGATTTGCCGATCAGCGCTGCAGGGTGTGACCAATCCCCCCGTCCACTGCGATCGACTGCCCAGTTACGAAGCTCGAGTGCGGACCTGCCAGCCATAGGGCTGTCTGAGCAATATCATCGACTTGGCCAAGGCGGCCGAGCGGGGTCTGGCTGATGCGTTTGTCGAGCTGTTCGGGGGTGAGGATCGCCTTGACGCCTTCGGTGGCCACCGTCGACGGCGCTATGGCATTAACCCTGATCCCACGGGCCCCCAGTTCGACCGAGGCGGAGCGGGTCAACCCATCCACCCCAGCCTTTACCGCTGCATAGAGCAGCGCGCCGGCGCTCCCCAGTCGGCCGGCCATCGAGCCGATGTTCACGATCGACCCGCCGCCTGGCGGCATGTGTGGGAGCGCAGCCTGAATGCCCCACACGATCCCACCCAGGCCAACGCCCACCATGCGGTTGAAGATTTCGGGCGTGATGTCGGGGATCAGATCATAGCTGTTCCACATCGCATTGTTGACCAGAACGTCGATCTGCCCGCACTGCGCCGCCGCTTGATCAAGCGCCCCGGTGATGGCGGCGCGATCCGCTACGTCGGCACCAAGCCCAATGGCATCGTGACCGATGTCGGCAGCCGCAGCCTCTGCCCAGTGGGGCTTTAGGTCGATCAGCACTACCTGCGCGCCCTCGGCCGCGTAAAGCGCGGCGATCGCCTTGCCGAGGCCTCGCGACGCCCCGGTGACGACGGCGACCTTGTTCGCCAGCTCTCCCGTTTTTGCCCTGTCCATGCCCATTCCTTCCGTCTGGCGGAGAGGCATATCCCGGTGGGCGGCAATCGCACCGGGGCGGGAGGCGGGCAGGCCGATTATTCCGTGCATGATAGTCGCGCGCGCGCAACACCTCGCTTTTGACCCGCCCGCCCGCCTGAGGAAGGCTGATGCGATCGGCAGAAGCAGGGGAGAGGGCCGCATGGCCATGCGACAACGTCTGGTTCTCGTGACCGGAGCCGCGCGCGGGATCGGGCTGGCCTGTGCGGCGCGGTTCGCGGCAGGGGGCGATCTGGTGGTGCTGGCCGATATCGACGGCGCGGCATGCGCGGCAGCAGCTGCAGAGATCGGGTCGCAGCACATCGCCGTCACGCTCGACGTAGCCGACGAGGCGGCCGTGGAGCGGGTCCTGGCCGACTTGCATGCCCGCTTCGGAGGGTTCGATGCGGTGATCAACAATGCGGGGGTGGTGGATCGCTTCGCCCGGCCCCTGCTCGACGTACCCTCGGTCGACATCGAAAGGCTGGTCGGCATCAATCTCGACGGCCCTTATCTCGTTACCCGGGCAGCGCTGCGCACCATTCTGGCCGGGCAGCGGGGGGCGAGCATCGTTAACATCGCTTCCGGTGCAGCGCTGCGCGCGCTGCCCGGGCGGGCCGCCTACAGCATGACCAAGGCCGGGGTGATCGGTATGACCCGCGCGCTGGCGGTGGAACTCGCCGGCGAGGGCGTCGCGGTAAATGCGGTCCTGCCCGGCTATATCGACACCGAAATCCTCCTCGCGCTCGAACGCGAAGGCCGGTTCGATCGCGCACTCGTTGCAGGTGCGGTGCCGATGGGGAGGTTGGGACGGGCCGAGGAGGTAGCCGAGGCCGTGCATTACCTCGCGCGCGGGGAGGGTTATCACAGCGGCACGCTGTTGTCGGTCGATGGCGGGGTGGATGCCTTCGGTGGTGCGGGCAAGGCTTCGGCAGGCGTGATGCCGCACCGCCCGGTGCGCGCGGGCGATGTCGCTTGCGTGACTGGCGGGGCACGCGGGATCGGCGCGGCAGTGGCCGAGCGGCTCGCCGCCGCGGGCTGGCAGGTGGCGATTATCGACCGCCAGTCGGGCGCAGCGGACCGCTTTCCCACATGGCAGGCGGACATGGCCGACGAGGTGGCGGTAAAGACTGCGCTGGCCGATATCGCCCACCAGCTTGGCCCTGTCACGGTGCTGGTCAATAATGCCGGGATGGTCGAGCCGATGGCGGCGACCCGCGATCAGGACATCGCGGATTTCCGCCGCACCATCGCCGTCAACCTGAAGGGCACGGTCCACGCCGCCCGCGCCGCCGCGCGCCAGATGATCGGTGCGGGAGGGGGCGCGATCGTCAACCTTGCCTCGATCACTGCCACGCTCGGCCTGCCGGGCCGCAATGCCTATTGCGCAACCAAGTCGGCGGTGACGATGCTCACCCGCAGCATGGCCTGCGAATGGGCGGCACACGGCATCCGGGTCAATGCTATCGCCCCCGGATATATCCTGACCCCGGCGGTCGAGGCGCTGATCGCCTCGGGTGAGCGTGACATGAGCGCGATTCTCGCGCGCATCCCGCTGGGGCGCCTCGGCCAGCCTGCAGAGATCGCCAATGCAACGGCATTTCTCGTCTCGGATGCCGCGTCCTACATCACCGGCACGACACTGCAGGCGGACGGTGGTTATATCGCCAGTGGCCATCCGCCAGGGGCGCCGTTCCCCTGAGCATCTATCGCATATGCAATATTCGCCCGCTCTCGACCCCTGTCCGTGCCAAGCGCGCACGGCTTCCATAGGCTCGCTGCCAACATTAATCCGGGAGAGACAGCATGAGTCAGGTGAGGTTGGAAGTCAGCGACTATGTCGCGGTGGTCACCATGGACAACCCGCCGGTCAACGCCCAGAACATGGACCTGATCGACGAGCTGATCGCCACCTTTGACACCTTCAACGATCGTGACGACGTGCGCGTCGTGGTGCTGACGGGCGCTGGCAAGTGCTTCTGCGCCGGTGCTGATCTTCGCAACCGCCCTGATCTGTCCGCCCCCGGTGCGCGCTGGGCGCGCAACCGCAAAGTGCGGGAAGTCAGCTACTGCATCATCGACAATGCCAAGCCCACCATTGCCGCAGTCAACGGCGCGGCGCTTGGTGCGGGACTGGGGCTGGTGGCGAGCTGCGACATCATCGTCGCCTCGCAGAACGCTGTCTTCGGCCTGCCGGAGGTCGATGTCGGGCTAATGGGCGGTGGCAAGCATGCCGAGCGGATCTTGCCCCACTCGCTGGTGCGGCGGATGATGCTGACCGGATACCGTGCGCCTGCCGAGGAGCTTTACCGGCGCGGCATAATCGAGGCCAACCTGCCGCCTGAGGAGCTGATGCCCTTTGCGATGGACATGGCCCGCAACATCGCTGCCAAGAGCCCGCTCGCCACGCGCCTTGCTAAGGATAGCATGCGCACGATCGAGAACATGACCCTGCGCGACGGCTACATCTACGAGCAGGGCAACACGGCCAAGCTCGCCACTTCCTACGATGCGGCCGAGGCCGTGGCTGCCTTCGTCGAAAAGCGTCCACCGGTCTTCCAGGGCAGGTAGAGGGAGCGTCTGTTATGACTCGCCCCGCCGGCTGGAACTTCGGCGATTTGCTCGATGTCGCTGCCGCCAACGTCCCGGCTGATCGGCCTGCGCTGGTGCGGGGGGATCGGACGATCACCTGGAGTGCGTTCCATGCGCGCACCAATCGTCTCGCCCGCGCGATGCTGGCGGGTGGGCTGCAGACGGGTGATCGGGTGGCGATTCTTGCCCGCAACATCCCCGAATTCATCGAGATCGCCTGCGCTGCGTTCAAGGCGCGGCTCACCCACGTCAATCTGAACTACCGGTATACCACGGCGGAGATCGAATATGTGCTGGCCGATTGCGGCGCGGCGGCACTGTTCCACCAATCGGAATTCGCAAGCGTGGTCGCCCCGCTGCCAGCCGCGCTCGACCATCTGCAAATGGTGGTCGAGATTGGCGGGGCCGGCAGCTACGATCGGATCGTGAGCCAGGGCGATGCGGAGCCGCTGGCGATTGAGCGCTCCCCCGATGATGGCTACCTGCTCTATACTGGCGGCACCACCGGGCGTCCCAAGGGTGTGATGTGGGCGGCCGCAGATGCGCGCGCGGTACAGCTTGAATCCCCGACCGTGCGCACTCCGGTGCTGACACTGGAAGATCACGCCAAGCAGGTTGCCGCCAACACCGCGCCCGGGCGGGTCATGCCCGCTTGCCCGCTGATGCATGGCGCGGGGCTTAACTCCTCAATGGCCGAACTGCTGATGGGGGGCACGGCGGTGCTGCTCTCCGATGACAGCTTCAGCGCTGAAGCGCTGTGGGACGAGGTCGAGCGGCACCGCGTCACCCGCATCCTGATCGTCGGTGACGTGTTTGCCCGGCCCATGCTGCAGGCGCTCGAGGCGCATCCTGGTCGCTGGGATCTATCGACCCTGAAGGTCATTTCCTCTGCCGGGTTGATGTGGAGCGAGGAGGTCAAGCGCGGGCTGGTGCAGCAATTGCCGCAGCTCACATTGGTGGATATCCTCGGCGCGTCTGAGGCTTCGGGTTTTGGCTATGCTGTTACAACCGTCACCCGCGAGACGCCGACCGGCTATTTCGAGCCGGGCCGCCAAACGGTTATCATCGACGTTGATACCGACCGTGTGCTGGCTGACGACGAGCCCGGCACCGGTTGGCTTGCCCGCCGCCCGCCTTTTGCGCGCGGTTACTTCGGCGATCCGGAAAAGACCGCGCAGACCTACCGCACAATCGCCGGCACCACTTATGCGATCCCCGGCGACATGGCCGAACGCACAGCCGAAGGCCTCATCCGCCTGATCGGGCGGGGCAACCTGTGCATCAATTCGGGCGGCGAGAAGATCTTCGTCGAGGAGGTTGAGGAAGCGCTCAAGCGTGCGCCTGGCATCGAGGATGCGATCGTGGTTGGCGTGCCGGACGAGGTCTGGGGCAAGGCGGTGGTCGCCCTGATCCGAACGGGGCCGAACTATGATGAGGCTGCCGCGCGGCAGGCGCTGGAGGTTGATCTGGCACGCTACAAGTTGCCGCGCCGGATGATCGTGCTGGATGACCTGCCGCGCCATGCCAGCGGCAAGTCCGACTATCGCACCGCGACCGAACTGGCGCTTGCGGCCCTCGGCCTCACGGCAGCGGCCTGATCCGGTGCTGCCCCACGCGCTGGTGACGGGCGGGGCGCAGGGCATCGGACGCGCGGTGGCAGAAACCCTCGCCGCGCGCGGATGGAGCGTCACCGTTGCCGACCGCGATGAGGCCGCACTGGCTGGGGTTGGAGCAGCCGGTGACGGCATCACGCCCGAAGTGCTCGATGTGACTGACAGCGCTGCCGTCGCCGCGCTGATCAACCGCTTGCCCCCGCTTGATGTGGTGGTGAACTGCGCCGGTATTGCGGCCGAGCTGCTGCCCCTCAAGTCGATCAGCCGCGAAGCGTTCGAGCGGATGCTGCGCGTCAATCTTGGGGGCACATTCATCCTTGCGCGCGAAGCGGCGCGGCGGATGGAGCGCGGAGCGATCATCACCATCGCCTCGCGCGGGTATCTCGGTGGGGCAGGGGCGGCGCACTACGTGGCATCCAAGGCTGGCGTCGTTGGGCTCACGCGGGCGCTGGCGGTGGAGTTGCGGTGGCGCGGGATCAGCGTCAATGCAGTTGCACCGGGCATGGTCGAGACCCGGATGATCGAAGATTTTACCCCCGAGATGCGCGCCCGGCTGTTGCGGCTCGATCCGGATGGCGGGCCGATGCCGCCTGCCACCATCGCCGAGGCGGTCGCCTGGTTTGCCTCGCCCGAAGGACGCCGCGTCAATGGCCAGGTGCTATTGGTGGACGGCGGCAAGTCGCTGGGTGTGGTCCCGTGTTGAGCATCGTTGCACCGCCAGGCAGCCTCACCGAGACGATTGGCCGGATCGTGGCGGAACGTTGCGATGTTGGGGGTCAGGCCGCGATTGTCGATGCAATGCCCGCTGCGCACGCTGCCCCGCTTGCCGCGCTGAGCGATGCCGACTTCGAGGCCGGCTGCATCGCCCCGCTCGCCGATCTTGCCGCAACCCTTGCGGGCCTGTTACCCGAGCATCGGCGTATCGTTCTGATCGGGTCAAGCGCCGGACTGGGCGATTGGGATGCAGCGGTGCAGGCTGCCTTTGCGGCCGGGGCGACCGGGCTGATGCGTTCGGCCGCGCTCGAATATGCGGCTGAGGGCGTGAGCATCAACATGATCGCGCTCGCATCGACCGATCCGGCCCAGGCAGAAAGCGCTGCTGTCATGGCCGGTGCCATGCTCGTCTCGGGTGCGGCAAGCGGGCAGGTGATCGTGTGCGATGGCGGTGCAAACCTCAGGATGCGCGCCGCGCGTCCGCGCCAGGCACCCGCTTTACCCGCCACCGGATAGCAGGCATGATCGCGCAGGGCAGGGGGCAGCAATGTCACAACCACCGGTAAAGTCAGCATTACGCACCTTCGAAGTGCTTGAGCTTTTTGCCGAGCGCCGCGTGCCGCTGCGCTTGCAGGATATCCACGGGGCGCTCGGCTACCCCCAATCGAGCACCACCGCGCTGCTCAAGAGCATGGTGCTGCGCGGCTATCTCAATTACGATCGCGATCATCGCACCTATTTGCCGACCACCCGGGTCAGCATGCTTGGCAACTGGCTGCCCGATTTCATTCAGGCGGCTGGTGGATACCGCGAACTGGTCGAGGAATTGCAGCGCCGCACCGACGAGACCGCCGCGCTTGTTACCCGCAACGATCTGTTCGTGCAGTATATTATTCTGCTCACCCCGGATCATGAGCATCAGATGGCCCCGCAGGTCGGCGCGATGCGCAAGCTGGTCGATTCCTCCGCCGGACTGTCGCTGATGGCGCGGATGGACGAGCGCGCGATCGACAAGCTGGTGCGCTATTCTAATGCTTACAACAGCGGCGATGGCCTGCGCGTGTCCTTCACCGAGATCATCGCCAAGGTCGAAAAGGTGCGCAGGCTAGGCTATGCCTATGTACCCAACCGGCCAACGCCGAGCGTATCTTCAATCACCATGGCATTGGAGGCGGACCTCTATGGTGTGCCGTTGGTGCTGGGAGTGGGCGGCATGGCGGACCGGATTGCGGCGGCCAAGGATGATATCGTGGGCGTGCTGCGCGAACTCGTGCATGGATTCCGCCCCCCCGCCGTCTCGATATCGCCCACATGATATTCGCCCTGCAAAGTCACGCGACCATGCTTTGGCGCCGCCGTACAGGATAGTCTCGCGCTCTTGAACGGGGCGATGTCGTGCCCCGTTGCGGGAGAGCGGGACGTGTCGGTCGAGATCGATTTTCTGGCGCATCATCGCTGCCAACTGGGGGAAAGTCCCTTGTGGGATGCCGCTGGCGAGCGGTTGTGGTGGGTGGATTCGGCCGGGTGCCGCATTCATTCCGCCCGCGTCACTGGCGAGCTGCTGGCGAGCTGGCAGTTTGACAGCATGATCGGCAGCATCGGCCTCGCGCTTGGCGGGCTGATCGCCGGGTTTGCCGATCACTTCGCTTTGGTTTCCGAAGCCGGTGGCAACGTGGTGCGGCTGACCAATGTGCCGGGGCATGACGGGACCATGCGCCTTAACGACGGCAAGGTTGATCGGACAGGCACGCATTACATCTGCGGTCAGACCCGTATGGCGGAAGATGCCACCGGTCAGCTGTTTCAGCTTGCCGCGAACGGCGCAGGTCTGCGTCCACTGGCAGGCGGGATGCGGATTTCCAATGCGATCTGCTTTTCGCCTGAGGGAACCACGCTTTACTTCGCGGACAGCCTCGACGGCGTGATCCGCTGCCATGCCTATGATCCGGCCGACGGCAGCGTGGGTCCACAGACCGGGGCGATCAGCCTTTCCGGGATTGGGCAGGCCCCCGACGGCGCTACTGTGGATGCCGAGGGCAATCTGTGGATCGCACTGGTGCTTGATCAGGCGATTGCCTGCGTGAGCCCTGCGGGCAAGCTACTGCGGCGCGTCGCCATGCCGATGCCCTATCCTTCGTGCCCCGCCTTCGGGGGTGAGCGGCTCGATCAGCTGTTCGTCACCTCGATCGCCAACTCGGGCCACAACCTGGTCACCGACCATCCCGACGGCGGGCGCATTGCGGTCGTGACCGGGCTGGGTGTGACGGGGATTGCTGAGAGCCGTTTCCAGTCAGGGATCATCTGATGCACTTCACTCTCGAACCTGACGATATTGCCTTCCGCGACGAGGTGCGTGCGTTCTTCGCTACTGGAATTCCGCCGGAATGGCGCACCCGTGTGCGCGCCGGGCTGCGACTGAATCCCGAAGAGCTGGTCAGCTATCAGAAGCGCCTCGCCGCAAAGGGCTGGGGCGCGCCTACCTGGCCTACCGAATATGGCGGCACGGGCTGGAGCCCGATCCGGCAGTACATCTTCTGGAGCGAGGCTGCCGCTGCCGATGCCCCGGCGCAGTTCCATCAGGGACTTGAACTGATCGGTCCGATTATCTTCACTTATGGTAGCCCGGAACAGAAAGCCCACTACCTGCCGCGCATTATCAATGCCGAGGACTGGTGGTGCCAGGGCTATTCCGAGCCAAATGCCGGCTCCGACCTTGCCTCACTCCGGACGCGGGCGGTGCGCGACGGGGATCACTATGTGCTTAACGGGCAGAAGGCGTGGACCAGCTACGGCCATGTCGCCAGCCATTGCTTCGTGCTGGCCCGCACTTCGGATGAGCCCAAGCGCCAGCAGGGTATATCGCTGCTCCTGGTCGACATGCAGACCCCCGGCATCACTATTCGTCCGGTCGCGACCATGGATGAGAAGCATCACACCAATGAGATGTTCCTCGATGACGTGCGTGTACCGGTGAACGCGTTAGTGGGTGAGGAGGGGCGCGGCTGGGAGTATGGCAAAGTCCTGCTCGATCGCGAACGGATGGTCACCGCCTCGGTCGCGGTGTTTCTTACCCAGACCGTCCGGGCGATCCGAGATGCCGCCAGCAGGCGCACCATTGGGGGCGTGCCGCTGATCGATAAGCCAGGCTTCCGCGCCAAGCTTGCCCAATACGAGATCGAAGTGATCGCGCTTCAGACGATGGTGCTCAGGGTCATGGCCGAAGCCAGTGCCGGCGTCGATTCCGGGCCGCTCGGCTCGATGATCAAGCTGCGCTGGTCGCAGCTCTCGCAGGCCGGCACTGCACTTTGGGTGGGCGCGCTCGGGCCGGAGGCGGCGCATTTTTCTGCGCTTGATCAGGGGGCAAGCCTGCCGCTCGACATGCCCTATGCCATGCAGGGAGCGCTCTATGCACGCGTGACCTCGATCTATGGCGGATCGAGCGAGATCCAGCACAACATCATCGCTCAGCGCGCGCTGGGCCTGAAGGGCTAGGCCGATGCAGTTCAGCTATTCCGACGAGCAGGCGATGCTGCTCGAAAGCGTAGACCGGTTTGGCGCGCAGTACTTTCCGCCGGCGGAACGCCACCGCCTGATCCAGCAGGGTGGCGCCGGGGAGGAGGCTGCGTGGGCGGCGATGGCCGAACTCGGCTGGCTGCTGCTCCCAATCCCAGAGGAATGCGGCGGGCTGGGTGGAGGAATTGTCGAGCTGATGGCGCTGGGCGAAGGCTTTGGCCGTCACCTCGTGCCGGGCCCCTATGTGGCGAGTTGCGTGCTCGCGCCTGCGTTGCTGGCGCATGGCGGGAAGGCCTTGCACGCCCTGATCGGCGAGCTTGGCGCAGGCACGGCCATTGCCGCTGCCGCGCTGCTTGAGCCCGATGGCGGCTATGATTGTAACCACGTTGCCACAACCGCGACCGGTTCGGACGAAAACTGCCGGCTCAGCGGGGTAAAGTGCCATGTAGAGGATGGTGGCGATGCCGACTGGTTCATCGTCCCCGCCCGCACCAGCGGGGCAACGGCGGACCGGGCGGGCATCTCCCTGTTCCTTGTTCGCGCCGATGCGCCTGGCCTTGCGGTTGAGCGATTCCGCGCCATCGACGGGCATCGCCACGCGCGCCTGACACTCGACAATGTCCCTGCGCGCGCTTTTGGCCCCGCCGGTGAGGCCCTGCCGCTGATCGAGGCCGCTGTCGCCCGCGCGCTTTGCATGCAACTGGCCGAGGCGGTTGGATCGATGGAGGCGGTTAGCGACATCACGCTTGAATATCTGCGAACCCGCGAACAGTTCGGCCGCCCGATCGGTAGCTTCCAAGTACTCCAGCACCGCATGGTCGACATGCGCATCGCCTGCGAGGAAGCGCGTGCGATGCTTTGCCACATTGCCATCGCCAGTGCGGAAGGAGAGGCCGCTTTCCAACGCGCGGTAGCTGCCGCCAAGGTGCGGATCGGTGAATGCGGCACTTTCGTGGGCCAGCAGGCGGTGCAGCTGCATGGCGGGGTGGGCTTTTCGGACGAGCTGATCGTTAGCCACCACCTCAAGCGCCAGATGATGCTCGGCTTCGCGCATGGCTCGATCGACCACCACAGAGCAAGGTTTGCAGCATGACCACCACTATGCCGGACATTACCCCCGGAACGCTCGAAGAACTGATCGCGCGCGAGCGCATCCGTGATTGCCTTTATCGCTATTGCCGCGGCATCGACCGCGCTGACGAGGCGATGCTGCGTTCGGCCTACTGGCCTGACGGCACCGACAGCCACGGCCCCTATCAAGGTAGCGCGGAAGGCTTCATCGCCTGGGCGCTCAAGACCCTGCCGCATATCGAGCGCGGCATTCACCAGATCCACAACGTCCTCATCGAGTTCCGCGCGGGCGGGGCAGCGGTGGAGACCTATTTCTCCGCCTTCCAGCGCCAGCCTGGAGCTGACGGCCATCTGACGCAGTGGGACATGAAGGGCCGCTATCTCGATTGGTTCACCGAGCGCGCGGGTGAATGGCGGGTACAGGACCGGTTGGTGGTGTTCGATTGGGTGGAGGAAATGCCGCTCCCGCCCGGGACCGAAGAGGAACGCTTCGCCGCGCGCAAGCCGGTGGGTGGGCGCTGGCCGAACGACCCGGTCTACACCTTCTTTGCCTGATCCGGCGATGGCTGCATCTTTCCCCGCGCTGGAGCGCCGCGACGAGGCGCGCTTTGCCATTGCCGTCACGCCCGATCTTGCGGTTGGCCCGCCCGGCCATGCCTATCTGTTTGGCGGCACGACACTGGCGTTGGCGCTTGAGGTCGCCGCTGCCGCTACCGGGCGGCCCGTGGTGCAGGGCGCGCTCCAATTCGTTAGCTTCACGCCGCTCGGCGCCGTGCTGGAACTCGAGGTCGAGACGCTGCAGGCCGGGCGGACGTTGGCGCAGGTGCGCGTCACGGGAAGCATCGAGGGTCGCGCCCTGTTTTACGCCGGGGCTGCGCTAGGTTTGCGTGATGGCTTTGCTCCGAAGCAATGGATTGCAGCGCCGCCCGTGCCACCGCCCGAGACCTGCCCACCTTGCACTGACCTGCCGCCACAGGATGCCGAGGCGCGCTTCCTTGCTGGCGTCGAGGTGCTTGAGGCAGGCGGAGCTGCGCCGGAGCCGGGACGCACGCTGCTGTGGCTGCGCCGCCGCGACGGCGCGCCGCTCGACACCGCGAGCCTTGCCATGTTCGCCGATTTCGTGCCTCTCGCGCTGGGCCGGGCGACCGGCCGCGCGGGTGGGGGCAACAGCCTCGACAACGCCTTGCGCATGGTGCGCACAGCGCCGCCCGGCTGGTGCCTGTGCGATATCGTCGTCAGCGCCGCGCACGGCGGCTTTGCGCATGGCGCGGTCAACCTTTGGGACGAGTCCGGCAACTTGCTGGCGACCGGCGCTCAGTCGCTCCTGATGAAGGGCTAGTCGAGCGTCGCGAGATCGGCGCGGGTGAAGGGGCGAAGCGCGTCAAGCTGGCCTTCACCGATCTTGTTTCCCCACTGTGCATCCCCGATCAGCGCTCGCCCGACTGCAACGAGATCGACCTCGCCTGTCGCCAGCATGGTGTCCAGCTGGTCGAGCCGCGCGGCATCGGCCGACGGGTCGTCGCCAACACGGGTGGTGAGAAAATCCGCGTCGAGCCCGACCGAACCCACGGTGATAACCGGCTTGCCCGAAAGCCGCTTCGTCCATCCGGCCAGGTTCATCGTGCTACCGGGAAACTCCGGCTCCCAGAAGCGGCGGGTCGAACAGTGAAAGATGTCCGTACCGGCATCGACCATCGTTGCGAGGAAGGCCTCTAGCTCCCCCGGCGTCCCGAACAGCCGCGCGGCATAGTCCTGCTGCTTCCACTGCGAGAAGCGCAGGGCGATGGGGAAGGCGGGGCCGACGGCGCGGCGGCATTCAGCCAGCACCTCGCGCGCCATCAGCCAGCGCGTCTCGCCCCAGCGGTCGGTGCGGCGATTGGTTGGCCCCCATAGGAACTGGTCGACCAGATAGCCGTGGGCGAAGTGCAGCTCAATTCCGTCGCACCCGATCCGCTGTGCGGCTGCGGCCGCTTGGCCATAGGCGGCGATAATCGCGGCGATGCGTGCCTCGGTCAGTGCCTCGCCGTTAGGTTCGGTGGGTGAGAAAAGACCTGAGGGGGAGACGGCAGGGATTTCGGGCGTCGCCGTCTGCGCCGGCCGCCGCGCGCTGCCGACATGCCAAAGTTGCGGGAAGATTCGTGCGCCGCCAGCATGGACTTCGGCCACGACCTGCGCCCAACCATCAAGGCCTTCGCCATGGAACTCGGGCACATTCGCTTCGGCCAGCGCGGCGGGATCGGCAATGCCGGTACCCTCGGTAATGATCAGCCCGACTCCGCCTTCGGCCCGGCGGCGGTAATAGGCGGCAACGTCGGGTCCGGGAATTCCCCCGGGGCTCATCCGCCTGGTCATCGGCGCCATGACAAGCCGGTTGGGCAAGTTCACACCGGCAATGGTGGCCGGAGTGAACAGTGAGGACAGGGACATCGTGGCAGGCTCCCGGCTAAGGTGTCGGTCCTTTCTGCCAGCGAGCAGGTATTTGGCTGCCTTCCGGATGCTGCAATGGCCCATTATCGCAAGAGTGATGAGGCCTGCCGTGACGCCCGAACCGCATTCCCCACAGCTCGAAGGCTGACGTAAGCCTGCGCTCTTGCAGCCACGACAGAGGATGACGATGCCCTCGGTGGGGACGAGAGCGAGCCGTTCGGCGGGGCAATCAGCGGCTCGACGCTGACCGTGTTGATCGGCCCGCTGATCACCTGCAGTCGCCATGCTCTGAAATTACGCGCCATCATCAACTGACGGCGGGTAAGCACCGCGTTCAATCTGGCGCGCTGACACGCACCCCATCTCGGATCTTTTCGCCGGGGTGAATGATCACCGCATCGTTTGCCGCCAGCCCGCTGCGCACTTCGGCGGTTTCATCGTTCATCTGGCCGACCTCGACCCGCCGCTGCCGGGCCTTGCCATCGCTGGCCAGCACGAAGGCGGCCCAGCCCTGCGCATCGCGGAACAGGCCGCCAACCGGCACTTGCAGCACATCGGGCGCGGACCATATCGCCACGCGTACAATCACCCGGTAGCCGTGCCCCAGCCGTTCCCAGGCCGGACGCGGTTCGGCCAGGTCGATAATCACCCGCACCCGCTGTTCCTCCACGCCGAGGGCGGAAATCTTGCGAAAGCCGAGCGGCTCGACCAGTTGCACCCGCCCTTTCAACGGGCGATCCCCGCCCCAGGTGGCGATTTCCACTGCCGCGCCGGGCCGCACCTTCACAGCATCGGCGCTGAGCATTTCGGAGACGATCTCCAGCCGCGCCGGATCGCCCAGTTCGAGCAGCGGCGTACCCGCTGCTACCGGCCCACCGCTCTCGTGCAGCTGGCTCAGCACCGTGCCGGCAACCGGGGCCCTGACCGCAATGGCCTGGCCGCGCGGCGGAGCAACTGTACCGCCGCGCAGGCTGGCTTCGGCGCTGCGCAACTCGTGCCGGGCGGCATCGACCAGCTGGACCTGGGCCTGTACGGCAGCATTGGCGCGGTCGCGTTCGCTGCGCGCGGCGTCGATCTGGGCGCGGGAGGCAAAGCCCCGGGCGGCCAAGCTTTCCATCCGCTGGTAGCTGGTCCGGGCCAGCTGGGCCGCAGCGCGCGCTTCCTGTTCTGTGGCGCGGGCCGCGGCCAGGCTGGCGCTCAGCGCGCCGATCCGCTGCACGGCCTGATCATAGGAACGGCTGTCGAGCGGACCGGGCTGGACCGGCTGGATCATGGCGACAACTTCGCCAGCCGTCACTGCCGTGCCGGGCTTGTGCGGCAGGCGCAGCAATTCACCGCTGGCGCTGGCGGCAACCACATAGAGATCGGTCACGCGGGTTTCGCCCAGCTCGTCGATCGTTACCGCCATCGGGCCGCGATGGACCTTGGCCGTCTCCACCTCCAGCGCCGGGGTGCGCAGCATGAACCACAGCACGAGCCCCGCCACCAGGACGAGCAGGGCGATCAGCAGGCGTGGACCGGTGAAAAGGGTTTTGGGCATTGTCACTCCCGGGTCTTGAGGGCGCGAACCAGGTTGAGCCGGTCGGCGCTGCGCCTGATCAGAATAGCCGTGGCTGCGGCCGCGATGGCCAGCACGATTACCCCTTCGGCCAGGGTTCGATTGCTGACGGCGGCCGGGATCATGAACATGTCGGACGAGAACTGGCTGGCGATATAGCTGGACAGGGCCATGCCCAGTACCAAGCCCAATGGCACGGCCAGGATCGCCAGTACCGCCTGCTCGCCCACCAGCACGAAGCCGGCCTCCTCCTTACGGAAACCGAGCACCCGCATCGAGGCCAGATCGCGCGATCGTTCGGACAGGCTGATCCGCGCACTGGTATAGGCCACGCCCACCACGATCAGCATGGCGAACAGGGTGTTGAACAGGGTGACGATGCCCATGCTTTCGGCAATCGTGGCGCGGATGCCGCGCACGGCATTGGCTGCAACGGTAACCGATGCCACCTGCGGGGCATCCTTCAGCCGGGCAAAGATGGCCGCCTCGGAGTGGGGATCGGTCATCAGATAGGCCCCGCTCACCACATCCCCCTCGCGCAGTAGCCGGTTCAAGGTGGTGCGTTCTATCACGAGCGAGGCGCCCAGCGGAACATCGATCACCGCGGTGATGGGCAGGCTGAAGACCTGCCGCTGCCCCTCGGTCACCTGCACGTTCAGCCGGTCGCCGGGGGCCAGGTCAAGCTTGCGGGCGAGCTGGCTGGAAATCAGCGCGCCGCCGGGCGCAGGCTCGATCACCGTGCCATCCAGGGCGACGATCCGCATCAGTTCGCTGCCGCGCGGCAGGCCCAGGATCGCTTCACGTTCCTTGTGCGGGCCATGGCGCAACTCGGCCGAAATGGCGCGGTAGGTTTCGGCCCGCTGGACGCCTGGCAGCAGTTGCAGTTCGCGCTGGACCCGGCCGTCGCGCGGTTCGGCAAAGGACAGCGCCAGGTCGGCCCGCTGGCCGCGCTCGAAGACCAGCTGGATCATCCGCTCAACATTGTCGGTCGAACTGGCCGATGCGACATAAAGCGCGAGCGCCAAGGCCAGGCCCAGCACGCTGGCCAGGGTACGCACCGGCCTGCGCAGGAAACCACGCAGGATCATCCGGCTTGGCTCATCACGCAGCAGACGGACGAGGCGGCCCGACAGTGGCCCGCTGGAATAGCGTGCCGGGGCAGGGGGGCGCATGGCCTCCGCCGGGGTCAGGCGCTGTGCCCGCCAGACGGCGGAGACGGCCCCGGCCAGTACGGCGGCCAGCGCCATCCCCGCCGCGCCGAGATAGACATCAAGGCCAGCGGCAAAGGTGAGCGCCGGAAAGGCGAAGTAATCCTGGTAGATCAGCGCTACCCCGCGCCCCAACCAGTAACCCAGCACCCAGCCAAGCAGCACTCCGCCGAGCGAGAGCAGCAGCGCCAGTTGGGCATAGTGCCAGGCAATCGGCGCACTGCGGTATCCAAAGGCTTTCAACAGCCCGATGACCTCGCGCTCGGTATCGATCAGTCGCGCCAGCAGGATGTTGAGCAGGAAGGCTGAAACCAGCAGGAAGATCGGCGGCAGGATCCGCACCATGGTGCGCAGCTGGTCGATCTCGCTGGTCAGGAACCGGTTGGACACGTCAAGGCTGCGGCCATAGGCCCCGATCGGGCCATAGGCGGCGCTGATCCGGTCGACGCGGCGGATCACTTCCTGCTCGGAAGCGCCAGGGGCAAGCCGCAGCAGCACCTCGTTGAACCCGTCACGCATGTCGAGCGCGGCGGCCAGCGGTTCGCGCGCCATCCAGATGATCCCGAAGCGGCGATTGTCGGGAAAGATCTGGCCGGGCGCCACGGCATAGACATGTTCGGGTGAGATCGCCGTGCCAACCAGCGTCAGCTCAATCCGCTTGCCATAGACCAGCGCGGGCAGCCGGTCGCCCAGCGAAAGCCGGGCAGCCTTGGCAAAAGCCTCGCTCACGATCACTTCGTCCGGATTGTCGGCACGGGGCATCCGTCCGGATCGCAGCACTACCCGGTTGAGTTGGACCGGCAGCGAATGCAGCCGCGCCAGGACCGGCTCGACGATCCCCGGCAGGTCTAACGTCGCCCCGGCCGAGACCCGCGTTTCGACCGCCGCCACGCCCGGCACCAGGGCCAGTTCCCGCGCCAGGCTGTCCGGCGCGCGGCGCAAGGGCGCCCAGACCTGTGCCAGGTTGTACCCCTCGTAATAGGCGCCGCGCGCCGCATCGAGGCTGCGCATCATGCCATAGGACATCACCGCCATGCCCACGCCTGCCGCCATGACCAGCGCGATCGCCAGGGCCTGCCCGCGCAGCCGCCACAGGTCGCGCAGCAGCTTGCGCAACAGGGGCGGGAGCGCCTTCACCAGGCCAGCTCGCCCGGTGGCTTGCGGCGGGGATTGCTGCGGTGCGAG
>JBIIDJ010000005.1:0-56136 GCA_044238415.1 Novosphingobium sp.
GCAGCGGTGCATGGCTGCGTTGAAGGTTGGCGAATTGGTCCTGCACGGCGGCCGGCAGATCGCCCAAAGTCGCGCGCAACTCGGCCAGCGAATAGCGCTCACGGGCAATCACGCGCCCACCGGCGCGTTCGAGCAGGGCGAAGCGGCTGGCATAGGTCAGCCCGCCCGCCAGGCGCAGCGCCTCACCATCTTCGCCTTGCGGCGATTCAGCCAGCGCAGTCGGGCGGAGGTAGAAAGAGCTAGTCATCGGTACCCTCGTCGCAGCCCAGTCCAAGCTGGCGCGCTCCACATCGTCATGGACCACATGGACCACTGTTCAAGGCTGAAAATCCCGGCTGGGGTAACTGGCCCCGAACGGCAGCGGCGAATGGAGAAAAAACCAGTCATTGCCGCCGGTTCTAGCGCCCTTTGAGCCTGTAGGACAGCAAGCCGCGCAGGCTCAGTCTTCCGTCGCTAGCAGATAGAGCTGGCGGATGGCGTCCAGCGGCTTCAGCTGGCCCTCGTGCTCGATATGCCAGAAGGTCCAGCCGTTGCAGCTGGGCGCACCTTGCAGCTTGGCGCCCAGCCCGTGGATCGAGGCGCTGTCACCGCCAGCCACCAGCGAGCCATCGGCACGAACCGTGGCGGATAGCTTGCGCTTCTTGTCGAACACCTTGGCCCCGGCGGCGATCCAACCGGTTTCCACCAGGGTCCCGAAAGCCACCTTGGGCGCAGCCTTGGCGCTCTGCATCGTGGTCAGCGCGCTTTCATCGAGCGGCAGGGCCAGTTCGATCCGCTCCAGCGCGGCCTCGCGGTAGACGCTTTCACGCTCGCAGCCGATCCAGTCGCGGCCCAGGCGCTTAGCGACCGCCCCAGTCGTACCGGTACCGAAGAAGGGATCAAGCACCACGTCGCCCTTGTTGGTCGTGGCCAGCATCACGCGGTAGAGCAGCGCTTCGGGCTTCTGCGTGGGGTGGACCTTGTGCCCGCCCTTCTTGAGTCGTTCCGGCCCGCCGCAGATCGGCAGCACCCAATCCGAACGCATCTGCAGCTCGTCATTGAGCGTCTTCATCGCGCGGTAGTTGAAGGTGTACTTCGCCTTCTCCCCCATCGAGCACCAGATCAGCGTTTCGTGCGCATTGGTAAAGCGGGTGCCCTTGAAGTTCGGCATCGGGTTGGCTTTCCGCCAGACGATATCGTTGAGAATCCAGAACCCCATGTCCTGCAGCATCGCGCCAAGGCGGAAGATGTTGTGATAGGACCCAATCACCCACAGCGAGCCGTTGGGCTTCAGCACCCGGCGCGCCTCAGTCAGCCATTCGCGGCTGAACTTGTCATAGGCGGCAAAGCTGTCGAACTGGTCCCAGTGGTCAGTCACGGCATCAACATGGCTGCCGTCGGGGCGCGAGAGGTCGCCGCCCAGCTGCAGGTTATAGGGCGGATCGGCGAAGATCATGTCGATGCAGGCATCGGGCAGGCTGCGCATGGCCTCCACGCAGTCCCCGTCGAGGATCCGGCCCACGGGAAGATTGGGCCGCACCACCTCGCGCGCAGCCTTGAGCCGCGCCTTTTCGCCTACCAGCATCTGACCCATAATCGCCTTTAAACCCCCTTCGAGTTATCCACAGGGTGAGTCATCCGGAGTCCCGCGTCAAGTGCGACTCCGCAGGAATCCTAGCGATTCATGGTTTACGAAGGGTTACCGAAAAGCGGAACGGAACGAGTCCGACACAGCATGTGGAGTCCCGCGATCGGCGGCGGACTCAATATCTGGTGGGTGTGGCGCGGGGGACTCGGATCGAAAAAATGTGCGGTCAGATCAGCACCAGTTGCGCCACAGGGGCAAAGCTGCGCCGGTGCAGCGGACTTGGCCCGTGCTCACGCAGCGCGGCGAGGTGTTCGGCGGTGCCATAGCCCATATTGCGCTCCCACCCGTAGTGCGGGTGCTCCAGCGCATAGCCTCGCATCAGCCGATCGCGGTGTTCCTTGGCCAGGATCGAGGCGGCGGAAATGCAAGGTTCCAGCGCATCGCCGCCGACAATAGCCCGGGCCGGCCAGCACCAGTCCGGATGGCGGCCCTGAGGGGTCATGTTGCCATCGATCAACACCTCGTCCGGTTCCAGCCCCAGCGCGCCAACCGCCCGGGTCATGGCCAGCATCGTGGCGGCGAAGATGTTGATCCGGTCAATCTCCTCGGCCTCGACCACGCCCAGCGCCCAGTGGCAACTGGCCTTGATCAATGGTTCCAGCCCGGCGCGGCGTTTGGCCGAAAGCTTCTTGGAATCGTCCAGGCCAGCGGGCGCATCGGCTCCGAGGACGCAGGCCGCCGCGACGACTGGCCCGGCCAGCGGACCGCGTCCGGCCTCGTCCACGCCGATCACCATCCGGTCTTTTGACCTCTTGGCAAAAACCACCGCAGCTTCCATTTACGGAACCATGACCAAAACCATCGTCAAGGCTCTCTCGCCCTTCGCCGCCTTCCTCGCAAGCTGCAGCCCGTCGGTCGCTGGGGATAGCAAGTCCGCCGCCGAGGTGAAGGACGCCTTCACCGTCACGCCGCTGGCCACGCTGAATGCCCCTTGGGCAATTGCCGTGCTGCCGGGTGGCGGCGTGCTGGTCACCGAAAAGGGCGGCACGATGAAGCTGGTCGATGGCGGCGTGAAGGACGTGGCCGGAATGCCCAAGGTCGACGCGGGCGGCCAGGGCGGTCTGGGCGACGTGGTCCTGGCCCCCGATTTCGCCAAGAGCGGCACGATCTACCTCTCGTGGGTGGAACCGGGCGAGAACGACACGCGCGGCGCGGTGATCGGGCGCGGCAAGTTCGTGGGCGGCGATGCCCCGCGCGTCGATGGGCTCGAAGTGATCTGGCGGCAGAGCCCCAAGACCACCGGGCGCGGGCATTTCTCACACCGCATCGCTTTTTCGCCCGATGGCAAGCTGATGTTCGTCGGCTCGGGCGACCGGCAGAAGATGGACCCGGCTCAGGACCTGACCGGCAATCTCGGCAAGGTTCTGCGCCTGCTGCCTGATGGCAAGCCCGCCCCTGGCAACCCGTTTGCGGACAAGGGCGGGGTAAGCGCCGAAATCTGGTCTTACGGTCACCGCAATATCCTGGGCCTGGCCTTCGACCCGAAGGGCCGGCTGTGGGATATCGAGCATGGCCCCAGGGGTGGCGACGAACTGAACCTGGTCCAGCCAGGCAAGAACTATGGTTGGCCGGTGGTCTCCGAAGGGGATCACTATGACGGCAAGGACATTCCGCCGCATAGCACCCGTCCGGACATTGCCGCCCCGGCGATCACCTGGACACCCATGATCGCGCCGGGCGACATGATCTTCTATTCGGGCAAGGCCTTCCGCGACTGGAAGGGGCAGGTCCTAGTGGCCGGGCTTGGTCCAAAGGCGTTGGTGCGGCTCAAGATCGATGGCGAAAAGGCAAAGGAAGTCGCCCGATATCCGATGGACAAGCGCATCCGCGACGTGGCCGAAGCCGCCGATGGCTCGCTGCTGGTGATCGAGGACCGCGAAGGCGGCCGGCTGCTGAAGCTGACCCCGCGCAAGTAAACCGTCGACAAGCCGGGCCATGCGGCTTAGGGGCGCGCCCCTATGGCTGATGGTCCCACGCTTATCCCGCTCGACAATGTCGATCCCGCGCTGGTCGAAGCGCTGCTTGATCGCGCGTTCGAGCCGGAGCGACACACCCGGACCGCCTACAAAGTGCGCGAGGGGACGGACTGGCTACCCGGCCTGTCATTCGCGGCGATCGACAACGAAGAGCACCTGGTCGGCACTATCCAGTGCTGGCCGGTGGCCCTGACCGATCCGTCGGGCCGGCGCCACCCGCTGATTATGGTCGGCCCCGTCGCCGTGGAGCCGGAGGCCCAGGGCCAGGGCTATGGCCAAGCGCTGATGACCGCCGCTCTCGCCGCGCTCTCTCCGCAGGCCCCATTGCCCCAGGTGATGATTGGCGATCCGGAGTATTATGGCCGGTTCTGGGGCTTTACCAATGCCCATACCAGCAGCTGGGACCTGCCTGGCCCGTTTGAGCGGCATCGCCTGCTCGCCCGCTGCGACAATCCGGCTGTCCTCCCCGCCGAGGGCATGCTGGGGCCTTGGCGCGGCTAAGCTGATCTGGCATCGCAGCCTCGATGCCTTACGAACCCCTGCCTGACCTTGCCACGCTAAGCCTGGCGGAAATCGCTGCACTCAATGCCGAGCGCAAGCTACCGCCGGTCGCGCAGTGGAACCCGCAGGCCAGCGGGGACAGCCTGATGACGATTCGGGCCGACGGGCGCTGGTTCCATGATGGCGGGGAAATCCGCCGCCCCGCGATGATCCGCGCCTTTGCCGGACTGCTGCGGCGTGATGAGACTGGCCAGCACTGGCTGGTAACTCCGGTTGAGAAGCAGTCGATCAAGGTCGAGGATGCCGCCTTTCTGGCCACGGACGTGACCAGGCAGGATGGTGCGCTGGTCTTCCGGCTCAACACCGACGAGCTGGTGGTGACCGGGCCGGACCATCCGCTAATCGCGCGCGGCGATGCCGAACTGCCGGCGCTGTACCTCGCCGTCCGCCACGGGTGCGAGGCGCGGATCAACCGCTCGACCTGGCTGCAACTGGTCGAGCTGGCCGATGCCGATCTGACCGTCACCAGCCAGGGGCGTCGCTTCAGCCTGGTGCCGGCATGAGCGAACTGGTGGCGCGGCTGCGACGGCTTCATGCCGATGGCCATGCGCGCGATGTTGGCCCGCTCCTCACCGATGAGCGCTTCAGCGGCGAGGTTTATCGGCCAGCCGCCGTGCTGGCGGCAATCACCGAGCGGGAGCGGCCCGGCTTCCTGCTGATCCACCGCCCTTCCAACATGCGTTCGCATCCCGGGCAGGTGGCTTTTCCGGGCGGGAAGATCGATCCGGGCGAAACCCCGGTCGAGGCAGCCCTGCGCGAAGCCCATGAAGAACTGGGCATCCGTTCTGCCGACGTGACCGTGATCGGCACCAGCGATGCCTATCGCACCGGCACCGGCTATGAAGTGACACCAGTCATCGCCGTGGTGCCGCCGGACCTTGAATTGCAGCCGAACCCAACCGAAGTAGCGGCCTGGTTCGAGGCGCCGGTCGACTATCTGTTCGATCCGGTCAACCAGGTCGAGCAATCGGCATTTTGGCAAGGTGCGGAAAGGCGCTACATCGAGATCATGTGGCAGCAACACCGCATCTGGGGCGTGACCGGGGCGATCATCGCCAACCTGGCCAAGCGGATCACATGGTGACCGCGGTTCTGCCGCGCGCTGACTGGACGCAGCGCGCCGATCTGATCCAGCTGGTAGCCGTTTTGGGCGCGGGCAATGCCCGCTATGTCGGCGGCGCCGTGCGCGATACTTTGCTCGGGATCGCCGTAAAGGACGTGGACATTGCCACGCCGCTGCGCCCGCTGAAAGTAATCGGCAAACTGAAAGATGCCGGAATTCAGGCAGTTCCGACCGGAATTGACCATGGCACCGTGACGGCAGTGCTGCCCGGCGGCGCGGTAGAGATCACCACCCTGCGTCATGACGTCAGCACTGATGGCCGCCGTGCCACCGTGGCCTTCGCCGACGAGTGGCAGGATGATGCCGCGCGGCGGGACTTCACCATCAACGCGCTCTATGCCGATCCCGCGACGGGCGAAGTATTCGATTGGTTTGGCGGACTGGAGGACCTTGCGGCGCGGCGGGTCCGGTTTATCGGCGATGCCCGGCAGCGCATCCGCGAGGATCACCTGCGCATTTTGCGCTACTTCCGGTTTCAGGCGAGATTCGGATCACAACCAGTTGATACAAATTCGGAAATGGCTTGCTCCGACCTCGCGGCTACACTTAAGGGTCTGTCGCGCGAGCGGGTTGGCATGGAGATGATGAACCTCCTCTCCCTGCCCGATCCTGCCCCCACCGTGGCGCGGATGGCTGAACTTGGTGTGCTGGCCGTTATCCTGCCCGAAGCCAAGGTCGCTGCGCTGACCGAGCTTATCGTTCAGGAAGATCGCCAGAACGTAGCGCCCGATGCACTGCGCCGCCTCGCCGCCCTGCTCCCCGCAGATGTGCCGCTGGCGGAAAGCGTGGCCAGCCGGTTCCGGCTGTCTGGCGCGCAGAAGAAGCGGCTGGCGCTGGCTGCCGCGCGCGATGGCCGCGAGGACGCCGCACGGCCACTTGCCTACCGCCTGGGCCGGGAAGCCGCACTGGACCGGCTGCTGATCACCGGAGCCGATGTTGCCCCGCTGGCCGGCTGGGACATCCCCGAATTCCCACTCAAGGGCGGTGAAATCGTGGCACGCGGCATCAAGGCCGGTCCAGAAGTCGCGCGGGTACTGCGCGCGGTGGAAGCGCGCTGGATCGCCGCCGGGTTCGATAATGCCGCTATCCCCGCCCTGCTAGACGCCGAACTGGCAGCCCCGGCATGAGCGAACTGGCGCTTAACGAACCGCTGCTGCTGATCGCAATCTTCGCGGTGGTCGCCGCTGCCGCCGGCTGGATGATGGAGCGCGAGCGCCCCGCCCTCGCTGATGCCCTGCGCAAGACCGGTTATCTGGGCATGCTTGCTGCCGGCCTGCTGCTGGTCGGCCAGCTCGCCTATACGGCTGAGCGGTCCGACGCGATGCTGGAGCTGCGCCACCGCCCCGCTGTCGCGGTCAGCGGCAGCGAAACGATCGTGCCGCTCGCCAGTGACGGTCATTTCTGGATCGAAGCCGAGGTGAATGGCCAGCCGGTTGAATTTCTGGTCGATACCGGCGCAACCTTTACCGGTCTCGGCCGGAAAACCGCCGAGACAGTCGGCCTCCGCCCCAACCCGGCGCGCGCGCCGCTTGAGCTCGAAACCGCCAATGGCGTGATCACTGCAACGCTTGGCACGGCCGAAAGCCTGCGTTTCGGCAATATCGAGGTGCGCGGGCTGGACGTTGCTGTCCCGCGCGATACCGATGACGAGACTCAGGTGATCGGCATGAACCTGCTGAGCCAGCTCGCCAGCTGGCGGGTCGAGGGTGACAAGCTGATCCTGGTGCCAAAGGGCTAGAACTTGTTGTCCCGCGGGAAGCCGTTGGGCGGCATCCGCCCGGCCGCACCACGTGCCACCTTCCAAAGCCGCATATCGCTTTCGGTCCGGGTGCGTCCCGTATCACCGCCCATTTTCCAGCTGAGTCCTTCATCCAGCTTCAGCGTGATCGCATCAGCGAGGCCGCCATCGCGGTAGCGCTGGAGGGTGACGCCCTGGCCCTTGGCCAGCACCGGCAGTTCTTCCAGACTGAAGATCACCAGTTTGCGGTTGTCCCCCACCACGGCGACATGATCGTGCTCTGCCGGGATCTCACGCACCACGGCCAGTTTCACGCCGGGCTTGGTGTTCATCACCCCGCGGCCCTTGCGGGTTTCGGCGAGCAGCTCGTCCGCCTCGGCCGCAAACCCACGCCCCTGGTTGCTGGCCAGCAGCAACTGCGCCTTGGGCTTGTAGACCAGCAGGCCGACAATTTCCGCCCCGGCATCGATATCAACCATGGTCCGGATCGGCTCACCAAAGCCGCGCGCCGACGGCAGCTTGTCGCACCCGAGCGTGTAGAATCGGCCATTGTCGCAGGCAACCAGGAGCTTGTCGGTGGTCTGGGCATGAATCGCAAAGGCCGGCCCATCGCCTTCCTTGAACTTGAACTCCCGGTCGAGCGGCTCGTGCCCGCTGGCCCCGCGGATCCAACCCTTGGCCGAAAGGATCACCGTAACCGGCGCCTTCTCGATCATGGCATCCATCGAGAATTCGACCGTCGGCGCGGCCTCGGCAATGGTGGTGCGGCGACGGCCGAGCACGGTTTCCTCGGCATAGTCCTTGCGCAGGCCCGCCAGATCGCGCTTCAGGCGGGTGCGCTGGCGGGCGGGACTTTCCAGCAGCTTTTCCAGCTCGTCCTTTTCGGCCAGCAGGTTATCCCGCTCGCGGCGCAGCTCCATTTCCTCAAGCTTGCGCAGGGAGCGCAGGCGCATGTTGAGGATCGCTTCGGCCTGGCGCTCGGTCAGCTGGAATTCGGCCATCATCACCGGCTTGGGCTCATCCTCGGTGCGGATGATCTCGATGATCCGGTCAAGGTTGAGATAGGCAATGATATAGCCATCGAGCAACTCAAGCCGGTCAGCGATCTTGGCCAGCCGGTGCTGGCTGCGCCGGACCAGGATGTCGATCTGGCTCTTGATCCATTCCTGCAGCACCAGCTTGAGGCTGAGCACGCCGGGCGTGCGGCTGGCATCGAGGACGTTGAGGTTGAGCCCGAACCGGGTTTCCAGATCGGTCAGCTTGAACAGCGATTCCTTGAGCAGTTCGGGATCGACGTTGCGGCTCTTCGGCACGAAGACCAGCCGGATCTGCTCATCCGATTCATCGCGGATATCTTCCAGGATCGGCAGCTTCTTGTCGGCAATCAGCTGCGCGACCTGCTCGATCAGCTTGCCCTTGGGAAGCTGATAAGGGATTTCGGAGATGACCAGCTGCCAGGCCCCGCCGCCCAGCTTCTCGATCCCCGTTTCCTCCCAAGAGCCATCGGCATTGCGCCCGGTCGAGAATCGCCCGCGCACCCGCAGCGCTCCGCGACCGGTCTCATATGCGCGCGAGATGACCTCGCGGCTTTCGGCAACGATCCCGCCGGTGGCAAAATCCGGTCCCTGGAACAGGTCCATCAGCTGGGCATGTTCGGCATGGGGATTGTCGATCAGCAGCAGTGTCGCGTCGACGATCTCGGCCACGTTGTGGCTGGGGATATTGGTCGCCATCCCCACGGCGATCCCGCTGGAGCCATTGGCCAGCAGGTTGGGGAACAGGCCGGGGAAGATCTCCGGCTCTTCCTCTTCCCCGTTATAGGTCGGGATGAAGTTGACCGTGCCTTCATCAAGGCCGGCCATCAGCTGAATCGCGGTCTTGGTCAGGCGTGCTTCGGTATAGCGATAGGCTGCGGCGTTATCGCCATCGATGTTGCCAAAATTGCCCTGCCCATCGACCAGCGGATAGCGCAGGCTGAAGTCCTGCGCGAGGCGGACCATCGCGTCGTAAACCGACTGATCGCCATGCGGGTGATACTTGCCGATCACGTCACCGACCACACGGGCCGATTTCTTGTAGGCATCGTTGGGATTGAGCTTCAGCTGCCGCATCGCCCAGAGCAGGCGGCGGTGGACCGGCTTCAGCCCATCGCGCAAATCCGGCAGCGACCGCGCAGTGATCGTCGAAAGCGCATAGACGAGATAGCGCTCGGACAGCGCGGCATCGAAGGGCGCATCGACGATGGCATCAAACGGATCGGGCTCGGTGGTATCGGCAGTCATCAGACCAGCGCCCTAGCAGGGCCGCAAATCGACCGCCAAGGGTCAGCGGCGCTGCATATCCCGGCTTTCCCCCGGAATCCGCACCTCGATGCCGTCCAGCTCGGCTGTCAGGGTGATCTGGCAGGCCAGGCGGCTGGTCCGGGCAACGCCGGCAGCCAGATCGAGCATGTCTTCCTCGTCCTCGCTGGCCCGGGGGAGTTTGCCGAACCAATCGGGGGCCACGATCACATGGCAGGTTGAGCAGGCCATCTGGCCCTCACAGGTGCCCTCCAGCGGCATATCAGCATTCTGCGCCACTTCGAGCAGGCAATCGCCCTCGCCCGCCTCGGCAGTCACCCGCTCGCCCTTGGCAGTGATAAAAGTGACTTTGGGCATCATTTAACTCCCTGGGCCTGCGCGGCGGCTTGCAGCGCGTGGCAGGCCAGTTCCACTTCCTCGTGCGTGGTGTAGCGACCAAAGCCGAGCCGGATCGAATTGCGCGCCTGAACGGGTTCCAGACCGATGGCAGTCAGCACCCGGCTCGGCGCGCCGGTGCCGCTGCCGCAGGCCGAGCCGGCCGAGAACGCCAGATCGCGGCAATCGCTAAGCAGGCGCGGGAAATTCAGCCCGTCCAGCCGCAGGTTGAGATTACCCGGCCAGCGCGCCGTCTCGCAGCCGTTGACCGTCCAGCGCGAAAGGATCGAACGGGCCAGCGCCGCCAGCCCGGAAAGGTGCTGGAAATCCTGCTCCATCCGCGCTTTAGCCAGCGCCGCCGCTGCGCCGAACCCGGCACAGAGCGCGGGACTGAGCGTGCCCGAGCGCAAACCGCTCTCCTGGCCGCCCCCGGCGATCAGCGGCCCGATCGCAATCCCGTCGCGCACCCACAGCGCGCCGATCCCTTTGGGTCCGTAAAGCTTGTGCGCGGTGATCGCGATCAGGTCCGCGCCTTCGGGCGGGGCCAGCTTGCCGGCACCCTGCACCGCATCGCAGAGGAACAGTGCGCCGACCTCGTGCGCGCGTTCGGCCAGCCGTGCGACCGGCTGGATCGTGCCGATCTCGTTATTGACCTGCATAACCGCAACCAAACCGACGCCTGCGGGCAGCGGCACTTCGGGATCGACCAGCCCGGCGGCGCTGACGGGCAGTTCGTGCACCTCGCTGCCACTGGCAATCGCCGCATTGACCACCGCCGAATGCTCGATCGCCGAATAGGCAATGGTCCCGCGTGGGACCGAGCGCAGCGCCTGGTTCAAGGCCTCGGTCGCGCCGCTGGTAAAGATTACCCGTCCGCCCCTGGGCAACAGGCTTTCCACCTGCTCACGCGCCAGTTCCACTGCCGCCGCCGCGGCCCGCCCGGCACGGTGCATCGAATGCGGATTGGCAAAGCCCATCGACTCCGGCCCGGACAGCCAAGGCAGCATGGCCTGCAGCGCTTCCGGCGCGAGCGGCGTAGTGGCCTGATGGTCAAGATAGATCGGTTTGCCGGTCATGGTTCGGAAAAGTTGCTTTTCGAAGGCCCGTTTCTATATAGCGCCTCTCTCCCGATCATAGCCCCATCTGGTCTGGTCTGCCGTTTTCTCCGGCGGCCACGGGTGGAGCAGCCAAGAAACAGGTACCTGGTCCATGCCATCTGTCATCTTCCCCGGTCCCGAAGGTCGCCTTGAAGGGCGCTTCCAGCCCGCCACCCGTCCGCGCGCACCGGTCGCCATGATCCTGCATCCGCACCCGCAGGCCGGCGGGACGATGAACGACCGGATCACCATGGCGATGTACAAGACGTTCCAGGCGCGCGGCTTTGCCACGCTGCGCTTCAACTTCCGCGGCGTCGGCCGCAGCCAGGGCAGCTTTGACAACGGCATCGGCGAATTGTCCGATGCCGCCGCCGCGCTCGACTGGGTGCAGTCGATCCACCCGGAAGCGAGCACCACCTGGATCGCGGGCTACAGCTTTGGCGCGCTGATCGGCATGCAATTGCTGATGCGCCGCCCCGAGATCCGTGGCTTCATCTCGGTGGCGCCGCCGGCCAACATGTATGATTTCAGCTTCCTGGCACCCTGCCCGGCTTCTGGCATCATCATCCAGGGCGCGCAGGATACCGTGGTGACGCCGAATGCGGTGCAGAAGCTGGTCGACAAGCTGCGGACCCAGCGCCACATCACGATCCACCATGATGAGGTCCCCCGCGCCAACCACTTCTTTGAGAACGAGCTCGATGACATGATGCGCGCGGTGGACAATTACCTCGACATGCGGCTCGCACCGGACTGCCCGATCCGCTGATCAGGCGGGGCTGCTGTCCACCTTGGTCACCGGCGCTTCGCCCGAAGCGTCGGGGATGGTCCAGATCCCGACATTGAGCGCCGCCACCAGCGCCAGGATAACCAGCAGCAGCGCCTTGCGCCGATCGCCGCGGCGCCATTGCAGCACAGCCCCGGCCAGCAGGACGATGGCCGCCAGGACCAGCAGCGACAGCACCACCGACATTACTTGAACAACCTGCCCGCCGCACCGACGATATCGTCGAGCGGGTTGCCATCGCCATCAAGATCAAGCAGCGCCCCCAGGCCCCCGCCATTCAGGCCGCCGCTGCCCTGCGCACCGCTGCCACCGGCCCGGGCGGAGAGATAGCCGCCGACCAGCATCGCCAGCCGCGGCAGCATCTGCTTGAGCGCTTCGGGGTCGATCCCGGTCCGCGCGGACGCATCCTGTGCCACGCTGCGGCTGACAGCCTTGGTGCCGAATATCTCCCCCAGCACTTCGTTGCCGCGCCCGACTTCGGTGGGCCCCGGCGCCAGGACATTGCCAGCCAGTTCGCCGCCGCCCAGTCCGGACAGCATCTCGATCAGATTGCCCAGTCCGCCTGCGCCGCCGCCGACGGCTTCGGTCCGCTTGCGGAAACCACCGAGAACAGCCGGAAGCAAAGCCTCTGCACCAGCCGCAGCCGTTGCCGGTGGAAGCCCCAGTTCCTTCGAGACAGCTTCAAGACCGCCGCTCCTGCGCAGCGTGTCCAGCAGCTCCTGCTCAGCCATTCGAAGGGACTCCTTGTTTTGCCCCTGACCCGACGCGACCCTTCGGAACAGTAAGTTAACTCTAAACCGCCTGCCATTTCCAGATGCAATTCAACCATACGGTTAACGCCCCGTCCGGATTTGACACAGCAAAGCCGGCGTCGCACGATGCAAGACATGGAAACCACTTTGCTTTCGCGTCGCTCCGCCCTGATGCTGCTAGGCGGGACTGCCACCGCCGCTGTTCTGCCCGGCTGCGCCAACCGTGCCCTGTCAGCACCTGTTGGGCCCGAATCGCCGGCCCAGTTCCTCGAATCGCTGGCGGCCGAACTGCTTGAGCACAGTCCGGAATCCGCTACCTCGCTGGGGATCGATACCGGCGCGCGCGCAGCGCTGCGCGGCAAGCTGAGTGATCGTTCAGCGGCTGGTCAAGCCGCTCTGGCCAACTTGCTCAAACGCGGCCTCCAGCGGGCCGAGGCCATCGCCGACAGCGGTCTCGATCCCGCCATCCGCACCAGCATTGCGGTGGTCCGCAGTGCCTTCCGCGCTGCGCTCAAGGGCTTTGCCCTGCCCTATGGCGACGTCGCCGTCGGCGGCTGGCGCAACACGCCCTATGTCGTGATCCAGAACGTCGGCGGGTACCTTGACGTGCCCCGCTTCCTCGATAGCGATCATCCGGTTCGCAACAGCGCCGATGCCGAAGCCTATCTCGCCCGGCTCGGTGCCTTCCCCGCCTTGCTGGATGGCGAACTGGGCCGGATCCGTTCGGCCCGCGAAATGGGCGTGGTGCCGCCCGCGTTCCTGCTCGACAAGGCAATCCGCCAGATGAAGGCGCAAATTGCCTCGCTGCACGATGGCGGCGATCTGGCGCGCTCGCTCGCCCGCCGGACCGGCAGCATTCCAGCCGCCGCAGGGCCGTGGGCAGACCGCGCGAAACTCCATGCAACCGGGGCGATCATCCCCGCGCTCGAACGACAGCTGGCCGAGCTGATGATCCAGCGCAGCATTGCCACCAGCGATGCAGGGCTATGGGCCCGCCCGCGCGGTGATGAATGGTACGCCTGGGGTTTGTCGGCCAGCACCACCACCAGCCACACACCCGATGAAGTGCATCAGATCGGGCAGGAGCAGCTGGCCCTGCTGCATGGCCGAATGGATCCGATCCTGCGCAGCCTGGGCTACACCTCCGGCACGGTCGGGGAACGCATGACCGCGCTGGGCAAGGACCCGCGCTTCCAGTTCCCCAACACCGATCAGGGCCGGGCCGAAATCATCGCGCTGATGCAGTCCAAGGTCGATTTCATGCGCGCCCAGGCCCCGCGCGCCTTCCGCAATCCGGTGCGCGGCAATTTGGAAATCCGCCGCCTGCCACCGGCCGAAGAAGCCGGAGCACCCGGCGCCTATGGCGGTGCCGGCTCGATCGATGGCTCGATCCCCGGCAAGATCTGGCTCAACCTGTCAAACACCGATCTGCACAGCCGCTATTCGATCCCCAGCCTGGCTTTCCACGAAGGGATCTTCGGCCATGTCTGGCAGGGCGAATATGCCAATCGCCTGCCGCTGATCCGCACGCTGCTGGCGTTCAACGCCTATTCGGAGGGCTGGGCGCTCTATGCCGAGACACTGGGCGACGAACTGGGCGCCTATGACGGCGATCCGGTCGGGCAGCTGGGCTACCTGCAGTCCATTGCCTTCCGGGCCTGCCGCCTGATCGTTGACACCGGCCTGCACGCCAAGCGCTGGACCCGCGAACAGGCGATCGACTGGTTCGCCACCACCAACGGCTCAGGCCGCGCCGAGGTGACCAGCGAGGTCGATCGCTATTGCTCGTGGCCGGGCCAGGCCTGCGGTTACAAGATCGGCCACAGTGAGATCCTCAGCCAGCGTGAGCGGGCCAAGGTGGCGCTGGGCGCAAAGTACGACCTGCGCGACTACAACGACGCCGTGGTCGGTGGTGGCAATGTCCCGCTCGACGTCCTGACGCAGAACGTCGATCGTTACATCGCAAGCCAGAACGGCTAATCTACCAGCGCAACAGACAGGGCCGCAGCATCGCATTGGTGCCGCGGCCCTTTTGTTTGCCTCAAGGTCAGCAGCGAAGCTGACCGTAAAGGTCAGGCGGCGGTCGGTGCCGCCTGACGTACGCCCTCATCAACGTGATCGGCAAATTGCGCGAAGTTGTCGATGAACTTGGCGACAAGGTCTTGCGCAGTCTTGTCGTACTCGGCGCCATCAGCCCAGGCCCCGCGCGGATCGAGCAGCTTGCTATCCACGCCCGGCACCGCCACCGGCACCTCAAAGCCGAAGTTCGGATCCTTCTTGAACTCGGCATCGTTGAGGCTGCCGTCGAGCGCGGCGTTGAGCAGCGCGCGGGTCGCCTTGATCGGCATACGGCTGATGCCGGGCAT
Organism: Novosphingobium sp.; assembly: GCA_044238415.1. Taxonomy (GTDB): domain Bacteria; phylum Pseudomonadota; class Alphaproteobacteria; order Sphingomonadales; family Sphingomonadaceae; genus Novosphingobium. The sequence continues at coordinate 14,703 of JBIIDJ010000005.1, forward strand.
CGTTGCCTTGCCACCCGACCAGCCGGTGTTGACCAGCCAGCACTTCACACCGCCCTTGGCGATCCGTTCCTTGAGCAGGTTGCCATAGACCGACGGATGGCGCGGCATGAACGGCGCGCCGAAGCAGGTGGAAAAGGTCGCTTCCGGTTCGGTCACACCGATTTCGGTGCCGGCCACGCGGGCGGTATAGCCCGAAAGGAAGTGATACATCGCCTGGTCCGGGGTCAGCCGCGCAATCGGCGGCAGCACGCCATAGGCATCGGCAGTGAGGAAGATCAGGTTGGCGGGAACCGGTCCGAGGTTCTTTTCCGACGTGTTCGGAATGAAGTCGATCGGGTAGGAACCACGGCTGTTCTCGGCCAGCGAGTTGTCGTCGAAATCGAGCTCACGGGTTTCCGGATCGATCACCACGTTTTCCAGCACCGTGCCGAACCGCTTGGTGGTTGCGAAGATTTCCGGCTCTGCCTCGGGCGAGAGACGGATCATCTTGGCATAGCAGCCACCTTCGAAGTTGAAGACGGCGGTATCAGACCAGCCGTGCTCGTCATCGCCAATCAGCGTGCGGCTGGCATCGGCCGAAAGCGTGGTCTTGCCGGTGCCCGACAGGCCGAAGAACACCGCAGTATTGCCATCGGCGCCGATATTGGCGGAGCAGTGCATCGGCATCACGCCCTTTAGCGGCAGCAGGTAATTGAGGATGCCGAATACCGACTTCTTCATTTCGCCGGCATATTTGGTGCCACCGATCAGGATCAGCTTTTCGGTGAAGTTCACCGCAATCACGGTTTCGCTGCGGCAGCCGTGACGGGCCGGATCAGCGACGAAGCTGGGCAGATCGATGATGGTGTATTCGGGCAGGAAGCCGTCCAGCTCGCTCGCGGTCGGACGGACCAGCAGGGTGCGGATGAACAGGTTATGCCAGGCCAGCTCGTTGATCACGCGCACGTTGACGCGGTGTTCAGGCTGCGAACCACCGAACAGGTCGGCCACGTAAAGCGTGTCCTTCTTGGCCAGCTCGGCCAGGAAATCAGCCTTGAGTGCGGCGAAGTGCTCGGGGCTCATCGCTACGTTGGTCTTGCCCCACCACACGCTGGCCTCGGTCTCGGCATCGCGAACGATATACTTGTCCTTGGCGCTGCGTCCGGTGTGCTTGCCGGTTTCGACGACCAGCGGGCCATCCTTGGCCAGGATACCTTCGCCATTGCGAACCGCATGCTCCACCAGCGGCGCGGTGCCGAGGTTGGCATGGATCGTGGCAGAGGTGGCAATTCCCTGGTTGGCAAGCGGGTAGGACAGCGAGGCGGTCAAAGTCGTCTCCGTGATCTGGGACCGTGCCGGTGAAGGCTCAGTCGAGGGGGCTGCATACGAATGCAGCGGATTCGTGAGCCGCGCATAGCGGCCCGGTGGAAAGAGGTCAAACCGGCCTGTCCCCAAACCCGTGCGTTCTGCCGGTGTCGCTGCCAAAACGGACACAATCGGGACAATTGCGCGGGCCCGATTGTCTTGCGCAAGCGAAGCGGGTAACCCCGGCCTCCCGATCCGCCAGCAGCCAGGCATTCATGGACGCCAGCCCAGCCAGTACTCTGCAAACCATCGCGCTGGTCGACGACGATCGCAACATCCTGACCAGCGTCTCGATCGGCCTGCAGGCCGAAGGCTTTGCCACGCGCGTCTATTCCGACGGCGAAAGCGCGCTCAAGGCGCTGCTCGACAATCCGCCAGATCTGGCAATCTGCGACATCAAGATGCCGCGGCTCGACGGGCTCGAGCTGCTGCGACGGCTGCGCGAGAAAAGCGCGCTGCCGGTGATCTTCCTGACCAGCAAAGATGATGAGCAGGACGAGGCGCTGGGCCTGGCGCTGGGGGCAGATGACTATATCACCAAGCCATTCAGCCAGCGCTTGCTCGTAGCCCGGATCAGAGCGATCCTGCGCCGCACCGAGCTTGTCCGCGGCGAAAGCGAAACGCCAAACGACGCCCCGGCCCCCGACACCGTACGGCGCGGCGCGCTGGAAATGGACCCGGCCCGGCACCGCGTAACCTGGCGCGGCGAAGCGGTCTCGCTCACGGTTACCGAGTTCCTGATCCTAGAGGCGCTGGCCCGGCACCCTGGTGTAATCAAGAATCGCAACCAGTTGATGGATGCCGCCTACAGCGATGACGTGTTTGTCGATGACCGAACCATTGACAGCCATATCAAGCGTTTGCGACGTAAATTTCGCGTAGTGGATAAGGATTTCGCGGCAATCGAGACGCTCTACGGTGCTGGATACTCGTTCAGCGATGGCTGACGCTGCCGTCCCACCCGCTTCGACGCCGCTGCGCCGCACCCGCATCAACTGGCGGCTGCGCACTTCGCTCACGGCCCGCATCCTGGCAGTCAACATCATTGCGCTCGGACTGATGGCGGGCAGCCTGTTCTATCTCGATTCATACCGTAACCAGCTGTTGGCCGAGCGGTTCCAGCTGGCCAGTGCCGAAGCTCGCGTTGCCGCCCAGGGTCTGGCCGCCGCTCCCGCCTCGGCCCGGGCCGGCCTGATGATGCGGATCGGTGGCGAGCGGGAACTGCGCTTGCGGCTCTACGACCCTCAAGGGCAGCTCGTGCTGGACAGCTTTGCCCTGGCCGAGCCCACATTTGCCCTGATCAATCCGACCACCGAGCCATGGTACCAGCACGCCGCGCGCTGGCTGGATGCCGGAATGAACTTCCTGATCGGCACCGATCCGGTCGAGGCCTATGCCGATCCCCGATCAGACACCGCCGCAGCCTGGCCCGAACTGGCCGAGGCGGCGCGACTGGGCGGCACGGTAGTGCGCCGGCGGGCTGCGCCGGACGAGACGCCCGTGATCAACGCGGCCACCCGGGTGGGCGAGGACGGCACCTTGTTGCTCACCACGCGCAATGCCCGCGACATTACGCAGAGCGTGCGCGATGCGCGCCAGACCCTGGCTATTGTCCTGGCCGTCACCTTGATGATTTCAGTCCAGTTATCGCTGTTCCTCGCCCGCACTATCGTCCAGCCCCTGCGTGAACTGGTGCGCGCCGCAATCCGCGTGCGGCTGGGCCGCGACCGCGAGGTGGTGGTGCCGCGTCTGCCCGAGCGGCGCGATGAGATCGGGCTGCTGGCCCGCGCCATTTCCGACATGAGCGGTGCGCTGCGCCAGCGGATCGACGCGGGCGAAAGCTTTGCCGCCGATGTGGCGCACGAAATCAAGAACCCGCTGGCCTCGTTGCGTTCCGCGCTCGAATCGCTCGACAAGGTCGAGGATCCAGCACTGCGCAAGCAACTGGCCGGAATTGCCGCGCACGATCTCAAGCGGATCGACCGTCTGGTCAGCGAAATCGCCGAAGCCAGCCGGATCGATGCCGAACTCAGCCGGGCCCGGTTTGAGCCAGTCGACCTTGCCGCCCTGGCTCGAACGCTGGTTGCGGCGCGTAGCCAGCGCGGCGTGGATGCCACGTGCCGGCTGGCGGTGCGAACGATGGATCCAGGCAACTGGCTGGTTCCAGGCGATGCCCAGCGGCTTGAACGCGTGCTGGAGAACCTCCTGGACAACGCCGTATCGTTTTCTCCACCCGGCGGTCTGGTCGAAATTTCGCTGGCCCGGCATGGCGATCAGCTGGTTCTCACTGTGACCGACGAAGGGCCTGGGATCCCGCCCGAAGCGCGGGAGAAAGTGTTTGACCGGTTCCATTCGCTGCGCCCCAAGGACGAGGACTTTGGGCGCCATTCGGGCCTGGGCCTGGCAATCGCGCGGACCATCGCCGAAGCCCACGACGGTTCGCTAACCGCTACTGATCGCCCCGATGGCCAGCGTGGGGCGCGGCTGGAGCTGCATTTGCCGCTGATCGATGACGAGCCGGAGACCGAACGGTGAGCCGGCTGATTCAGGCCACCTGCGTCGCTTTGCACGGCCGCGGCGTGCTGATCCAGGGTGCACCGGGCACTGGCAAATCGAGCCTGGCCTTGGCCCTGATTGACCGCGGCGCCGTACTCGTTGGTGATGATGGCGTGCGGATCGAAGCGCAAGGCGGCCTACTGCGCGCCTTCCCGCCGCCGCACATTGCCGGGCTGCTGGAGGTCCGCAACGTCGGGCTGGTACCGCAACCGGTGACCAGCTTTGTCCCCTTGGCCCTGGTCCTGGAGCTGACCACCGAAGCACACCGCCTGCCTGACGAGCCCGAAACCCTGATGCTGGAAGGCATCGCGCTTCCGCTGGTGCGGCTCTGGCCGGACAGTCCGGTGCTGGCGTTGCGGGCCGAAGCGGCACTGGACCGCCGGGGGCTTTCCTTTGCTGCAAACGATCCCCAGATAGGGATCGGACAATGACCGACCCTGCCCCCTCTTCTGCAGCCACCGCCACCCGGCAGCCCGTCCTGCTGGTCACTGGCCTGCTTGGCGCGGGCAAGACCACGGCGCTCAAGGTGCTGGAAGACCTGGGCTGGGAAACACTGGACAATTTCCCGATCCGGCTGCTCGACCGGATGATTGACGGACCAGACGCCCGGCCGGGCGATCTACGCCCCCCGCTGGCGATCGGGTTTGATGCGCGCACCCGCGGATTCGATCCCAACAAGGTGATCGAACGGGTCAAGAAGCTGGCGCAGCGCCCCGATCTGGAACTCACCACGCTGTTCCTCGATTGCGCCGGGACGGAGCTGGAACGGCGCTACAACGAAACCCGTCGCCGCCATCCGCTCGCTCAGGACCTGCCGGTTGCCACCGGCATCGCCGCCGAACGTGAACTGCTCGAACCGCTCCGGCGGTGGGCCGATCTTGTAATCTCAACCACGGAATACACCAGCAACGACCTGCAGCAGGCGGTCCGCGAGCGATTTCAGGCTGAAGCGCCGCAGGGCACCACGATCACCGTCACCAGCTTCGGCTTCTCGCGCGGGATGCCGCCGGTGGCGGACCTCGTTTTCGACATGCGCTTTCTCGACAATCCTCACTGGGTGCCCGAACTCAAGCCCCAGACTGGCCAGGATCCGGCGGTCGGCGCACATATTGCCGCCGATCCGGCCTGGCAGGAAGCTTTTCAGCGGATCCGCGATCTCGTGCTGATGCTGCTCCCGCGTTATGCCGCGCAGGGCAAAGCCTATGTCAACGTGGCCTTCGGCTGCACTGGCGGTCGGCACCGCTCGGTCTATTCGGCCGAGCAACTCGCGGCCGCGCTGGTCGAGGCCGGCTTTACCCCCACCGTGATCCACCGGAACCTGGGTGCGCGAGCGGCCGACCTGGTCGAAGGAAAGCATTGACCGTGCCCGCGTTCGGCTTCATGGCGCAGCGCTTTCCGGCGGGATTCGCCGGGCTGCCAGACCGGAGTAACCACCCCGCATGATCGGCCTGATCCTGGTGACCCACGGCAAGCTTGCCGAGGAATTCGTCCATGCGATGCAGCACGTCGTCGGCCGCCAGGAAGCCGTGGCGACCGTGTGCATTGGCCCCAACGATGATATGGAAGCCCGCCGGCGCGAAATCGCCGAGGCGGTTACGGGCGTGGATAGCGGTGCGGGCGTCATCATCCTGACCGACCTGTTCGGCGGCACGCCTTCCAACCTCGCGATTTCGCTGATGCAGGCGGGCAAGGTGGAAGTGATTGCTGGCATCAATCTGCCGATGCTGATCCGCCTCGCGAAAGCGCGCGTCGCCATGCCGCTGGGCAAGGCAACCGAGGCAGCCCGCGATGCCGGGCGCAATTACATCACGATCGCTTCGGAATTCCTGGGGCAAGACGCATAACGATTACAGCTTGGGTGGGGACCGCAGGGCATGGCTGAAGCACGCGAAACGGTAGAGATTGTCAACAATCGCGGGCTCCATGCACGGGCCAGCGCCAAGTTCGTCAATGCCGTCACCCAGCTTTGCTCAGGCCTGACCGTGCGAGTCGAGAAAGACGGCAACGAGGCCGCCGGCGGGTCAATCCTGGGCCTGATGATGCTGGGCGCAGCCAAGGGTGACAGCGTGGAGATCATCGTCAGCGGCGAAGGCTGCCAACCCGCGCTGATGAAGCTGGTCGGCCTCGTCAAGGACGGCTTCGGCGAGGACTGAACCCTTGCCGCGCCGCCAGATCACCGGATTTTCCAACCCGACCGTCAAGGCACTGCGGGCGCTGCGGGACAAGAAGCACCGCAAGGCGGCCGGCCAGTTCCTTGCCGAGGGTCTGCGCCTGCTCACCGATGCGCGCGAAAGCGGCCATGTGCCGCAGGTGCTGGTCATGGCGGAGCAGCGCGATCCCCATCCGCTGCTGGCCGCTCTTGAAGCCGAAGTCGCTGCGGCTGGCGGCGAAGTCATCGAAACCAGCGCCGAAATCCTTGGCAAGATCACCGGCAAGGACAACCCGCAGGCGGTGTGCGGCGTGTTCGACGAGTTCGATACCAGCCTTGCTGCACTGGACCGGTCGCGGGCGAAAATCTGGCTGGTGGCGCAGGCCCTGCGCGATCCCGGCAACCTGGGGACGATGCTGCGCACGGGTGATGCCGTAGGTGCTGGCGGGCTGATCCTGATCGACGATTGCGCCGATCCGTTCTCCGCCGAAGCCGTGCGCGCCAGCATGGGAGCAATCTTTACCCAGCAGGTTGCCCAGGCGCGGTGGGATGAATTCCTGCCCTGGCTGCGCTCCGGCGCCGGCCAGCTGGTCGCGGCATCCTTGCGCAATGCCGTGCCCTATCGCGGCGCACCCTATGCCGCCCCGTGCTTCATCATGGTCGGCAACGAAAGCCGCGGCCTGCCTGATGACTATGGGTTAGCCTGCGACCTCAGGGTCACCATGCCGATGCGCGGGCGGGCGGACAGCCTGAATGCAGCCGTGGCCGGGGCTGTGCTGGCTTACGAGGTGCTGGCCGCGCTGGACTGATCCGTTCAGTTTCCGATCAGGTTCAGCGGAATAAACGCACGCCATGTTATACCGAAGCCTAGCTGCCGCCGCTGTCCTCTCGCTCGCTACAGCCTGCGCCGCGGCGACGCCCAAACCGGGTCAGCTCGCCGAAACGGTCTGGACCGTCAAGACCATCGATGGCCAGCGGGCCCGATCCCCGCGCGCCGAAATCCGCTTTCTGCCTGACCGGATCAGCGCCACCGTCGGTTGCAATGGACTGGGTGGACCCTGGAAGATCAGCAAAGGTCAGCTGGAAGGCGGACCGTTCATGTCGACCATGATGTACTGCGAAGGACTGATGGAGCAGGAACGGACAATGGCCGATGTACTTGGCGGCAAGGCCCGCATCGACCTCACCAGACAAACCCTGACGCTGCGCAGCGGCAAGCACGTTATCGTGGCAGTGCGCAGACGCTAACCGGCTTCGTCCTGGTCATTCACCAGCGACAGCGCCGGACGTTCCTCGGCGGAATCATCGGAATAACGGGGCGTAACCTCAATCTGTGGAACGTCCTCGATTTCGGCTTTCCCGATGTCGATGCCCTTGTCCCGCAAACGGCGCCCCGACGACAGGACGTTGCGCTCGAAACTGCCAACAAAATCGTTGTACTTGCGAACGGCACGATCCAGCCCGGCGCCGACGCCCCTGAGGTGGTCGGCAGCGGTCCGCAATCGACCATACAGCTCGGCCCCGGCCTTGCCGATTTCCACCGCTTCGCGCGCCAGCTGATCCTGCTTCCAGACCATCGCCACGGTTCGGGCGATTGCAACAAGGTTGGTAGGAGTGGCGAGCAGAACCTTGTTATGGAATGCAAAATCCCATAGCTCCGGATCGTGCTCCAGCGCGGCGGCAACAAAATGTTCGCCGGGCACAAACATCACAACATAGTCTGGCGCATCGGCAAACTGGCTCTGGTAGGCCTTGGTGCCAAGCGTCTGGACGTGGCTGCGCATCGACTTGGCGTGCAGGTCGAGATGCCGCTTGCGCTCGCCCTCATCGCTCGCCTCGAAGGCGGCCTGATAGGCATTGAGCGAAACCTTGGCATCGATCACCAGTTTCTTCTGGCCGGGCACGTGGACCACGGCATCGGGGCGCAAGCGACCGTCCTCGGTGTCGAGCGAATGTTCCAGATCGAAATCGGTGTGTTCCGACAATCCGCACTGTTCGAGCACGTTCTGCAGCGCCCGCTCACCCCAGCGCCCGCGCGCCTTGGGGGCATTGGTCAGCGAATTGCCCAGCCGCGCCGCTTCGGCCCGCACCGCTTCCTGCCCGTCCCGCAAGGACTGGATCAGGCCGGTGAGCTGGCCAAAGGCATCGACCCGCTGCTGTTCCAGCGTCTGCACCTGCTGTTCGTAGGACTTGAGCCGCTGATCGACCGGGGCGAGCAAGGCCTTGAGCCGTTCCGCGCTTTTTTCCTCGGACTGGGCCAGCCGTTCCTGCGCGCGGTTCAGCAAGGCTTCCTGCGCGCTGGCCAGGATCTTGGCCCCGGCCGCCTCGAACTCTGCCTTGAGGCTGTCCTGCGCGGCAATCAGGCTGGCCTTCTGTTCGGCGAAATTGGCAGCATTGGCGGTGAGCGTCGCCACCTCGATCCGGGCCTCGCCCAGTTCCTTCACCGCCTGGCGAAACCGCTCATCAAGGGTCTTTGCGCCCTCCTCCGCTTCGGCCAACCGCGCTTTCAGATCCACGACCGGGCGCGAGCCGACCAACCAGCCGAGGCCGGCGGCCACGGCAAAAACTGCGATGAGGATGAGTACGGTCTGAACTTCCATGGCCTGCAATTTAGCGGAACGAAAATGGAACGCAAGCGATCGGGCCATTCTTCCACAACCCCTGCTAATGGCCAGTTTGCCTTGGCCCCGAAATCTGCAAGAGACGCAGGGCAACAGGTGGGGACCCCATGCCAACCGATATCGAAATTGCCCGCGCGGCAAAGCTTTTGCCGATTGCCGAAGTGGCCCGCTCGGCCGGAATTCCCGACGCTGCCGTCATTCCCTATGGCCGCCACAAGGCCAAGTTGGACCTGGCCGAACTGCCGCTGCGCTCGCAGCGCGGCAAGCTGATCCTGGTCACCGCGATCAACCCCACGCCCGCCGGCGAAGGCAAGACCACCACGTCGATCGGCCTCGCTGATGCGCTGCACCGGATCGGCCGCAACACCATGTTGTGCCTGCGCGAGCCCAGCCTGGGCCCCTGCTTTGGCCAGAAAGGCGGCGGGGCCGGTGGCGGCTATGCGCAGGTCATGCCGATGGACGAGATCAACCTGCACTTCACCGGCGATTTCCACGCGATAACGGCAGCGCATAACCTGCTGGCAGCAATGATCGACAACCACGTCTACTGGGGCAATGCCGAGGGGATCGACCTGCGCCGCGTCGTCTGGCGCCGGGTGGTCGATATGAACGACCGGGCCCTGCGCCAGATCGTCGGCCCGCTCGGCGGCGTGGGCAACGGCTTTGCGCGGGAGAGCGGCTTCGACATTACGGTCGCCTCGGAAATCATGGCGATCCTGTGCCTGGCGGCAGACATCCACGACCTGGAGCGGCGGCTGGGCGACATCGTGATCGCCTATCGTCGCGACAAGACGCCGGTGCGCTGCCGCGATATCAAGGCGGACCGGGCCATGGCCGTCCTGCTGAAGGACGCCGTGCTGCCCAATCTGGTGCAGACGCTTGAGAACCGCCCGGCGCTGGTTCACGGCGGGCCCTTCGCCAATATCGCCCACGGCTGCAACTCGGTAATCGCCACCCGCACTGCGCTGGGCCTGGCCGACTATGTAGTCACCGAAGCCGGCTTTGGCGCCGATCTGGGGGCGGAAAAGTTCCTCAACATCAAATGCCGCAGCGCCGGGCTGCAGCCTGATGCCGTCGTGCTGGTGGCGACAGTCCGCGCGCTCAAGATGCACGGCGGCGTGGCCAAGGCCGATCTCGGCAGCGAAGATATCGGGGCGGTCGAGCGCGGCGGGGCCAATCTGCGCCGGCACATCGAAAATCTCGCCAGGTTCGGGCTGAAGCCGGTGGTGGCAATCAACCGCTTCCCCACCGACACGGCGGCCGAACTGGCGGCAGTCGAGGCGCTGGCGGCGGACTATGGCGTTAGGGCCGTAGCCTGCACACACTGGGCCGATGGCGGTGCCGGGGCGGAAGAACTGGCCCACCTGGTCGCGGCGAGTGCCGATGCGGGCGCGCCGGGCTTTGCCCCGCTCTATCCCGACGCGTTGCCGCTGGCCGAAAAGATCGCGACGGTCGGCAAGGCCATCTACGGGGCGGCTGAAGTCCACATGGCACCCTCGGTCCGCGCCCAGCTCAGGCAATGGGAGGAGATGGGGCATGCCCATCTGCCGGTCTGCATGGCCAAGACGCAGTATTCCTTCTCGACCGATCCGGGAAAGCTCGGCGCGCCCGAAGGGCACGAGGTGGAAGTGCGCGAGGTGCGGCTATCGGCCGGTGCCGGGTTCGTCGTTGCGATCTGCGGCGACATCATGACCATGCCCGGCCTGCCCCGGGTTCCGGCCGCAGAGGCAATCCATCTCGACGCCAGCGGTCAGATCGAAGGACTGTTCTGACCGGGCCGGTCAGGCTGCCTTGCGCAGCTTTTCCAGCTTCTTCAGCGCCATCTGCCGCTTGAGCCGGCTGAGATGATCGATGAACAGGATGCCTTCGAGGTGGTCCATCTCATGCTGGAGGCAGGTTGCCATCAGGCCGTCCATTTCCTCTTCATGGACATTGCCATCAAGATCCTGCCAGCGCGCGCGGATCCGCGCCGGGCGTTCCACCTCGGCATAGATCTCGGGAACTGAAAGGCAGCCTTCCGAATAGACCGACTGGTCGTCCGACGGATCGAGAATCTCCGGGTTGATGAAGATCCGCGGCTCCTTCTTGAGCGGCTGGTGCGTGTGGGCATGGCCGCCGTGCGCAGTGCAGACTTCCGGTTCTGCATCCGGGTCCTCGGGCTGAAGGTCGATCACCAGCACGCGCAGCGGCACGCCAACCTGGATCGCGGCGAGGCCGATGCCGGGGGCATCGTACATCGTCTCGAACATGTCGGAGACGAGCGTCTTCAGCTCGTCATCAAACTTGGTGACGGGCTGGGACACCACCTTGAGGCGGGGATCAGGAACTTCGATGATTTCGCGGATAGCCATGGCGATCAGATAGTCGGCAGCCCACAAAATCGCAAGGTGGCTGCGGCGATCAGTGTGATCGGCTAGCCCATCGGCCGCCGCGCCCGCAGCGCCTGCGCCAGGGTGCCCTCGTCCAGATAGTCCAGTTCGCCGCCGACCGGCAGGCCATGCGCCAGCTGCGTGATCCGCACCGGATAGCCTTCGAGCCGCTCGGCAATGTAATGGGCGGTGGTCTGCCCTTCGAGCGTGGCGTTCATGGCGAGGACCACTTCGTCGATCCCGCCCGCTGCCACCCGCTCGATCAGCGCCGGAATCGCCAGGTCTTCAGGCCGCACGCCTTCCAGCGCAGAAAGCCGCCCGCCCAGCACGTGATAGCGCCCGGTGAACAGCCGCGCGCGGTCAAGCGCCCAGAGATCTGCGACATCCTCCACCACGCAGAGCGAGCGCTGGTCGCGGCGTGGATCGGTACAGATACCGCAGGGGTCGCTGGTGTCGACATTGCCGCAGGTGTGGCACTCAACCAACCGCTCTGAAACGCCCTCCAGCGCGGCGAGCAGCTGGACCAGCGCCGTTTCCCGTCGCTTGATCAGCCACAGCACCGCCCGCCGGGCCGAGCGTGGCCCCAGGCCAGGCAGGCGCGACAGGGCTTGCGTTAGTGTCTCGATCTCTTGCGATGCCATGATGCGGTCGATAGGGCGAAGCGGAGCCAAGCGAAAGCCACCAATGCGCATCATTTTCATGGGTACCCCGGACTTTGCCGTACCGGCGCTCGCAGCACTGGTTGCGGCCGGGCATGACGTGGTCGCCGCCTATACCCAGCCGCCGCGCCCCGGTGGGCGGCGCGGCAAGGAGTTGACCCTCACCCCGGTCCACCGCAAGGCGGCGGAACTGGGGATCGAAGTGCGCCACCCTGCTTCGCTGCGGAGCGCGGAAGAACAGGCCGCCTTCGCCGCGCTGAACGCCGACATCGCGGTTGTGGCGGCTTATGGCCTGATCCTGCCACAGGCCGTCCTCGATGCGTCAAGGCATGGCTGCCTCAACCTCCACGGCTCGATCCTGCCGCGCTGGCGGGGCGCTGCGCCGATCCAGCGCGCCATCCTGGCGGGCGATACCGAAACCGGGGTCGACATTATGCGGATGGAAGCCGGGCTCGATACCGGCCCGGTGCTTTTGGAAGGGCGCACGCCAATCGCACGCAAGACCGCTGGCGAGCTGACCACTGAGCTGGCGGAGATTGGCGCACAGTTAATCGTGCAAGTGCTGGCTGATCTGTCCGCCTATCCGGAACAGCCCCAGCCGGACGAGGGCGTGACCTACGCCAAGAAGATCGACAAGGCCGAGACCCGGCTCGATTTCACGCAGGACGCCGCACAGGTCGAACGCCAGATTCGCGCCTTTGCCCCTGCCCCCGGCGCCTGGTTCGAATATCAGGGCGAACGCTGCAAAGTGCTCGCCTCCGATCGGGCCGAAGGCAGCGGCACGCCCGGCGAAGTGCTTGATGCGCAGTTGACGATCGCTTGCGGGAGTGGAGCAATCCGCCCGACGGTGGTCCAGCGTGCCGGCCGCCCGGCGATGGCAACCGCCGACCTGCTGCGCGGCTGGGTGATTGCGGCGGGGGCAAGCCTCGCTTGACCCGCTTCGCCCTCACCCTCGAATTCGATGGTACCCCGTTCTTCGGGCTGCAGCGCCAGGCGCATGGGCCATCGGTTCAGCAGGCGGTTGAGGAAGCCGTGCAGGCCACTACCGGCGAGACAGTGACGCTTCATGCCGCGGGGCGGACCGATGCCGGGGTTCATGCACTGGGAATGCGGGTCCATGTCGACGTTGTGAAAGACATCGAACCGTTCCGGCTGATGGAGGCGCTCAATCATCACCTCCGCCCCGCCCCGATCGCGGTGCTGGACTGCGTGGTGGTGCCCGATGACTGGCACGCTCGCTTTTCCTGCATTGGCCGAGAATACCTCTACCGGATCGCCAACCGCCGCGCGCCATTGACGCTCGACGCCAATCGCGCCTGGCAGGTGCCGCAGCCGCTCGATGCCGATGCCATGCACCGCGCAGCCCAGGCGCTGGTCGGGTGGCACGATTTCACCACCTTTCGCTCGGTCCATTGCCAAGCGCAAAGCCCGGAGAAGACGCTTGATCTGCTAAGCGTCGAGCGGGTGGGCGATGAGGTACACATCCGCGCCGCCGCGCGCAGCTTCCTGCATCACCAGGTCCGCTCGATGGTCGGCTGCCTCGCGCTGGTCGGTATGGGCCGCTGGCGCGAAGAGCAGGTGGGCGAAGCCCTGACCGCGCGTGACCGGCAGGCGCTGGGCCTCAATGCCCCCAGCGAAGGGCTTTATTTCGTTCGCGCGCTTTACCCGGACGATTGAGCGACTAGGTTGCTTTCCGAAACAGAATCGGGAGACAACCAATGGCCTTTACCGGCAAGCAACTCACTACCCAGCTCGACGCCGATGGGACGCTGACCGTCCAGCTTAACGACAAGACCTGGGACGATCCCAAGCCCGGCCAGGTGCTGATCAAGATTGAGGCGACGCCGATCAATCCGTCGGACCTGGGGCTGCTGTTTGCCAGTGCCGATACTGACAACGCGGTCTATTCGCCGGGCAAGGTCGTGGCAAAGATGCCCGACAATGCCACCCGCGCAATGAAGGCCCGCCACGGGATGGCCATGCCGGCCGGTAACGAGGCCGCCGGCATCGTGGTCGCTGCCGGGGAAGGCTGCGAGCAGCTGATGGGTAAACGGATCGCCTGCGTACCGGGCTCGGCCTATGCCAGCTATGCCTACGCCGATCCCAACATGGGCTTCGTCGTGGACGACAGCGTGACCGCCGAACAAGCCGCCAGTTCCTTCGTCAATCCGATGACCGCGCTGGGCTTTGTCGAGACCATGAAGCTCGAAGGCTTTACCGGCATCGTTCACGCAGCCGCAGCTTCCAACCTTGGTCAGATGCTCGTCAAGATCTGCCAGGAAGACGGTATTCCACTGGTCAATGTGGTCCGTTCCGATGCGCAAGTGAAGTTGCTCAAGGATCTGGGCGCGACCCACGTGCTCAACATGACCGACGCGGACTACATGCCCAAGCTGATCGACGCGATTGCGGAGACCAAGGCCATGCTTGGCTTTGATCCGATTGGCGGCGGCACGGTGGCGAGCCAGTTCCTCACCGCGATGGAAGCAGCCGCCAGCCGCGGTGCTGCCTTCAGCCGCTATGGCTCGAGCGAGCCGAAAAAGGTCTACATCTACGGCGCGCTTGACCTTGGTCCGACGGTGCTCAACCGGGCCTTCGGCCTGACCTGGGACCTGGCCGGCTGGCTGCTGACCCCCTTCATGATGAAGGCCGGGATGGAAGTGGTCGGACGGATGCGCGCGCGGGTGATGAAGGACCTGACCACCACCTTTGCCAGCCATTACGCGCGGCGCGGCGATCTGGAAGACATGCTGACCAAGGATGCCGTGGCGATGTACAACGCCCGCCGCACTGGCGAGAAGTACCTGGTCACGCCGCACGGCTGAGCACTCTCGTCCGGGCGTCAAAGTCGTTCGGCGAACCATCGATTGACAGAGTACTGCTCCGGGTTGAACCCCCGGAGCAGGACTGGGGGAGATTCCGCCGATGATTACCATTGCCCGCACCGCATCGCGTCTTGCCCTGGCGCTCAGCCTTGCCGCCCTGCCCGCCGCCGCGCTGGCCCAGGATGCCAAGGATGCACCGAAGTGGGATGTCGCTGCCCCGCCGGGGGTGAAGATCCGCGAAGTGCCGCTGAACGTCGAGGAAGGCACCTGGATGAACCTCCACATCAGCCCGGACGGGCAAACCATCGCGTTCGACCTGCTCGGCGATATTTACACTATGCCGATCAGTGGCGGCACGCCGACCCGCATTGCCGAAGGCCTACCCTATGAAACCCAGCCGCGCTTTTCTCCGGATGGCAAGCGCATCGCCTTTACCTCTGACCGGGGCGGCGGCGACAACATCTGGATCATGAACCGTGACGGCAGTGACAAGCGCCAGCTGACCAATGAGAGCTTCCGGCTGATGAACCAGCCGAGCTGGAGCCCGGATGGGAAGTACATCGTCGCGAAGAAGCACTTCACCACCCAGCGCTCGCTCGGCACGGGCGAAGTCTGGCTCTATCACGTCTCGGGCGGCGACGGGGTGCTGCTGGTCAAGCGCCCGAGCGAAGCGCACCAGAAGGAACTGGGCGAACCGATCTTCGCCCCCGATGGCAAGTCGATCTATTTCACCCGCAACACCACGCCGGGGCCGATTTTTCAGTACGCGCAGGACAGCAACAACCAGGTCTTCGCGATCGAACGCTATGAGCTGGACAGCGGCAAGACCGAGCATGTGATTGGCGGCGAAGGCGGCGCGGTGCGGCCGACGCCTTCGCCTGATGGCAAGAAGATGGCCTATGTCCGTCGCGAGGCAACGCAGTCGCGCCTCTATATCCGCGACCTGGCGACCGGGACTGACCGCAAGGTGTTCGACGCGCTCGACATGGATTCGCAAGAAACCTGGGCCGTCACCGGCGTCTATCCCAACATGGCCTGGACCCCGGATTCGGCCAGTGTCGTGGTCTGGGCCGGAGGCAAGCTTAACCGGGTGGATGTTGCCACCGGCAAGAGCAGCGTTATTCCCTTCCGCGTCACCGACAGCCGCGGCGTGATCGATCCGCCTCTGCCCCGTGTGGCCGTGGCGCCCGACAGCTTCGAAACGAAGATGCCGCGCAGCGCGACCGTGTCGCCCGATGGCAAGCAGGTGGTGTTTGAAACGCTGGGCAAGCTGTGGATCAAGCCGATGGCCGGGGGTGATGCGCGCCGCCTGACCGCTGACGAAGCGGCGATGGAGGCTTATCCATCATGGTCGGCTGACGGCAAGCGGATCGCCTATGTCCGCTGGACCGATGCAGACCTTGGCGAAGTGCGCGTGATTGGCGCCACTGGCGGCAAATCCACCGTGTTGGCCACAGCCGGGCATTACAAGCGCCCGGTCTTCTCGCCCGATGGCAAGATTGTGGTGTTTGAGAAAGATGCCGGGGGCTACCTGACCAGCCCGCGCGGCTCGGTCGAACCGGGGATCTACCGGGTGCCAAGCACCGGCGGCACCTCAGTGCAAATCACCGAGAATGGCAACCGGCCCCAGTTCGGCGCGGCAAACGACCGGGTCTTCGTAATGGAAGGCGATGCCAAGGAAAGCCGTCTGGTCAGCCTTGACCTCAACGGCGAAGCCCGCCGCATCCATGCCAAGGGCGAATTGGTGAATGATTACCGCGTCTCGCCCGATGGCCAGTACCTGGCCTTCCGCCAGAACTACCAGGCCTTCGTGGTGCCACTGATGCCCGGCTCGCAGGAAGTGAACCTCTCGCCCAAGGGCGGGGCGCTGCCGGTTACCAAGGCCAGCGGCGACGGGGCCGACTGGATCCACTGGAGCGAAGGCGGCAAGCGACTGCACTGGTCGCTTGGCCCCACGGTGTTCAGCGCCGATCGCGCGGTGATGTTCAACGATGCCCCGGCGGCCAAGGGCGCGAAGCCGGCAAAGTTTGAACCGCCCAAGGCAGGCGTCTCGCTGTCGATGAAGGTCACGGCTGAAAAGCCCAGCGGCCGCGTCGCCATTGTCGGCGCGCGGGTCATCACCATGAAGGGCATGGATGGCGGCGCGATCGACAATGCGGTGATCCTGGTCGAGGGCAACCGCATCGCCGCGGTCGGTCCGGCGGCCACCGTGACGATCCCGGCCGGAACCCCGACGCTGAATGCCACGGGCAAGATCATCATCCCCGGGCTGATCGATGCCCACGCCCATGGCCCTTATGGGATCGACGAGGTGACGCCGCAGGCCAACTGGGTGGAAATGACCAACCTGGCGCTGGGCGTGACCACGCGGCACGATCCCTCGAGCAGCGCGCGCACCGTCTTCCCGGCGCTTGAAATGGTCCTTGCCGGAAAGGTGATCGGCCCACGCAGCTTCTCCACGGCGGAGATCGTCTATGGCGCAAAGTCGGCCGGGGTCTACGCCCAGATCGACTCTTATGATGATGCCCTGGCCCATGTCCGCCGCCTCAAGGCACAGGGGGCGCACAGCCTCAAGAACTACAACCAGCCGCGCCGCGACCAACGCCAGCAAGTGGCGATTGCCGCGATCAATGAAGGGCTGCGCTCTGTGGCCGAGGGTGGCTCGCTGTTCGGCATGGACATGACCCTTGTTGCCGATGGCAATACCACGGTGGAGCACAACCTGCCGCTGGGCGTGTTCTATGAAGACGTGCTGCAGTTCTACAGCGGTTCGAAGGTGGGTTACACGCCCACCCTGGTCGTCACCTATGGCGGCCCGGCGGGTGATCCCTATTGGCGCGCCCATACCGAGGTGTGGAAGCATCCGCTGCTGCAAAAGCACCAGCCTGCCGCGATCCTGACCGCCGCCAATGCCCGCCGCGAAATCGCCCCCGAAGGCGATTACAAGGACGATGACAGTGCGCGCGAAGCCGCCAAGCTGGCCCGCCGCGGCGTGCCGGTGGCGATTGGCGCGCACGGGCAGGAACCCGGCATCGCCGCGCACTGGGAACTGTGGTCCTTCGTGCGCGGCGGCATGACACCAGTCGAGGCACTGCGCGCCGGAACGATCGAAGCGGCGCGTTCGCTTGGCTACGATGCCGATGTCGGGAGCCTGGAGCCGGGCAAGTTGGCCGACCTGGTCGTACTGGATGCTGACCCGAGCAAGGACATCCGCAATTCCGACAAGATCAGCAAGGTGATGATCAACGGCCGTCTGCTGGATGCCGCAACGCTGGGCGAAGAGCTGACCGGCACTCGCCAGCGCCCGGCCTATTGGTGGGAAGGCAAGGACGGCGGCGCTGGCTATGCCGGACCGGCCGGTGCCGGCACCATGGCCCATGCCGACCAGGATGACGGGTGAAGCAGGCTAGCCCTGCTTCTTCCCCAGCTTCCTGAACCAGTCGAGGATCGCCTCATCGCCCCGGCTGTGGGCGTTGCGCCACGACAGCGCGTCCTTGCGCTTGTTCCGGAGTTCACCGTCCGGGCCGACGATGAACATAGCCGGCGTGCCCTTCAGCTCCTTGACCTTGAACCGCGCGAGCAATTCGATGTTACGGCCGTTGCCGGTCTGCGGCACGCCGACATCGATGAAGGTGACGGAATAGCCCGCGCCGAATTCAGACCTGAACGCGTCGGAGGTCAGCAGCTTGGCCAGGGCAACGCTGTCATGACACCAGTCCCCGCCGAAGACGAGCACGGCCGACCGGCCCGAGCGGGCCGCATCGGCCAGCGCGGCTTCCATCGCCGAACGGGCATCCGCAGCCTTGTCATAGAAGCCACTGGCTATTTGGGCTGCGGCCGGGGGCTTTTCAGGCAGGCTGGCCTTGCACCCAGTCTCTGCCTGAACGGCCTGCGCCAGCAGCAAGGGGGCAAGGCAGGTGGCGATCACGCCCCTGCCCTCACGCCTTCCCGACCACGCTTTCCGGCAGTTCGGTGCCGAACACGCGCTGGTAGTATTCGGCCACCAGCATCCGCTCGGTCTCGTCGCACTTGTTGAGGAACGAGAGGCGGAAGGCAAAGCCCGGATCCTTGAAGATCGCGGTGTTCTGTGCCCAGGTGATCACGGTGCGCGGGCTCATCACGGTGGAGATATCGCCGCCGATGAAGCCCTGACGGGTCAGGTCGGCCACCTTGACCATCTTGTCGACGGTATCGTCCGGCACGCCGGCAACCTTCTTCAGCACGATCTCGCTCTCCACCGCGGCGGGGAGGTAGTTGAGGCCGACGACGATGTTCCAGCGGTCCATCTGGCCCTGGTTGATCGCCTGGGTGCCGTGATAGAGGCCCGAGGTATCCCCCAGACCGACAGTGTTGGCCGTGGCGAACAGGCGGAAATTCTTGTTCGGGCGGATCACCCGGTTCTGATCCAGCAGGGTCAACTTGCCTTCGGTTTCCAGCACGCGCTGGATCACGAACATCACGTCCGGGCGACCGGCATCGTATTCGTCAAACACCAGCGCGACCGGGTGCTGCAGCGCCCAGGGCAGCAGGCCTTCGCGGAATTCGGTGACCTGCAGGCCATCACGCAGCACGATCGCATCGCGGCCGATCAGGTCGATCCGGCTGATGTGGGCATCAAGGTTGATGCGGATGCAGGGCCACTTCAGACGGGCGGCGACCTGCTCGATATGGGTCGACTTGCCGGTGCCGTGATAGCCCTGAACCATCACGCGGCGGTTGAAGGCAAAGCCGGCCAGGATCGCCAGAGTGGTGTCCGGATCGAACACATAGCTGTCATCGCGGTCCGGTACGCGTTCGTCGGCGACCGAGAAGGCCGGAACCTTCATGTCGATGTCGATCCCGAAGGTCTCGCGCACGTCGAGTTCGATGTCGGGCGCGGGCAGGATCGTGTTGCCGCTGGTGTCGAGCTGGATGTTGGGAATTTCGGTCATGACGGGCCATCGCCTAGCCGTGCCGGCTCGGGCCTGCAATAAGGAATCCGTTGCAATTCGCGACGCACGATGCTGCTTTCGGCAGGATGATGTCGCCCGATTTCAGCAACCCCCGGATCGATCCTCATGACAACCTGCTGCGGTGCGATGGCAAGCGCATGATCTTTGGCGGTTTCACCCCGGCGCTGGACCCTGCGGGAGCGTGAGCGTGACCGAGTATACCTTCTTTACCAACCCGATGAGCCGCGGCCAGATCGCACGCTGGGCCCTGCATGAAGTAGGCGTGGCTTACGATCAGGTGCTGGTCAGCTGGACCGACAAGCCCGCCGAACTGCTGGGGGCGAACCCGCTCGGCAAGGTGCCCACGCTGATCCATCACACCTTCAACGGTAATCGGGTGGTAACCGAGGCGGCGGCAATCTGCGCCTATCTGGCTGAAGCCCAGCCCGAGGCAGGCCTGCTCCCTTCGGCCGACGAAAGCGCTGATTATTACCGCTGGCTGTTCTTCGCTGCCGGGCCGGTTGAACAGGCGATGATGACCCGGGCGATGGGCTGGCAATTGCCACCCGAGCGCGAGGGCATGGCCGGCTGGGGCAGTTTCGAGCGGACCATTGCCGCGCTCGACGATCACTTTGCCGCCAATGACTATGTCTGCGGAGATCGCTTCACCATGGCCGATGTCTATGTCGGCAGCCAGATCGACTGGGGGCTGACGTTTGGTTCGATTCCGCCGAACGAGGCCTTTGTTGCCTATGCCGAACGCTTCCAAGCCCGCGCGCCCTACAAGGCCGCCAAGGCGATCGACAATGCGCTGATCCAGGAATCCCGCTCAGGAGAAAAGTGAATGCACGAGTTATCCGTTACCCGGCTCATCGATGCCGCCCCTGACCGGGTCTGGCAGGTGATGACACAGCGCACCAACGAATGGTGGTGCCCCAAACCCTGGCGGGCCGAGATCGATTTCGGCACCCGCAAGCCAGGCAGCCAGACCCAGACCACCATGCATGGCCCGAATGGCGAAGTGAACCAGCATCCCGGCTTCCTGCTGGCCTGGGACGAAGGTCGCCGTTTTGCCACTACCGATGCGATCGAGGGCGATCTCCAGCCGGGGGGACCGTTCATGCTGGGCATCTGGGAGATTGCACCCGAGGGATCTGGCACCCGCTACACCGCCCGGGCGCGGCACTGGACCAGTGAATCCATGCTGCACCATAAGGAAATGGGCTTCGAGGAAGGTTGGGGCATTTGCGCAGATCAGCTCAAGGCGCTGTGCGAAGCGGATTGAGCGCGGTGGGGCGGTCGATCAGGCGAAGGCCGCCGCCTTGCGGAGCAATTGGTAGGCCTCGACCACGGCCTGCAGCCGTGCCTCGAAGCTTCGATCGCCACCATTGCGATCGGGGTGATAGCGCCGCACCAGTTCCGAATAGCGGCTGCGCAGGTCATGCCGGGTGGCGTCAAGCTCCAGCCCCAGGGTGTCGAGTGCGCGCCGCTCGTCAGGGGTGACCGCGCGACCGTCCTTGCGCTCGGCCGGACGGCGGGCGCGGGCCCGGCCCGATATTGCCTCCAGCGGATCCTTGAAATCGGCCCAGCGCGGGGCGGAATCGATGCCGGCAGTGGGGGAAAAGGCGCGTACCTCACGATCCCAGCCGTGGATCGGAGACTGGGCACGCCAGATTTCCTCCGCACTCATCCCTTCGAACCAGTCATAGCCGGCGTTGAATTCACGGACATGATCGAGACAGAACCAGCGGTACTCGCCCGGCCCATCGAACGAGGGACGGCGCGGTCCGGGCGCGCGGAACTCGCCGGCCAGTGCGCAGCCCGGCCGGTCGCAGCGCCGCTGTGATCCGGTCACCCGGCCATGAAATCGATCATGCTTCACGGGCTTCCCCATGCCGCCAGTTCGGCTAGAAGGAAAGGCATGACCGGTACCATCGCAGCAGAAATCGACGCCCTCCTCACTGCCGCCTTCGCCCCCACGCGGCTGGCGGTAATCAACGACAGCGCGCATCACAGCGGCCACATGGGCGATGACGGTTCGGGCGAATCGCACTTCACCGTGGAGATCGAGAGCGCGGTGTTCGCAGGCGTCTCGCGGCTCCAGCGCCAGCGCCTGGTCAACGCCGCGCTGGGCGACATTCCCGGCCAGCGGGTGCACGCTCTGGCGATCAAGGCGAAAGCTCCGGGGGAATGACCATCCTGACCACGATCCAGCCGGTCACGCATGATCTTGGCGCCTTCCAGGTGCGCCGGGTCCTGCCCAGCCCGCGCCGGGTCATGGTTGGGCCGTTCGTGTTTGTCGACCAGTTCGGTCCGGCCATCGTGCCGCCCGGCGCGGCGATGGACGTACGCCCGCACCCGCATATCGGCATCGCCACGGTCACCTGGCTGTTTGCAGGCGCAATCGATCACCGCGACAGCCTGGGCACTTTCGCCACGATCCGCCCCGGCCAGGTCAACCTGATGACCGCCGGGCGCGGCATCGTCCATTCCGAGCGCGGCCTGCCCGCCGAGCGCGATCTGCCCAAGCCGATCTACGGCATGCAGACCTGGCTGGCCCTGCCCGATGGCCAGGAAGAAATCGCCCCGGCCTTCGAGGCGCAGACCGGCCTGCCGGTGGTCGAGGATACCTGTGTTTCCGCCCGTGTGATCATGGGCAGTCTGTGGGGCCGCACGGCCCCTACCACCCAGCATTCGCCCACGATCTATGCCGAAATCGTGCTCGCTCCCGGCGGAGCAATCCCGCTGGACAGCGAGGCCGAGGAACGCGCGGTCATGCTCATCGAAGGCGAGGCCAGCGTCGATGGCGTGGCGCTCAATCTCTATGAGCTGGCCGTGCTTGCGCCGGGTCAGGCCATGAAGCTGGCGAGCGAGCGCGGCGGCCGGGTGATGCTACTGGGCGGCGCGGCCATTGGCAGCCCGCGTCACGTCTGGTGGAACTTCGTCTCCTCCAGCCGCGAGCGGATCAACCAGGCCAAGGACGATTGGCGGCAGGGCCGCTTCCCCACGGTGCCGGGCGACGAGGATGAATTCATCCCGATCCCGCAGGTGCCGCTGACCAACAGCGATTAGAACAGAGCTTTCAGGGAGAGAACAATGAGCTTCAAGGGACAGACCGCCTGGATCACCGGCGCTTCATCGGGCATCGGCGCGGCGCTGGCCAAGGCGTTGGCCGATCAGGGCGCGCGGCTGGTGCTGTCGGGCCGCAAGGTCGAGGCGCTGGAAGCGGTGGCAGCGGACTGCGGCGGCGACTGCCTGATCCTGCCGTTCGAGACGACCGACATTGCCGCGCTGGCTCCAGCAGTCGAGCAGGCCTGGGCCTGGTCGGGTGGAATCGACCTGCTGGTCAACAATGCCGGCATCTCGCAGCGCAGCCTGGCGGTGGAGACCGGCTATCCGGTCTACCAGCGGATCATCGATGTCGACCTGCTGGCCCCCATCGCCCTGACGCAGGAAATCCTGCCGCGCATGGCTGCGCGCGGGTCGGGCCGGCTGGCCTATATATCCTCGATCGCGGGCAAGGTCGGCGTGCCGATGCGCACCGCCTATTGCGCCGCGAAGTTCGGCCTGGCCGGCTATGCCGACGCCCTGCGCGCCGAAACCTCGGTGCTGGGGCTGAAGGTCCATACGATCTATCCCGGGTCGATCCGCACCGACGTGTCGCGCAATGCGCTGACCGCCGATGGCTCGGCCCGCGGGGCCAGCGATTCGGTGATCGACAACGGGATCGATCCCATGGTCGCGGCCAAGTGGATGATCGATGCCATGCTGGCCGATGAGCGCGAGATCATCGTGGCCGAAGGTGGCGAAGCGAAAATGGGCGAACTGCGCCGCACCCCCGATGCCCTGTTCGATCAAGTCGCCGCGATGATGGCAGCGGGCTATGCCGACAAGATGAAGGCCGAAGCGAAATGACACTGGAACAGACCCGCGTTACCCTGGCGAATGGGATCGAGCTCGATGTGGTCGATACCGGACCGCGCGATGCGCCGGTGCTGATCTTCCTGCACGGTTTTCCCGACAGCCACCGTACCTGGCGGCACCAGATTGCCCACCTGTCCGGCCGCTATCGCTGCATCGCGCCGGATCAGCGCGGCTATCGCGGTTCGTCCAAGCCCAAGGGGGTGGAGAATTACACGCCGGACAAGCTGATCGGCGACGTGTTCCAGCTGGCCGATGCGCTGGGGGTCGGGTCCTTCACCATTGTCGGGCACGACTGGGGCGGTGCGATCGCCTGGGGCGTGGCGATCATGGGTCAGCTCAATGGCCGTGTCACCCGCGCGGTGGTGATGAATGCGCCGCACCCGGTGATCTTCCCGAAGCTGCTCTACACCAACCGCGAGCAGCGGCAGGCCAGCCAGTATTTCCGGGTGTTCCGTGATCCGGCGAGCGATCAGCTGGTCGAACAGTTCGGGCTGGGCGGCGTGCTGCTGAAAGCCTTTGGCGAGGTCCGCGAAAATCCGAAGATGGAGCCAACCGAGCGTGCCGCGCTGATGGAGGATTACGCTAACCGCGAGGCCTCCATCGCTATGCTGAACTGGTACCGGGCGAGCCCGATGGAAGTGCTGGACATGGATGCCCCTTATGAACTGCCAGCCGGCTGGCAGCCCCCGGCCCTGCCCAAGCTGACTATCCCGACCCTGGTGATCTGGGCGATGGAGGACACCGCCCTGCCCGCCGCCAACCTGGACGGGCTGGATGAAGTCATCGCGGATCTGGCCCTGGTGAAAGTGCCGGGCTGCGGCCACTTCGTGCAGTGGGAAGCCCCGACTGAGGTCAACGCTGCGCTCGATGGGTTTCTGGCACGGACCTAGGCCTGCCAGTCGATCGAGGCTCCGTGCGGATGGGCGCGGGCCAGCATGACTGGCTCAGCCCCGCCGGGCCAATAACGCACCACCAGCTCGTGCAGGTGGAGCGCCCGGTTAGCTTCCAGCGCAATCCACGCGAGCGGGCGATCTGGCGTGGCCCGGGCGCCGGCTGCTTCCATGGCGGCCGTGACCCGCGCCTGCTGGTCCGCAGGCACATATTGCCAGACGATGGAATGCATCAGCACGCGGGTGGTGCCAGCCGCCTGCGGCTTGACCAGTTCGGCCTCGATAAATTCTGCCGCGTTCATCTTCACCAGTTCCGGTGGAGACTTCGACGCTTCGGCAATGGCGGCGGCCATCCGCTCGAACCGAACGGTATGCTCCGGCCAGATGTAGGCTTTCAGCCGCAATGCTTGATCGCGATCGGTCAGGTCCACCGGAGCGACGTCGCAGCCCTTGGTCGAGACAATCGCGATCTCGCGATCCGGCGGCGAATTGCCCTGCCACTCAGGCTGAAATCGCATGGCCGCTGGCTCCGGCCCGATTTGCACACCGGCCAGATCGTAATGATAACGCTCAAGCATCAGGTTGATCCCCGCGCTGGAGCCGATCTCGAGGCACTGAAAACGCGGCGGCAGGCCTTGTTCGGCAAGCCACAGCATCGCAGCGATGAAGTTGCTTGACCGGCCTGCTTCATTGGTCTGCGGCGGCCCGTCGAGCCAGGGCAGCAGTTCCGCCTCGTGCCGGTGGATCGCGGCTGCGATTAGCGCAGCGTCGTCCACGCCCGAGAGGTTCTGGTAAATCGATGACAGGGCCGGTTCCGCACCCTTGAGATGCAGGGCATGGATCCCCCCGGCAACCCTTAGCGGCAGGGCATCGGCCAGCGGCGCGCCCGGCCAGGCGCGGACCGTATCAAGCAGCACCCCGCCCTCGCCCCGCTCCAACAGGTCACGCACGGCCGCGACCACCCGCGCGGTCACGGTCGCTCCGGCCTGAGTGCAATAGGCCACCTGGTTGTCGAACGCCGCGACGACGATCCCTTCGCCCTTCGCGTTGATATCGATGAACTGATACCCTTGGACCATAGGCGCTCCTTGCCCTTTCGCCCTGCCCCGCCTAAACGCGCGGCGCTATGTCTAACCCGCTGACCTTCGCCGTGCCCAAGGGCCGCATTCTGGACGAGGCGCTGCCGCTGATGGCCCGCGCCGGAGTGGTGCCAGAGGCGGGCTTCCACGACAAGGGCAACCGCGCCCTATCCTTCGCCTGCGAAGGCTCCGACATGCGGGTAATCCGCGTGCGGGCCTTCGATGTGGCCACTTTCGTGGCGCACGGCGCCGCACAGGTCGGGATTGTCGGTTCGGACGTGGTCGAGGAATTCGCTTATTCCGATCTCTACGCGCCGGTTGACCTGGCAATCGGCCATTGCCGACTGTCGGTCGCCGAACCGGCCGAGGCCGTGGGCGTGGCCCTGACCAGCCACCTGCGCGTCGCCAGCAAGTATCCCAACCTCACCCGCCGCCACTTCGAACGGATGGGCGTGCAGGCCGAGGTGGTGAAGCTCAACGGTGCGATGGAACTGGCCCCGGGCCTGGGCCTGGCCAGCCGGATCGTCGACCTGGTTTCGACCGGCCGCACGCTGAAGGACAATGGCCTGGTGGAAACCAGCACGATCCTTGATGTCTCGGCGCGTCTGATCGTCAACCGCGCCGCACTCAAGACCGATGCGCGGGTCGGCGCGCTGGTCGAGGCGTTTCGTGCGCTGGTGGCCCGTCCGGAGGCGGCGTGATGCTGCGGCTCAATACCCGCGATGTCGGCTTCGATGCTGCCTTCCGCAAGCTGGTGGCTGACCGACGCGAAGCAGATGAAAACGTCGCCCGCGACGTGCAGATCATCCTCGATGATGTCCGCGCCCGTGGCGATGCAGCCCTGGTCGAGCTGACCCGCAAGTTTGACCAGCACGAGCTGGCCAGCCCTGCCGACTGGCGGATTGATGCCGCCACTTGTCAGGACGCCTTCGAAAACCTGACGCCCGACCTGCGCGCTGCGCTCGAACTGGCCGCCAAGCGCATCCGGGCGTTCCATCAGGGCCAACTCCCCACCAACCGTGACGAGACTGACAAGCATGGCGTGCGCATGGGCGCGCGCTGGGGCGCAGTCGACGCGGCGGGGCTCTACGTTCCCGGCGGGCGCGCAGCCTACCCTTCCTCATTGCTGATGAACGCCATCCCGGCCAAGGTCGCCGGTGTTGAGCGGTTGGTGGTGGTCACGCCGACGCCCAAGGGCCAGGTCAACCCGCTCGTCCTTGCTGCCGCGCACCTTGCCGGGGTGGACGAGGTCTGGCGGATTGGCGGAGCCCAGGCAGTGGGCGCGCTGGCCTATGGGACCGAGCGGATCAAGCCTGTCGACGTGATCGTTGGCCCGGGCAACGCCTGGGTCGCAGAGGCCAAGCGCCAGCTTTACGGCGTGGTCGGGATCGACATGGTCGCCGGACCCAGCGAAATCCTGCTGATTGCCGATGCCAAGAACGATCCCGAATGGGCCGCCGCTGACTTGCTGAGCCAGGCCGAGCACGATCCCTCGGCCCAGTCGATCCTGATCACTGACGATCCGGTCTTTGCCGATACGGTTGCGGACCGGATCGGGGTGGAACTGGCCATGCTGCCGACGGCCCGCGTGGCGAGCGAAAGCTGGAACACCCACGGCACCATTATTGAAGTGACCGACTTGCTGGCCGAAGCTCCGGCCCTGGCCAATGCCCTGGCTGCTGAACATGTCCAGATCGCCACCGACGACCCGCAAGCCATGTTCGACCGGATCCGCCATGCCGGTTCGGTCTTCCTGGGTCGGATGGCGCCAGAAGCCGTTGGTGACTACGTCGCCGGGCCCAACCACGTGCTGCCCACCGGGCGGCGGGCGCGGTTTGCCTCGGGCCTGTCGGTGCTCGATTTCATGAAGCGCACCAGCTTTATCCAGCTCGATGCCAAGGCGCTTAAAGCCATTGGGCCCGCCGCCATCGAACTGGCCAATGCCGAGGGCCTGACCGCCCATGCGCGCTCGATTGAAGTGAGACTGGGAATATGAGCAAGTCCCCCCGCCCTAACTCAAAAGCCCGTCCCGCCGCCCGCCTTGCGGCGGTGCAGGCGCTCTATCAGCATGCGATGGAAGGCACACCGCAGGCTTCGCTGCTCGACGAGTTCCACCGGCACCGGCTGGGCGCCGAGATCGAGGGTGACCAATACGCCGAGGCCGAAGTTGCCTTCTTCGATGCGATCGTCAGCGGCGTGATCGCCCGCTACGAGGAAATCGACGACTTGCTGGCCGCGCGGCTGGCCGAAGGCTGGAAGCTGGAGCGGCTCGACCGCACGATGCTTCAAATCCTGCGCGCCGGGACCTGGGAACTGTTGGCCCGCCCGGACGTGGCGACTGGTACGGCGATCAGTGAATATGTGGACGTTGCCCACGCCTTCTTCGAGGCGCGCGAGGCCAAGTTCGTCAATGGCGTGCTTGATGCTGTAGCCAAGGACGTGCGGGGCTGAGCCGCGAGGCTGCCTTCATCGCTGCCCTGCGTGGACTGGCCACGCATCCCGCCGCGCGCGGGCTCGCGGATGACTGTGCGGTGCTCGACTTTGGCGGAGAAACGCTGGTCCTGACGCACGACGCCATGGCCGAGGGCGTGCATTTCCTGCCGGGGCAGGACCCGGCGGATGTGGCCTGGAAGCTGGTTGCCAGCAACCTCTCAGACCTCGCGGCCAAGGGCGCCGAACCGCTTGGCGTGCTGATCGGCTACCAGTTTGGCGTCGATGATGAGCGGTTCCTGACCGGTCTGAGCGAAGTGCTGGAACATTACGGGGTACCGTTGCTGGGCGGAGACACGATTGGGGGCGAAGGTCCGCAAGTGCTGGGCCTGACCGCACTGGGCCGCGCCACGCATCGACCGGTCCCATCGCGAAGCGGCGCGCAAGCAGGTGACGGTCTGTGGATCACCGGCCCGGTCGGTGCAGCCATGCTGGGGTTTGAGGCGTTGCGGAGTGGCGCCGTCGCAGACAGCGGCGCCTTTCGCCGCCCCACGCCCCGGCTCGAAGAGGGGCGCACGCTGGCCCCGCTGGTCAGCGCAATGATGGACGTTTCGGATGGGCTGCTGCTTGATGCCAGCCGTATGGCCCTTGCATCGGGAGTGACTTTAGCAATCGACAGCGCGGCCGTGCCCATTGCGACGCCTGAACCGCGCCGAGCCGAGGCGCTGCGTTGGGGCGAGGATTACCAGCTGCTGTTTACGCTGCCTGCGGGGGTCAAGGCACCGGTTCCGGCCTATCGCATTGGCACTGCGGCGCCCTCAACCGAGACGCCGGTGCTGCTGGACGGTCAACCGCTGAGCGCAGAAAGCGGCCTGGGCTACGAACACCGCTAAAGCGGCGAAACGTCCACCCCGCGCGCCTTCAGGATCGGCTTCAGCGCGTAATAGGCTTCCTTGGTCCGGTGGTTCGGAATGCCGGGATAGAGGTGGTGGATCAGGTGATACTGCATCCCCATCGACAGGATATGGCCGACCCGGCTCTTGAAGATATTGGTGTTTTCGTACCGGCCCGTCTTGCCCTCGCGCGGGTGGTGCGGCGCCCAGGACAGGAAGAAGCGGATATAGCTGAGGCCAATGTGTCGCGGCAGCCACCAGATCAGCGCCGCTTCGATCGCGTAGCCATTCCACGCCATGGTGAACAGCGTGGCCATGAAGAACAGCTGAAGCACCATGGTTTCCACCAGCGCGCGGCGCGCTTCGGGCGTACCCATTTCGGCCAGGATCCGCTTGTAGTGATGGATCGAGCCATCAACGCCGGGCTGGCGGTTGTACCAGGTCATGTACCAGGCCATCCACATATTGGGGGCCTCATCAGTATAGTCCGGGTCCTTCTCGGGATGGTTGGTGTGGTAATGATGCTCAAGGTGCATCAGCCGCGCCATCGAGAAGGGAAAGACGATCGGAATGGTCGAGACCGCGCCCACCGCCTCGTTCAGCCAGCGGTACTTGGTACCCGGGCGCCCAATGTTCGAATGCATCGCTTCGTGGCTGGTAACATAGCCGCCGACACAGAAGAAACACGACAGCACGAAAGCCAGCGGCAGGTTCAACATCCCCATGATCGCCAGCGGGAAAAACGACAGCCAGACCGCGAAGCAGCCAAAGGCCGCCACGGCATAGGGCCACATCCGGCCACCGTGGAACTGGCGGGCGATCGCGATCTCTTCCTTGCGCAGGTCCCGCCGGGTGTAGCGATCCAGCCCGTCCGGGCCGAGCGGCATGACCGGACGGTCAGCCGCGGGAACGTCCGCTGCCGGAGCCAGCGCTTCGGCTTGGCCCCGCAGGATCAGATCGGCATCACTCATAGCCACCTCCCCCGCAGATTGGCGATCAGACCCCAGGTCCCGCCAAAGGCCAGGCCAAAGGCGATCGGGCTGAGACCGAACGGCGCAGGAATGCTCCACAGTGTCAGCATCTGGGCCGTTAAAGGGGCGATAAAGCCGATGCCGAAAAAGAACGGCATCCAGGCGAGCACTTGTTTGAGAACAGCAGCCATGCCGTTAACTTCTCACAAACCATCGCAAAGCGCAAGAATCCTTGGGATATTTGCGATGTACCGAAAAGAAACGATGCAAGGGCGGCGCGCCCGGTCGCAGGGGAAAAGCCCGTTCGAAAGCGTTGCAAAGCCCGATTTGCGGCCTATACCTTCTCCCGGTGAGCCCCGCATTCCCGCGGGGCTTGTGCTATCGATAAACCAATAAAGGGGGAGCGAACTCGTGGATCTCGTCACGCTCGCAATCATCCTGGGACTGGTGGCCGTGCTCTACGGTTTCATTACCAGTCGTCAGGTGCTCGGCGCATCCGCCGGGAATGCCAAAATGCAGGAAATCGCCGCCGCCATCCAGGAAGGTGCGCAAGCCTACCTGAAGCGGCAGTACACCACCATTGCCGGGGTCGGCGTGGTCGTCGCGGTGCTGGTTGCCTACTTTCTGGGCCCAATCTCCGCTGCCGGCTTCGTGATCGGCGCAGTGCTTTCGGGTGTGGCCGGCTTCATCGGGATGAACATCTCGGTCCGCGCCAACGTCCGCACCGCTGCAGCTGCCCAGACCGGGCTGCAGGCAGGCCTGACCATGGCATTTCGCGCCGGCGCGATTACCGGCTTGCTCGTGGCCGGTCTCGCCCTGCTGGCGATTGCCGTGTTCTACTGGTACCTGACCGGTCCGATGGCGCTCGCCGTCGATAGCCGCACGGTGATTGACGGTCTTGTCGCACTGGCCTTCGGCGCTTCGCTGATCTCGATTTTCGCCCGCCTTGGCGGCGGCATCTTCACCAAGGCCGCCGACGTCGGTGCTGACCTCGTCGGCAAGGTCGAGGCCGGTATCCCGGAAGATGATCCGCGCAACCCGGCTGTTATCGCTGACAACGTGGGCGACAACGTGGGTGACTGCGCCGGCATGGCTGCCGACCTGTTCGAAACCTATGTGGTGACCGTCGGCGCCACCATGGTGCTGACCGCCCTGCTGATGTCGCAGGCCCCACAGCTGGCCAACCTGATGGCGCTGCCGCTGCTGATCGGCGGCGTCTGCATCGTCACCAGCATCATCGGTACCTTCTTCGTCCGCCTGGGTGGCGGTACGAACGTGATGGGTGCGATGTACAAGGGCTTTCTGGTTTCGGCCGTGCTGGCCGTTCCGGCGATCTGGTGGGCCACCGATACGGCGCTTGGCGGCATGGCCACCGAGTTGACCGTCGGCACCCAGACCTTCAACGGCCGCGAGCTGTTCTACTGCTCACTGCTGGGTCTGGTCATTACCGGCCTGATCATCTGGATCACCGAGTACTACACCGGCACCAAGTATCGCCCGGTGCGTTCGATCGCCAAGTCGTCGGAAACCGGCCATGGCACCAACGTGATCCAGGGTCTGGCCATCAGCCTTGAATCGACCGCGCTGCCAACCATCGTGATCGTGGCGGGCATCATCATCGCCCACCAGCTCGCCGGGCTGATCGGGATCGCCTATGCTGCCACCGCCATGCTGGCGCTGGCCGGGATGGTGGTTGCGCTCGACGCTTACGGTCCGGTCACTGACAATGCTGGCGGCATCGCCGAAATGGCCGGTCTGGACGACAGCGTCCGCGAAAAGACCGACCTGCTCGACGCCGTGGGCAACACCACCAAGGCCGTGACCAAGGGCTATGCCATCGGTTCGGCGGGGCTTGCCGCGCTGGTACTGTTCGCCGCTTATACCGAGGACCTGAAGTTCTTCTCGACCGCTCTGGGGCTAACCGGGCCGGTCAACTTCAGTCTCGAGAACCCCTATGTCATCGTTGGCCTGCTGCTTGGCGCGCTGCTCCCGTACCTGTTCGGTGCGATGGGCATGACCGCCGTGGGCCGTGCTGCCGGTGACGTGGTGGTCGACGTGCGCGATCAGTTCGCCAAGGACAAGGGCATCATGGCTGGCACCTCCAAGCCGGACTATGCCCGCACGGTGGACCTGGTCACCAAGGCGGCGATCAAGGAAATGATCATCCCGTCGCTGCTGCCGGTGCTCGCGCCGATCGTGGTCTACTTCGTGATTGCGGCGGTGGCCGGTGCGGAGAACGGCTTTGCGGCACTTGGTGCCCTGCTGCTCGGCGTGATCGTGGGCGGCCTGTTCGTGGCCATCTCGATGACCTCGGGTGGCGGCGCTTGGGACAACGCCAAGAAGTACATCGAAGACGGCAACCACGGCGGTAAGGGCTCTGAAGCCCACAAGGCCGCGGTGACCGGTGACACCGTGGGCGACCCTTACAAGGACACCGCGGGTCCGGCCGTGAACCCGATGATCAAGATCACCAACATCGTCGCGCTGCTGCTGCTCGCGGCGCTGGCCGGGGGGCACTGAGACGGGTTAGCCCGCCTCACCCCGCCAGGGTGACAGCAAGACCCCGCCCGGAGCGATCCGGGCGGGGTTTTTCGTCGCACAGTGGGTTGGTACTGGTACATTGGCTCCTTGCACTGCGGCAGCGATCGGCTAGATTTCGGCCCATTCGGGCACCGGTCGCGCCCGTGGGGAGATCTTGAAAGTGCCTGCAAAACATACTCTGCTCGGCGGCGCCCTTGCTGCCATTGTCAGCCTGTCATTGTCCGCGCCGGTTGAGGCGCAACCTGCCGCCACCAAGTCGGAAATTGTCGTTAAGGGCTTCAAGGGACGGGTACCCACCGAAGTGTTTGGCAAACGCCCGTTGATGCGTGGGCCGCAAATCTCGCCGGATGGCACCAAGATCGTCGTGATGATGAGCCGCAATGGCGTTGACAATCTGGGCATCATTGACCTGACCAAGCCCGGCACTCCGCCAAAGTTCTTTGTCCGTGCCGAAGAATTCCGCGAGGCCGGGGACCGGACGGTCGGTTCCTGGACCTGGGTGGGCAACCGCACAGTGGTCTTCACGCTGCTATCGCGCGAAATGATCTTCGGTGAGCGCAACGACCTGCGACGGCTGGTCGCCTACGACCTGGAATCGGGCAAGATCACGCCACTGGCCTGGGACGATGCCTCGGGCGATGGCGGCACGATCCGCCACCGTAACCACAAGACCGAGAAGATGATCATCCAGCGCCAGTCGCTGGCTAACAAGCTTGAGGAATTCCGCTACGAAGTGGCGGAAGTCGATGTGCGCACCGGCAAGGTGGCGCCGATCATGAAGCCCAACCCCTTCGTTTCCAACTGGCTGGCCGATGGCAACGGCGTGATTCGGGTGGGCGTCGGTTCGGACGACGATGGCAAGCTGCGGCTGATGTATCGCTCCAGTCCCACCGAAAGCCTGAAGACGGTATCAAACGAGAAGGACCCGACCTTCACCGGAGCGCAGGTCCTTCCTTCGATTTTCACTGCCGATGGCGACATTGCCTATACCACCAGTAACAAAGACAACTTCCGCCGGGTCTACCGGCTAAATGTCAAGACCATGCAGCTCCAGCCCAACCCGGTGTTCGAAGTGGCGAACCACGATGTCGACGATTTGCTGCCAGACGAAACCGGCAGCAAGCTGATCGGCGTTCGCTACACAACCAACCGACCGCTTACCAAGTGGCTGGAGCCCGATCTGGCCGAAGTCCAGAAGTTCTTCGATGAGGATTTCGGCCCCGGCAATACGCAGATCCTGAACTTCAATCAGGATCGTACCAAAATGGTGATGCTGATCGCCAAGCCCTCGCAGCCCGGAGCCTATTACCTGTTCGACACGGCAAGCGGGAAACTGGCCGTGCTCGGCTTCGTGCACCCCGAAATCCGCGACAACGACATGAACCCGACGGAGACCATTCGTTACAAGGCATCGGATGGCCTCGAGATTCCGGCTGTGGTGACCTATCCGCGCCACCGTCCGCACCGCAAGAACCTGCCGGTCATCGTCATGCCGCATGGCGGCCCCTTCGGCGTCCGTGACGAGGAAGGCTTCGGCTTCTTCCCCTGGCACCAGGCCCTTGCCGAAGCCGGCTATGTCGTGATCCAGCCCAATTACCGGGGCTCGGGCGGCTATGGCCGCGAATTTGTCCGCGAAGGCCGCAAGCCCAACGGTTATGGGCTGCGCATGCAGGACGATCTGAATGATGCTCTGACCTGGTTCGGCCAGCAGGGGCTGATCGACCCGAAACGGGCCTGCATAATGGGGTGGTCCTATGGCGGCTATGCCGCAGCGCGTGGCGCGCAGCGCGATCCCTCGGTCTGGAAATGTGCGATCGCGGGGGCCGGGGTCTACGATTTTCCGCTGATGAAGAAGTTTGACACCCGCGAATTCGGCAGCTTCGGCGCCAGCTTCCAGGCGACTGCCGACAACCTTGTGGCAATTTCGTCGGCGCGCAACACTGATGGGCCCTGGGCCCCGATCCTGATTGTTGCGGCCGAGCGTGACGCACGCATTCCGATGGAGCAGGCCCGCACCCTGGTTTCGCGCCTCAAGGGATCGGGCAAGCAGGAAGGGATCGACTTCCGCTACGTCGTACAGCCCAAGGGCACCCACAATCTACCCTATGAAGATGTGCATATTGAATGGCTGAAGGAATCTGAAAGCTGGGCCGAACGGTTCAATCCTGCTTACATCGCGTCGGACCCGGATTACGCCCGGAAGCCTGCGATTGATCCTACCTTCACCAGGGCCGCAGCGAAGTAGGATTTGCCGAAGTTTCCAACTGTTAGCCATTCTTTGGCAATTGCTACGTAAAACCCCTTAGCGACGCTGGTTCGGCGTCGTTACGGGGGTTTTGCGTGGGGAGCATGGCGGCGCGGGTATTGGCCGATCAGGCGCAGCGTTCGGCTGCCGCCCCGACTGCGCCCGCCTGCCAGGTCAATGCGATTGACTGGCGTGCGGCCGAAGCGAGCGATTTCCGCCGCGACTGGGACGCAATGGCGCTGATCGCCGCCGAACCCAATCCATTCTTCG
Organism: Novosphingobium sp.; assembly: GCA_044238415.1. Classification (GTDB taxonomy): domain Bacteria; phylum Pseudomonadota; class Alphaproteobacteria; order Sphingomonadales; family Sphingomonadaceae; genus Novosphingobium. Next base: position 49,400 of record JBIIDJ010000005.1, read on the forward strand.
AAAGCTGGTATCTGCTGCCCGCATTGCGCGCCCACGACACCAAGGGCGAAGGACGCCTGCTCTGCGCCTGGCAGGGCAGTAGGCTGGTCGGGCTGGTGCCGCTGGCGCGAATCCCCCGTTATTATGGCAAGCCCTTGCCGCACTGGGCGAGCTGGATCCACGGCAACTGCTTCCTGGGTGCCCCGCTGATTGCCCGCGGATTTGAGTGCAGCTTCTGGTCTGCCGTGCTGGACTGGGCCGACAGCCACGCCGGCAGCGCGCTGTTCCTGCACTTGCCGCAAATGCCGCTGGCCGGGCCCAGCCACAATGCGCTGGCAGTGGTCTGCGCCGAACAGAGCCGCGCACTGGGTCTGGTCCATTGCGAGGAACGGGCCATGCTCTGCGCCGGGTCAGCGCCGGATGACTATCTTGAGGCGGCCATGACCACCAAAAAGCGCAAGGAACTGCGCCGCCAGTTCGCCCGCCTCGCGGAACTGGGCGAACTGCGCATCGACCAGCGCCGTGACAGCATGGAACTGGAGCGGTGGACCGAACAGTTCCTCGAACTGGAGCATTCCGGCTGGAAAGGCAGTGCTGGAACTGCCCTTGCCTCGCATCATGCTACTGCCGGTCTGTTCCGCGAGGCCTTGGCCGGAGCGGCATCGCGCGGACAACTGGAGCGACTGGCGCTGTGGCTTGACGATCAGCCGGTGGCGATGCTCGCCACGTTCCTCTCGTCGCCCGGAGCCTTCTCCTACAAGACTGCCTTTGACGAGCGCTTCGCCCGCTTCTCGCCAGGTGTTTTACTGCAACGCGCGAACCTGGCCATCCTGACCGATCCAACCATCGCCTGGACCGACAGCTGCGCCGCAGCCGACCATCCGATGATCGACCATATCTGGCGCGAGCGGCGCGTGATCGGTCGCTTCTCGGTGGCGATCGGCGGGGCCCTTCGCCGCAACCTGTTCAAGGCCTTGCTCCGTCTGGAGCTGGGCCGCAATCCCGCCGGAGCGACGTCATGACCGTCTTCTCGCCCCAGACCCGCGCTCTGTTCGCCGCCAACTATCCCGAGGTGCCGCACATCCTCCCGCATGCACTGGGCCGTCATCCGCTGCTTGAGCTGGATGCGCTTGCCAAGCTGGCCGAGGCACTGCCGACCAATTCGATCGAATACAACCATGCCGACCTGCCGATCGGCATCGATGGCAAGCCCGACCCCACCGGCATTCCGATTGGCGAAACGATCCGGCGGATCGAGAGCACCGGTTCCTGGGCGGCGCTCAAGAATGTTGAACAGGTGCCCGCCTATGCCGCGCTGCTGGCCGACCTGCTGGCGGAGATCCAGCCACAGATCGAGGCAAAGACCGGGCGGATGCTGAAAGCCCAGGCCTTCATCTTCATCACCAGCCCCAACGGGATAACGCCCTACCACTTTGATCCGGAGCACAATATCCTGCTCCAGATCCGCGGCAGCAAGGTGATGACGCAGTTTCCCGCCGGAGACCCGGCCTATGCGCCGGACGAAGTGCACGAGACCTACCACACCGGTGGCGCGCGCGAGCTGACCTGGCGTGACGAACTGCTGGCAGGCGGCACCGAATACCCGATCAAGGCCGGGGAGGCTCTGTTCGTGCCAGTCATGGCCCCGCATTTCGTGCGCAACGGGCCGGACCCGTCGGTCTCGCTATCGATTACCTGGCGGTCTGAATGGTCATTTGCCGAAGCCGATGCCCGCGCCTTCAACGCCATGTTGCGGCGGATCGGGCTGCGCCCCCAGCGGCCGGGCCGTTGGCCGCAGTCTAACCAGGCCAAAGCCTTGGGTTGGCGTATGATGCGCAAGCTCGGTGCGGGCTGACACCCCAGTTTAAGCGGGCGATTGAAACCGGATTGACGGCAGCCAGCCAGCCCCGCAAAGGGCTTGGCATGGATACGCCTGAGATTTCACCCGAACGCCTTGTTTCCGGTCTGGTGCGGCTACTTACCGTCGAGCCGGATGGCGAGGATCGCTTTCATGGCCGCCGCAAGAAAGGGGGCATTGGCCGGGTCTTTGGTGGCGAGGTAATTGCCCAGGCGCTTAACGCCGCCCAGGCGACGGTTGAGGAAGGGCGCGCGGCCCACTCGCTCCACGCCTACTTCCTGCGCGGTGGTAGCGAGGAGTTTCCCAGCGATTACCAAGTAGCGCGCGATTTCGATGGCGGGTCATTTTCCAACCGCCGGGTGGTCGCCAGCCAGCAAGGCCGCCCGATCCTGAACCTGACCGCCTCGTTCCAGAAGCATGAGGCAGGCCTGTCGCATCGGGACGCACCGATGCCAGACGTGCCGCAGCCCGAAGAACTGGAGCCCGAAGTCGATGTCCGCCGCCGCTTCGCCGAGCAGGCCCGGCCCGAGGCACGCCACCATTTCCTGACCCCCCGGCCGGTCGAAATGCGCGCTGTCGAGGGACGGCACTGGATGAACCCCAAGCCCGCCGCACCGCATATGCATTCGTGGTTCAAGACTGTCGCCCCGCTGCCGGACGATCCGGTAATCCACCGCGCCGTACTCGCCTATGCCAGCGACATGTCACTGCTGGGCACCTGCGCTCTGCCTCATGGCCTGTCCTGGGCCCGCGGTGAAGTGATGAGCGCCAGCCTTGACCATGCCATCTGGTTCCATGACGATTTCCGGGCCGACGAATGGCTGCTCTATGCCACGGACAGCCCGTGGAGCGACCGTGGACGCGGCTTCAATCGCGGACGGATCTTCACCCGCGACGGCCGACTGGTCGCCAGCGTGGCGCAGGAAGGAATGATCCGGAGGGCTACCCCAAAACAGTAGGCCAGTCCGGCAGGAGGGGAGAACAGACAATGCGCAAACGGCACTACATTCTCGGCGCACTGGCGCTGGCGGCAGTCGCTGGTGGCGGCTGGTATGCAACGCTCGACAAGGAAACCCGCGGCCTGCTGGCCGCAATGCCGACCGATCGCGACGTGCTGGCCTGGCAGCAGGATCAACGCGATGCCGCCTTCCGCGCGATGGACCGCCTGCCAGTCCTGGCCAAGGCGAGCACAATGGCTCCCTCAGCCACGCCGCTGCCCCTGCCCGCTGGCCAGCCGCTGGAGATCCCGGGCGTTGACGCTTACCTCGCCAAGCAGCGCGCCGCCGGGATCGTGATCCTGCAGGACGGCAAGGTGCGGTTTGAGCGCTACGGCCTCGATTTTGACGCCAGTGGTCGCTGGACCAGCTTCTCGGTCGCCAAGTCGTTCACCTCCACCCTGGTCGGCGCGGCAATCCAGGATGGCTATATCAAGAGCCTGGATGACAAGGTCAGCACCTATATCCCGGGGCTGCGCGGCTCGGCCTATGACGATGTTTCGGTGCGCCAGCTCCTCACTATGAGCTCGGGCGTCAAGTGGAACGAGGACTACGAAGATCCCAACGCCGATGTGGCAAAGTTCAACAATGCCAAGCCCGAAGCGGGGATGGATGCCACCGTCAGTTACATGCGCAAGCTGCCGCGCGCGCACCCGCCGGGCGAAGTGTGGCATTACAATACGGGCGAAACCAACCTGATCGGCGTGCTCGTTTCCTCCGCCACCAAGAAACCGCTGGCCCAGTACCTGCAGGAAAAGGTCTGGCAACCAGCCGGCATGGAGGCCGAGGGCACCTGGCTGCTGGGCCAGAGCGGGCATGAAATAGCCGGTTGCTGCATCCAGGCCGCGACCCGAGATTTCGCGCGGTTCGGCCTTTTCGTGCTGGCCAATGGCAAAGTGGGTGACAAGCAGATCGTCCCCGCTGACTGGTTCGCCCAGGCCACCACTAAGCAGAAGGACATTGGACGCCCGGGCAAGGGCTATGGCTTTCAATGGTGGACCAATGACGATGGCTCGGTTGCAGCGCAGGGTATCTTTGGCCAGGGCATCTTCATCGATCCCAAGCGCAAGTTGGTGATCGCCAGCAATGCCAACTGGACCCGCGCGACACTCGGCCCCGAGCCGGAAGCACGCGAGGCATTCTACCGCCAGGTTCAGGCACTGATCGACGCCGAGGCGCAGCCACGGTCGTGACCGCGGCCTATGACACCATCGGCATCGACTATGCACGCCTGCGCCAATCCGACCCGCGCATCGCCGCGCGGATCGCGGCGGCGCTCGGTTCGGCACGAACGGTGCTGAATGTCGGGGCGGGTACCGGGTCTTATGAGCCGGCGGATCGCGCCGTAACCGCGCTGGAGCCATCGGCCGAAATGATCGCGCAGCGTCCGGTTGGCGCAGCCCCCTGCGTGCGGGGCTCGGCCGAAGCCCTCCCCTTTGCCGATGGCGCCTTCGATGCGGCCATGGCGGTGCTGACCGTGCATCACTGGTCCCACCAGACTGCGGGGCTGGCCGAACTGCGCCGCGTCTCACGCGGGCCGGTGGTGATCCTGACTTACGATCCGGCCTTTCGCGGGTTCTGGCTGGCGGACGATTACCTGCCAGCGCTCACCACACTCGATGAAGCCAAGATGCCGCCGCTGTCGCTCTACAGCGACGTGCTCGGCCCCGTGGACATCAGCCCGGTGCCAATCCCGCATGACTGCATCGATGGCTTCCTGTGTGCTTACTGGCGGCGGCCGGCCGCCTATCTCGATCCGCGCCTGCGCGCCGCGATGTCCTCGTTCCACATGATCGGCGATGTGACCGAACCGATCACCCGGCTGGAAAGGGATCTGGCCAGCGGCGCCTGGGCCACCCGCCATGGTGCATTGTTGGCACTGGGGGAACTGGACCTCGGCTACCGGCTGGTCGTGGCCTGAGCGCCCAGCCCCAGCCGCCGCTTGATCCGGCTGAAGGCCACCGGGGTAATCCGCAGGTAGCGGGCAATGTCCCCCTGCGGCAATCGCCTGACAAGGTCAGGCTCCTGCGCGATGATCTGGCAGTAGCGCTGCTCGGCCGATTGGCACAGCAGGGCCTCCTCACGCACTTGTTTACGTTCGGCCAACCACACGAAGAACTGTGCGCTGGCCGCCGCCAGTGCCGGATCTCTTGCCAGCACCGTGCGCAGCCATGCACCGGGCAATTCGGCAACGCGCACTGGTTCGATCGCCACCGCTCCGAACCGGCTGGGTTGCGGCTGCGGGGCAAAGCCGCCGAACAGGCCGCGATCGGCAATCAGGCTCTTGATCCACTCGTCACCATTGTCGGTCAGGTAGGTCAGCTTGACTAGCCCGGCCTCCAGCACAAACAGGCCATCATGAACTGCGCCCTGGGCGTGGAGCAGGCTGCCGCGCGGCAGCGGCCCAGGTGCCCACACCCCATCACGCTGGGCCCGCAGGGTGAGCAGCTGGGCAAGGCGTAGATCGGCGGCTTCCATTGCCGCTAAACTTGGGTTCAATGCCGGAGCCGTCAAGTCTGCTATGGCAATGGCCAAACGAACAGGGAGCCGCAAATCACCATGAAGTTGTCCAACAAGACCATTCTGCTCACTGGCGGTTCACGCGGGATCGGCCGCGCGCTGGCGCTGCAATTGCTGGAGCATGATCCACGCCGTCTGGTGCTGGTTGGGCGCGACCAGACCATGCTGAATGCGGTGGCGGCACAGGACAGCCGGATTGTGCCGATTGCCTGCAACCTGGCCGACCGATCCGAGGTTGACCGGCTCGTCGCACGGATCGCGCAGGATTTCCCGGACCTTGCCGTACTGATCAACAATGCCGGTTCGCAATTGATGACCGAGCTGGTCCGGCCCGAGGCCCCAGCACACCTGTCCGCTCTGCGCGACGAGATGACCGCCAATTTCGAAACCGCGATTGCCCTGGCCATCGGCGTGATGCCGGTCCTGCTGGCGCAACCGGAGGCCATGATCGTCAATGTCACCTCCGGCCTGGCGCTTGCGCCCAAGCAAAGCTCGCCAATCTATTGTGCCACCAAGGCAGGGCTGCGCAGCTTTACCAAGGCGCTGCGTTACCAGGCACGCCGCGCAGCTCCGCACTTACGGGTGATCGAGGCGCTGCCGCCCATGGTCGATACCGACATGACCAAAGGGCGCGGCAAGGCCAAGATGTCGCCCGAAGACTGTGCCGCCGCGATCCTGTCGGCCATGCTCGCGGACCGCGATACGGCCTATATCGGACTCTCCCGCGTGCTGCGGATCGTCCAGGGTCTCTCGCCCAGCCTCGCAGACCGCCTGATGCGCAATGCCTGACCAGCCGTCGCGGGCCGCACGGTCGATCTTTGCCCTGGAACGCAAGGCAGACCGGCCTTGGTTCCTGCCCTTCACCGCGCTGTTCCCGATGGCTGACTATGCCCTGCCCTTCCTCCCTAACCAGATGTTGCTCACCGGCCTCGCGCTCAGCCTGCCGCGCCGGTGGCTGGCTCTCGCCCTTACCTTTGCCCTGGCCACCGGCATCGGGGCGGGACTGGTTGCAGCGGCAATCCAGTATTGGGGGAGCGGTTTGGTCCAGATGTTGTCCGGTTCCGCCAGCGATCCTGGGCAAGCAGCCAAGGTTTTGGCGGCGCTGGAAAGCTACGGCCTCTGGGCGCTGGCCGGATTTGCCATGCTGCCCTGGCCGCCGCGCCTGGCAGTGCTGGTTTGTGCACTGGCCGGGCTGTCTCCGGCGGGCATGACCCTGGCGGTGGCCAGCGGGCGGCTCTTGCCCGCGCTGAGCTATGCGGGCCTTGGGGCGCTGGCTCCCCACGTGCTGCGCCGCAATCGCCGGATCGACGCGGTGATGCGGGAAGTTGAAGCGCTGCGCCCTCACCCACCCGGATGATAGAAGTCATAGACGGTCTGCGCCACCG
>JBIIDJ010000049.1:0-18620 GCA_044238415.1 Novosphingobium sp.
GTCGATTACCATGCACCCGGCCTTAGAACAGTGCTGGGCTATCCTGCCGCTGGCCAGGGCTAATGCAACCAACCGTTTCCACCCGGATCTACCCCCGCGTCTCGGAGGCGATCCGCCTGCGCGAGCAGGGTAACAACGATCAGGCCGCGCAGCTTCTGATTGCCCACCTGCGCGAAGTGCCGGACGAACCGCAGGGTCTGGCGCAGCTTGGCCTGCTGGCATTCCACACTGGCGCACTGGGCCAGGCCGAGCACTTCCTGCGCCGCGCCCTGACGCGCGGCGAAAACAGCGCCGAACTGCACCGGACGCTGGCCACGGTCTACAGCCAGCAGGACCGGTTGCAAGTCGCCGAGGCCTATGCCCGCCGCCTGATCAACGAGCGTGGCGATCAGGACCTGCGCGGGCTTCATGCCAACCTGCTCGAGCGCATGGGTCGGCATGAGGAATCCCTGGCGATCAAGCATCAGCTGGTGATCGATGAGCCGCGCTCACTGGGCGCATGGCTTGGCTATGGTCACGGGCTGCGCTCGGCCGGCCGGGTCGACGAGGCTGTCGCTGCCTACCGCGAGGCGATTGCCATCGACGACGGTTTTGGCGAGGCATGGTGGGGCCTCGGCGGGATCAAGCGCAAGGTGCTGACCGACGCCGATATCGCAGTGATGGAAGCTGCCCTGGCGATCGCGGTTGATGAGCGGAACATCTCACCGCTGCACTTCGCCTTGGGTCGCGCCCGGCACGATCGCGGCGAATTCAAGGCCGCCTTCGATCATTACAGCGCAGGCAACCAGCTGCGGGCGGAAAGCATCGGCTATGATGCCACCGAGCTGACCGACGAGGTGGCCGAGGTTGAGCGGGTGGTCGATGCCGCCTTTCTCCAGCGGCTGCCGGACCTGCCCAACGGCACCGACCGTCCAATATTCATCATCTGTTTGCCGCGGTCTGGCTCGACCCTGCTGGAGCAGATGCTGGGGAGCCATCCGGCGATCGAGCCGGCCGGCGAGTTGGCCTATATCCCGGCCATCATGCGGTCCTACATGGAAATCGCCACGCGCCGGGGGCCGATCACCGTGCCGCAGGCGATTGCTGCCATGACAGACGAGCAGGCCACTATGCTCGGGCAGGACTATCTCGCCCGCGCCCGCCTGCACCGCCAGACGGACCGGCCCTACTTCATCGACAAGCTGCCCCAGAACTGGAGCAACGTGCTGTTCATCCGGCGGATCCTGCCACAGGCACGCTTCATCGATATCCGTCGCCCGGCGATGGACTGCTGTTTTTCGAACTTCTCGATGTCATTCGGCGCGGCCCATGCCGCCTCATTCGCACTGCGCGATGTCGGCCAGTGTTATGTCGACTATGTGCGCCTGATGGACCATTTCGACCGCGCTGCACCCGGCATGATCCACCACCTCAGCTATAGCGGTCTGGTTGAGAACCAAGAGGCGGAGCTCGGTCCCGCACTCGCCTATCTGGGGCTCGACTGGGATGACCGCCTGCGCGACTTCCACAAGCTTGACCGGGTGGTGCGTACCCCCAGCAGCGAACAGGTCCGCCGGCCGCTCAATCGCGATGGCATGGAAATCTGGCGGCCCTATTCACAGTGGCTCGACCCGCTGCGCGAAGTGCTGGGCGGCCTGGCGGAAGGCTGAACGTCAAGCTATCCGCGCTGGCGATAATCGGCGGTGATCGTGCCTGCCGCAGCCAGTTCCGCTTCATGCGATTCCTCGCGCCACTGCTCGGCCAGGGCTTCGGCTTCCCATTGCTGCATGGCCGGATGCGCCAGGACGTGGTCGACCCAGGCCTGCCCCTTGCCGACGTCCAGACCATAAGTCCGGATGCGGTAAGCGACGGGGGCATAGAAGGCATCGACTGCGCTGAAGGTGCTGCCGGCCAACCACGGGCCGTTGAACCTGGCCAAGCCTTCCTCGAAAATCTCCCGCACGCGCATGACGTTGCGCTGCAGGCCGACGCTCATCGGTTTGGGGGTGACACGCACGCCCACGTTCATCGTGCAATCATTACGCAGGTGGCCAAAGCCGCCATGCATTTCGCAGGCCGCGCCCATGGCAAAGATCCGCGCTTCGGGATCGGCCGGCCAGACCCCTTCGTGCCGGTCGGCCAGATAGAGCGTGATGCCCAGCGAATCCGGCACCGTGCGCGCCCCATCGATCAGCAGCGGTACCTGGCCGGTGGGAGAGAACTTGCGGAAGTCCTCGTAATTGTCTGGCTTGGTGAAGGGTTCGAAGCGATCGGTGAAGGGAATGCCCAACGCCTTCATCAGCAGCCAGGGGCGCAGTGACCAGCTGGAGTAGTTCCGGTTCGCGGTGATCAGGGTGTAGGCCATTGCTTAGCCGAGCATGCCGTTAAGCTCGGCCACGGCCTCGATGAATTCCTCGCGGAAATCCTGCACCACGCCGCGGGCGCTGCGCACCTGGTCGACCAGGCCAACCCCTTGGCCGACGAAGTAGCTGACCAGGTCGCGTGCCGCCTCATTGCCATTCACCACCGATTTCTCAATCCGCTGGAAGGCCGGCTCGGAAACCATGCCCATCAGCGGCATCGGCAGCGGTCCCGGCCCCTGCGCACTGTCCCAGGCCTCGTGCCAGGCGGTCTTGAGCTGGCGCGCGGGTTTGCCGGTGCGGCTGCGGCTGCGGACCGTGTCGCGGCTGCGGGCGGCGATCATCTTTTCGCGGAAGGCCTCGCTGGTTTCGGCCTCGGTCGTGGCCAGCCATACCGACCCGGTCCAGGCACCCTGCGCCCCGGCAGCCATCATCCCGGCCATTTGCGCGCCGGTCATGATCCCTCCGGCAGCCAGTACCGGAATGTCATAGCCTGCTCCCTTCAACGCACGGACCACTTCGGGGATCAGCACCAGGGTTGAAACTTCACCGCAATGGCCGCCGGCCTCGGTCCCTTGCGCGACGATGATGTCCACTCCGGCGGCGGCTTGGCGCAGGGCATGCTCCTTGGCGCCAACCAGGGCCGCCACGGGTACGCCGCGCGCCTTGCCTTCGGCAATCATCCGGGGCGGGGCGATGCCCAGGGCATTGGCAATCAGCTTGATCGGATGGCGAAAGGCCACTTCCATCTGGGCATAGCCGTTCTCCGGCGTAATCCCGGCCCGGCCTTCGTAACGGACCACCTCCTCGGGCGAGACTTCCACCCCGTACTGCTTCAGCAGTTCGGCGGTGAACTGGCGGTGCTGGTCGGAGATCGCGGCTGCGCGCTCCTCATTGTCGTGGAATTCGGCCACACGCGGATCGACAATCTCGGGCACCAGCACGTCAACACCATAGGGCGCGCCGTCGATATGCTCGTCAATCCAGGCCAGCTCTTCCTCAAGCTGTTCGGGCGTAAAGCGGGTTGCGCCCAGTACTCCGAATCCGCCCGCCTTGCTGACCGCGACGACGACATCGCGGCAGTGACTGAAGGCAAACAGCGGAAACTCGCAGCCGGTCAGGCGGCAAACGGCATTATCCATGAATCTCTCCCTCGTTGGGAGCGATCATTGCGCGGGGAAAGGCCCGCTGCAAGCCCGTTTAACCAGTCGGTTAAGCGGCGTAATGCGCGGTCGTCTTCTCTGCCACTTCCTCGGCCGTCACGCCGGGCGCCAGCTCGATCAGGCGGAAGGGCGACTGGTGATCCGGCCGCTGGAACACGGCGAGGTCGGTGATCACCATGTCCACCACATTGCGCCCGGTCAGCGGCAGCGTGCATTCGGGAATGAACTTGGGGGTGCCGTCCTTGGCGCAGTGTTCCATCACCACGATGATCTTCTTGACCCCGGCGACAAGGTCCATTGCCCCGCCCATGCCCTTGATCATCTTGCCAGGCACCATCCAGTTGGCGATGTCACCCTGTTCGGACACTTCCATCCCGCCCAGCACGGTCAGATCGATTTTGCCGCCGCGGATCATGGCGAAGGACTGGGCGCTATCGAAATAGGCCGAATGCGGCAGTTCGCTGATCGTCTGCTTGCCGGCATTGATCAGGTCGGCGTCAACCTCGTCCTCGGTCGGGAAGGGGCCGATCCCCAGCATCCCGTTTTCCGATTGCAGCGTGACCGTGATCCCGGCGGGGACGTGATTGGCGACCAGCGTCGGGATGCCGATCCCCAGGTTGACGTAGTAACCGTCGCGCAGTTCCTGCGCGGCGCGGGCAGCCATCTGATCGCGGCTCCAGCCCTGGGCGATTCCATCATGCTTGGTCATCAGCCGACATCCGTGCTGCGAGTGGTGCGGAATTCGATTTTCTTGTCATAAGGGCTGCCCACGATCAGCCGCTGGACATAGACGCCCGGCAGGTGGATCGCATCGGCATCGAGCTGGCCGGGTTCGACGATCTCTTCCACCTCGACCACGCAGATCTTGCCGCAGGTGGCAGCAGGCACGTTGAAGTTGCGGGCAGTCTTGCGGAACACGACATTGCCGGTGGTGTCAGCCTTCCAGGCCTTGACCAGGGCCAGGTCGGCAAAGATTCCGCGTTCGAGGATATACTCCTCGCCGTCGAACACCTTGCTCTCCTTGCCTTCGGCCACCAGCGTGCCGACGCCGGTCTTGGTGTAGAACCCGGGGATGCCGGCGCCACCGGCGCGCATCCGCTCCGCCAGCGTCCCTTGCGGGCAGAATTCGACTTCCAGCTCGCCCGAGAGGTACTGGCGCTCGAATTCCTTGTTTTCGCCAACGTAGCTGGAGACCATCTTTTTAACCTGCCGCGTGCGCAGCAGCTTGCCGATGCCTTCGTTGTCGATCCCGGCATTGTTGGAATAGAACGTCAGGCCGGAGACCCCGCTGTCACGCACGGCGTCAAGCAGGCGTTCGGGAATGCCGCAGAGGCCGAAGCCGCCACAGGCGATGTGCAGATCGTTGCGCAGCAGACCGTCGAGTGCCGCCGCCGCATCCGGATAAAGCTTGTTCATTCCCGCTCCCTGCCCTGAAGGATGCAATTCCGCTAGGGAAATCAGGGCGACAAGGCAATTGCAACCGACGCTCTCGTGGTTGCATGGAATGCAAGTTTTAGGTGGTCAGCTCGAGCCTCAGCAAGGTGCCGAGGTCTGACAGTGCCTGCTCACCGCTCACCACCTTGATTGCGGCCATGCCGAGCTGCGCGGCTGGCTTGCAGTTGATGCCCAGGTCATCGAGGTAGACACATTGGGCTGGCTCCAGCCCCAGGTGCTCGCACATCATGAGGTAGATCCTGGGATCGGGTTTGCGCACCCCGGCCTTGCTGCTTTCGATCACGTGTTCGAACCGGGCGAAGACCTGTTCGTAGGCGTCCTTGGCATCGCCGCTGCGGGCCATGCCCGCGCCGTGGCCCGCTGGTACGTTGTTGGTGATGCAGGCCAGGCGATAGCCTTCGCGCTTCAGCAGGTCGAGCGCGGTGACCATGGTGGGCCGTATCGAACCCGACAGGACTGCCAGCACCGAGGCGCCGTCCAGCGCATGGCCCAATGCCTCGGCCTCTGCCGCGAACAGCGCGTCGAAGCGGGTGGCGTCGATCTCGGCCCGTTCGAACAGGGCCCAGGCATTGCTGTCAGGATTGGTGGCGTTGACCTGGCGGATGAAATCCTGCGGCAGTCCGCGCTCTGCCTCCAGCCGGTTGAACGCTTCAAACGGCGAGGCAGTGATGACGCCCCCGAAATCGAAAATCACCGCTGCATACTGGCTCGCCATGATCCACTCCCTGTAGTTTTGCGATTGCAGTGGCGGATAGCCCGGCGGGTGGCAAGCGCGACAATTTGACCTTGATCATGGACGCGGTGCGCCATCGGGCGCAGCATGGCGACATGAAAGGAGACAGGTCATGCGATCAATCCTGGTACAGGGAGGCCGCGATCCGGCCATGGGGGACCGGCTCGACACGGCGATGGACATTGCTCGGCTCAGCGGCGGGCACCTTACGGTGCTGGTCGATACCCCGGTTGACCAGTTCGTTACGGTCGATCCCTATGGCGGTGCAGTCCTGGCCCGTGAGGCACTGGAAGCCGCGCTGAAGGCGGATGACGCGCTTGCAGCCGCGCTGGGAGACCGGCTCGAACGTGACGATGTGCCGTTCGATGTTGCCCAGTCCGAACTGCCACGGGTCGAGGCGCTTGCCCGATCAGCCGATCTGGCCGACCTTGTCGTGGTCAGCCGTTCCAGCGGTCTGGCCGGGGATCTGGCGCTGGCCGCCTCTTGCCCGGTGCTGGTCCTGCCCGATGGAGCGGCCTTGCGCGTGCCGCTCGATACGGCCTGTATAGCCTGGGACGGCGGCAGCGAGGCTGCGCGCGCGCTCAAGGCGGCAGTGCCGTTGCTGGCCCAGGCCAGCAGCGTGCGGGTGGTCACCGTGCTGACGGATGAGGCCAAAGGCTTCCCGCCGACCGAGGCGCTGCGGTATCTCTCGCGCCACGGCATCAAGGCCGAACTGGTCGAACTGGCCAGCGGCAGTTCGGTTGAGGAAACGCTCGCCGCAGAAGTGGCAGGATGCGGTGCCGGACTACTGGTGATGGGCGCCTATGGTCACAGCCGTCTGCGGGAGTTCCTGTTTGGCGGGGTCACCCGGTTCTTTCTTGACGAGCTGACGGCTCCGCCGCTGCTGATGGCACATTGAACGTGAATGCCGCGGTGCACAATTTCAGCGTGCGACGCTACGTCAAGCGATATAGTTGAGATAAAGACGCGGCCGGAAAAGGTCACGATTCCAATGGGCCTTGCGCTTGGCTGAACATATGTTGCAAATTACGCAACACGAAATGCGCTTTTCGCACTTGCACAAAATGCGGCACTGCACCATTTAGAGTCTGCCTTTCAGGCATCCTCTCCCAAAACTTTCATGGCCCGGACGGCGACGTCCGGGCCTTTTTTTCGCTGCGCGGTTGAGCAGGCACATGCTCTGCGGACCGGCCCGGAATTATTCTCTGCTATCCGGCACTTCCCATCGCGGGACATCGTTCCTAGCTTTCTGGTGAAGGCCCGCTCGCCGGGCCGCAGTCAGGATGGGACGCATGGCCGACAGCGAAACCAGCACCGAAATCAGGGCCGTGCGCCTGCAAGTCGCCGCGGCGCGCCAGGAAGAGAGCGGTCAGGGCATCGCCCGCCTGCCCAAGTCGGCCATGGGCCAGCTGGGCATCACCGAGGGCGACGTGGTCGCGATCGATGGCAAGCGCGCCACGGCCGCGCGCGCCGTGCTGGCCTATGCCGAAGATGAAGGGCTCGACGTAATTCGCCTCGACGGGCTGCAGCGCGCCAATGCGGGGGTCGGCTCCGGTGATCACGTCCAGGTCAGCAAGGCGGAAAGCCGTCCCGCCAGCCGCGTGGTCTTTGCCCCGGCCCAGAAGGACATGCGTCTCCAGGGGCCGGGCCAGGCGCTCAAGCGCAATTTCTTCGGGCGGCCGCTCGTGGCGGGGGACCTGGTGGCAACCACGGGACAGACTCCGGTGCGGGACATGCCGCCGCAAGTCGCCCGGATGCTGAATGCGCCGGCCTTTGCCCTCACCCAGATCCGCCTGACCGTCGTCTCGACCAGCCCCAAGGGGATCGTCCATATCGACGAGAACACCGAGGTCGAGCTGCGCGAGGAATTCGAGGAAGCGCGTGGCAGCCGCGGCGATGTCAATTACGATGACGTTGGCGGCATGGGCGATACGATCCGGCAGCTGCGCGAAATGGTCGAGCTGCCGCTGCGCTATCCCGAATTGTTCACCCGCCTGGGCGTTGATCCGCCGAAGGGCGTATTGCTGCATGGCCCGCCAGGAACCGGCAAGACCCGCCTGGCCAAGGCGGTCGCCAATGAGAGCGAGGCCAGCTTCTTCACGATTAACGGGCCGGAGATCATGGGTTCGGCCTATGGCGAGAGTGAGCGACGCCTGCGCGAGGTATTCGAGGAAGCGGCCAAGGCTTCGCCTTCGATCGTCTTCATCGACGAGATCGATTCGATCGCGCCCAAGCGGTCGGGCTCCCCGGGCGAGGCCGAAAAGCGCCTGGTTGCCCAGCTGCTGACCCTGATGGACGGGCTCCATGCGCGCTCCAACATTGTCGTTATTGCCGCCACCAATCGTCCCGACGCGATTGACGAGGCCCTGCGCCGTCCCGGCCGGTTTGACCGGGAGATCGTGATCGGCGTGCCGGATGAGCATGGCCGACGCGAAGTGCTGGGCATCCACACCCGCGGCATGCCGCTGGGCGAAGGTGTCGATCTCGACGAACTGGCTCGGACCACGCACGGCTTTGTTGGGGCCGATCTTGCCGCCCTGGCCCGCGAGGCTGCGATCGAGGCCGTGCGGCGGATCATGCCGCAGCTCGATCTGGAGGCGCAGACCATTCCCGCCGAAGTGCTGGAGGACCTGTGCGTTACCCGTGAGGACTTCCTTGAGGCGTTAAAGCGGGTCCAGCCCTCGGCCATGCGCGAGGTGATGGTCCAGGTGCCGAATCTTGGCTGGGCCGATATCGGCGGCGCCGACGAGGCGCAGGAGCGCCTGAAGGAAGGGATCGAGCTGCCGCTCAAGCATCCCGACGCATTCCGCCGGCTTGGCATCCGCCCGGCCAAGGGCTTCCTGCTCTATGGCCCGCCGGGCACTGGCAAGACCTTGCTGGCCAAGGCCGTTGCCAAGGAAAGCGAAGCGAACTTCATCGCGATCAAGAGCAGCGATCTGCTGTCCAAATGGTACGGTGAAAGCGAGCAGCAGATCGCCCGGCTGTTCGCCCGTGCCCGCCAGGTCGCCCCTTGCGTGATTTTCATCGACGAGATTGACAGTCTGGTCCCCGCGCGCGGGTCGAGTGGCAATGAGCCGCAGGTTACTGCCCGGGTGGTCAATACCATGCTGGCCGAGATGGACGGGATGGAGGAGCTCTCATCCGTGATCGTGATCGGCGCGACCAACCGGCCGATGCTGGTCGATCCGGCCCTGCTGCGCCCCGGCCGACTGGACGAGCTGGTCTATGTCGGCACGCCCGATGCCGCCGGGCGCGAGCATATCCTGAAGATCCACACCGGCCGGATGCCATTGGCCAAGGATGTCGATCTCAGTGCCATCGCGCGCGAGACCGAGCGGTTCACTGGCGCCGACCTGGAAGATGTGGTGCGCCGTGCTGGCCTGGCTGCGATCCGCCGTGACGGGGCGGGCGCCAAGAAGGTAACCGGCGCCGACTTCAAGGTAGCGCTTGCCGCCTCGCGCGCCACGGTTACGCCCGAAATGGAGACTGAATACCTCAAGATCAAAGGCGAGCTAAAGAAACAGGTCGCCGCAATCGTGCCGAATCAGATCGGCTTCGTGGTACCCGGCATGGTCAGCCCGGCGCGGGACAAGAAGCACAGTTAGGGAGGGCGCCGCCGCTAGTGCGCTGCCCCCCAGCTTGGACCGGTGCCGATTTCGACGCCGAGCGGGACCGACAGCTTGACCGCCGGTTCGGCAGCGCCCGCCATCACGGCTTCGATCACCTTGCTCGCAGCCGCAACGTCGGCTTCGGGCAGCTCGAAGACCAGTTCGTCGTGGACCTGGAGCAGCATCCGCACGTGGCCCAGGCCCGCTTCGTGCAGGGCCGGCATCATCCGCGCCATGGCGCGCTTGATGATGTCGGCCGAGGTGCCCTGGATCGGGGCATTGATCGCGGCCCGTTCCGATCCGGCGCGTTCGTTCGGGTTGTTGGAATTGATCCGCGGGAACCAGCACTTCCGTCCGAACAGTGTTTCCGAATAACCCTTTTCCCGCACACTCTCGAGCGTCGAGTGAATATAGTGGCGGATGCCCGGGAAGCGCTCGAAATAGCGGTCGATCATTGCCTGGGCCTCGTCGGAGGAGACGCCCAGCCGCCCTGCCAGCCCCCAGCGCGAAATGCCGTAAAGGATCGCGAAGTTGATGGTCTTGGCGCGGCCGCGGGTATCGCGGTTGACCTCCCCGAACATTTCCATCGCAGTGCGTGAATGGATGTCTTCGCCATGGGCAAAGGCTTCCTTCAACGCAGGGACATCGGCCATGTGGGCTGCCAGCCGCAGTTCGATCTGGCTATAGTCCGCCGCCAGCAGGACATTGCCGGGTTCGGCGACAAAGGCATCGCGAATCTGCCGGCCCAGCTCGGTGCGGATCGGGATGTTCTGCAGGTTGGGTTCGGTCGAAGAGAGCCGCCCGGTCTGTGCCCCAACCAGGCTGTAGCTGGTGTGGACGCGGCCCGTCCGCGGGTTGATCGCCGCCTGCAACGCTTCGGTATAGGTGCTGCGCAGCTTTGAGAGCTGGCGCCACTCCAGCACCTTGTCAGCAATTGTCGCGCCTTCGCCTGACAGTCGTTCCAGCACGCCCTGATCCGTCGAATACTGGCCGGTCTTGCCCTTCTTGCCGCCCTTGTAGCCCAACTTGTCGAACAGGATCTCGCCCAGCTGCTTGGGGCTGCCGATGGTGAATGGCTGGCCGGCGATGCCGTGAATCTCGGTTTCCAGCTTGGCGATTTCCTCGGCAAACGTAGCCGACAGGCCCGCCAGCCGTTCACGGTCGACCTTGATGCCGTGGCGTTCCATCTGCGCCACGACCGGCACCAGCGGCCGGTCGACCCGTTCGTAGACCCGGCTGGCCGCTTCTGCCGACAGGCGTGGCTTGAGCAGCGCGTGAAGCCGCCAGGTTACCTCGGCATCCTCGGCAGCATATTCCGTCGCGCGATCGAGCGGGACTTCGGCAAAGGAAATCGCCTTCTTGCCAGTGCCGCAGAGGTCCTTGAAGGCCAGCGCCGTGTGGCCGAGGTGGCGGGTGGACAGTTCGTCCATGCCATGCCCGCCGCCGATCCCGTCCTCGCTCCGCCCGGCATCAAGGTCAAAGCTCATGACCATCGTATCCTCGAGCGGGGCCACCATGATGCCGACGCGGGCCAGTATGGTGAGGTCGTACTTGCCGTTCTGCGCGACCTTGAGCACGGCGTCGCTTTCCAGCAGCGGCTTAAGCCGGGCCAATGCCTGGTCGCGCGGTACCTGCACCGGTTTTTCGGCAAACATGTCCGTGCCGCCGTGGCCCAGCGGGATATAGCAGGCATCGCCCGGCCCCAAGGCCAGGCTCACGCCAACCAGATCGGCTTGCATGGCATCGAGTGCGGTGGTTTCAGTGTCGAAGGCCACGATCCGCGCGGCAAAGGCCCGGGTAATCCAGGCGTCCAGCGCCTCAAGCGTCTGGACACAGGCATAGCGGCTGCGGTCGATCGCGGGCCAGTCCGGCGCTGGCTGGCGGTTGCCGCTGGCACTGGCCGGGGCACCCGCCTGGACCGGCTTGGCCGGGTTCAGCTGGGTTGGCCGATCGGGACTGCCGCGTCCGCCGTCAAGCCGCTTGAGCAGGCTGGTGAAGCCGTGCTCCTCAAGAAAGGTGGTGAGCGGCGCGGGCGGAATGGCCTCCAGCTTCATGTCGTCGAGCGCCATCGGCAGCTGGCAATCTTCCTTGAGCGCCACCAGCACCCGGCTGAGCCGCGCCATGTCGGCATGCTCGATCAGGCTGTCGCGCAGCTTGGATGGCTTCATCCCTGGCGCAGCGGCCAGCGCGGCTTCCAGGCTGCCGTGTTCCTGGATCAGCTTGGTCGCGGTCTTGGGGCCGATCCCGCGAATGCCGGGCACATTGTCCACCGAATCGCCCATCAACGCCAGCACGTCGCCGACCAGTTCAGGCGGGACGCCGAACTTCTCGACCACTTCCGGCACGTCAATCCGCAGGTTCTTCATCGTGTCCAGCATGTCGATGCAGGCTTCACCGCCAGCGGCGGACGGGCACTTGCCGACCAGCTGCATCAGGTCCTTGTCAGAGGAAACGATGGTCACGTCCCAGCCGCGCTCGGTGGCGGCCCGGGCATAGGAGGCGATCAGGTCATCTGCTTCGAGGCCCTGTTCCTCGATGCAGGGTAGGCTGAAGGCGCGGGTGGCATCGCGGATCAGCGGGAACTGCGGTTTCAGGTCTTCGGGCGGTGGCGGGCGGTTGGCCTTGTAATCGGCATAGATGTCATTGCGGAACGACTGGCCCGAAGCATCGAGGATCACCGCCAGGTGCGTCGGTCCGTCGGCTTTGTTGAGATCCTCGGCCAGCCGCCACAGCATCGTGGTATAGCCATAGACCGCGCCCACCGGCACGCCGGCCGGGTTGGTCAGCGGCGGGAGGCGGTGATAGGCGCGGAAGATATAGGCCGATCCATCGACCAGATAGAGGTGTTGCTTGGGCTTCATCCGGCTCACGCTAGCAGGCCCTGGCGCGGCGCGTAAGGGCGCGAATCAGCGTAGATTCGACCCTTGATTCGGAGCGTCACGCCGTTGCCACAATCGTCTGGCAACACTGGAATCCGCAGGAAATGCACAGGCTTTGCCGGTGCGTTGCGACAATCGCTTGCATCGCTCGGCGAAGCGCACTAATTGTCGGGGTGAAGTCTACCGATAAGGTTGGCTTTCCGTTCGGCTGCCCCTGCCTGTGCTGGGGCATTCGTGCGTGGTCCACTCGCTGTTCAAGGAATACCATTCATGCGCAAGATCATTCTCGCCGCTGGCGCCGCTCTCGCTCTCGCCGCTTGCTCGCAGGAAAAGGCTGACGACGCCGCTGCCGCCGCTACCGACGCCGCCACCGAAGCTGCTGCCGCTGCCACCGACGCCGCTGCCGCTGCCACCGACGCCGCTGCTGGCGCTTCGGACGCTGCCACCGACGCTGCTGCTGCCGCTTCGGGCGCTGCTGACGCCGCTGCTGCTGCTGCTTCGGACGCTGCCAAGAAGATGTAATCTTCGCCGCACGGCAAAGATCGGGGCGCGAGGGGCAACCTTCGCGCCCTTTTCTTTTGTCGGCGGTTTAAGCGATCGATTAAATTGCGCTTGCATTGGCGCAGGCGGCTCGGCACCTTGATTGCATGAAGGGCGTGGATGAGCTGACAGCAGGACTGGCCCGTGCGCTGGCGCGGACCGGCCGGTCTCGGCCCGAACAGCTTGAGCGGCTGTCGGGCGGAGCCAACATGGAAAGCTGGCGGTTCCGTTCCGGGCCTGATGTGCTCGTGCTGCGCCGCGCCCCCTCGCTCGAGATGATGGCCGGACGCCCGCTCGATCATGCTGGCGAGGTTCAGGTGATCGGTGCTGCCCGTGCTGCCGGGGTGATGGCGCCCGAAGTGCTGGTCTCGCTTGAACCCGGCGACGGCATCGGGTCGGGCTATGTCATGCGGGCGATATCGGGCTCTCCCGATCCCAACGCTTTCCTCGCCGAAGCCGATCCGGCAGTCGCGATCCACGATATTGCCCGCGAACTGGTGGCCGTGCACCGGACCGATTGCAGCGGCATTCCCGTGCCGGTGATGGACACTGCAGCGGCACTGGGCGAACTGCGCAGCCGCTTCCTGACCTATGGCGGAGATCGCCCGATCCTGGCCCTTGCGCTGAAATGGCTGGAGGCCAACCTCCCGCCGCCGGTCACTCCACGGCTGGTCCATGGCGATTTCCGGCTCGGCAATCTGATGTTCGAGCAGGGCCGGCTTACCGGTGTGCTCGACTGGGAACTGGCCCATCTGGGGGATTGGCATGAGGATCTGGCCTTTGGCTGCATGACAGTCTGGCGCTTTTCCCGCCCCGACCGGCCCGGCTATGGCCTGACCTCGATCGAGGAACTGGCGCGGGCCTACGAACAAGCGGGCGGCGAAACCTTCGATCCGGCCCGGTTCCGGTTCTGGACGATCTACCGCACCTTCTGGTGGGCGCTTGGCTGCCTGCAGATGGGCGGGTTCTGGCGCGCCGGGCACGACCGCTCGGTTGAGCGCGTGGTGGTCGCCCGCCGCACCGCCGAGCAGGAGCTCGACCTGCTGCTGTTGCTCCAAGACCTGGCCCCGGAGGCTGAACGCAATCGGCCCCTGCCGCCGGCAACCGAGCCGCTCCAGCCTGGCACTGGCGAGCCCAGCGGGGCCGAGATGCTCACCGCGATTTCCGAATGGCTGGCGAACGATATCAAGCCGCTGGTCTCTGGCCGCGGCAAGTTCGACCTGGCGGTCGCGCGCAATGCGCTGGGCATCGTCGCGCGCGAGATCGAACAGCGTCCGCTCGCCACGGATGCTGCGCTGACGGCAGATATCATGGTCGGCCGTGCCGATCTGGCCACGCCGGGCCTGCTCGCCCGCCTGCGCCGGATGGCGCTGGACAAGCTTGCCGCCGACATGCCGAAATATCCCGCGCTGGCTCAGGCCCGCGCGCAATGGGAAACCCGGGAAGGAACCGTCTGATGGATTTTGCGCTGCCCGCCGATCTGGTCGCTTACCTCGAAGAACTTGACGCCTTCATCGCCGCCGAGATCAAGCCGCTCGAGCAGCAGGATGACAATATCCGCTTCTTCGATCACCGTCGCGAATGGGCCCGGACCGATTTCGAGAACGGCGGCCTGCCGCGCCACGACTGGGAACAGCTGCTGGGCGAGGCCCGCCGCCGCGCGGACAAGGCGGGCCACTGGCGCTTTTCCGCCCCGAAGAAGTACGGCGGCAAGGATGGCTCCAACCTTTGGATGGCCGTGATCCGTGACCGCTTTGCGGCCAAGGGGCTGGGGCTGCACAACGATCTGCAGAATGAACACTCGATTGTCGGCAATTTCCCTTTCGTCGAGATGTTCGAGCAGTGGGGCACCGAGGAGCAGAAGCGAGAATTCATCCTGGGCGGGTTTGAGGGCAAGCGGCGCGTCGCCTTCGGCCTGACCGAACCCGATCATGGTTCCGATGCCACCCACATGGAAACGCGGGCTGTGCGCGAGACGCGCGACGGGGTGCCTGGCTGGCGGATCGACGGGCGCAAGATGTGGATTACCGGCATGCACGTTGCCACCCATTGCGCCATGTTTGCGCGAACCGATGGCAAGGACGGCGATGCCCGCGGCATTTCCTGCTTCCTGGTGCCCAATCCGACACCGGGGCTGGAGATCGAGGAGTATCTCTGGACCTTCAACATGCCGACCGACCACCCGCGGCTTAGCGTCACCAATGTCTGGGTGCCGGAAACGGCGCTGCTCGGGCAGGAAGGTCTCGGACTGGCGCTGGCGCAGAGCTTTGTGCATCAGAATCGCATCCGGCAGGCCGCCTCGTCACTTGGTGCGGCAACCTTCTGCATAGAAGAGTCCGTCAGATATGCCCGCGAGCGTAAGCCGTTTGGTGAGGAACTGGCGCGCAACCAGGCTATCCAGTTCCCGCTGGTCGAACTTGCGACCCAGTGCGAGATGCTGCGCCTGCTGATCTACAAGACCGCGTGGGATATGGACAACATGCCCCACGCGGAGATCGAGAAGACCATGTCCGACAAGGTCTCGATGTGCAATTACTGGGCCAACCGGCTGGTTTGCGAAGCGGCGGACCGGGCCATGCAGGTCCACGGCGGGATTGGCTATTCGCGGCACAAGCCGTTCGAGCACATCTATCGCCACCACCGCCGCTACCGGATCACGGAAGGGGCCGAGGAGATCCAGATGCGCAAGGTCGGCGCCTACCTGTTCGGCTATCTCGGCCCGCGGCGCGCGCTGTTCCCCAAATAGCAGGCGTTACCAGCATGCCACAGGCAGCGCACAATTCGTGCGCTGCCGGCCCTATGGCTTGGCGAAAAGTACCGGAAGGCCTAGAGCCTTGGCGGTTAACGCGCGATGGAGTTCCTAGTCGCGCAACGGGTCCGCCAAAGGGGATATTTCATGCAATCGAATCTGCGCCTTACCCTGCTTGCTTCGCTTTCCACCCTGCCTCTCACCGTGCCGGCCATGGCGCAGGACAGCGCCGATGGAGCCGCGGAAGAGCAAGTCATCATCGTTACCGGCACCCGGTCCACAGCCCGCACAGTGGAAGATTCGCCGGTGCCGGTAGACGTGCTCTCGGGTGAGACGCTGACCGAGGGCGGTCAGGTCGAAACGAACAAAATCCTCAACAAGCTGGTGCCCAGCTTCAACTTCCCGCAGCCGGCCATCGCGGACGGGTCGGATGCGCTGCGCCCGGCCACTTTGCGCGGCCTTGGTCCCGACCAGACGCTGGTGCTGATCAACGGCAAGCGCCGCCACGTCTCGGCCCTGCTCAACATCAACGGTACCGTCGGCCGCGGTTCGGCCGCAGTTGACATGAACGCAATCCCCGCGCTGGCGATCGACCGGATTGAAGTGCTGCGCGATGGCGCTTCCTCGCAATATGGCTCGGATGCGATCGCCGGGGTGATCAACGTTCGCCTCAAGAAAGCCAGCGAGGGTGGCCGCGCCTCGATCTCCTATGGCAAGTATGACACCACGATTTCCGGGGTTGCCAACGTCACTGGCCTGGCCCTGACCGGCGGGGCGCCATCGCTTGATCCGATCGACAACCGCTATTTCGCTGCGGTTACCGATGGCGAGCGCCAGGTCAGCGATGGCGAGAGCTATTCGATCGCCACCAACGTCGGCCTGCCGTTCTTCGGGGTCGAAGATGGCTACATCAACTTCACGGCCGAGTATCGCCGCCGCGGCAATACCAACCGCCAGGGCTTCGACCTGCGTCCCAACTACATCCGTCCGACTGCGACGACCTGGGATCCGCGTGAAGTCAGCTTCAACCGCTTGCAGTTCCGTTTCGGCGATCCGAAGGCGGACGATTTCATCCTGTTCGCCAACCTGGGCGTGCCGGTCGGCGATTCGTTTGAGCTCTATGGCTTTGCCAGCTTCAACCAGCGCGATTCGATCAGCGCTGCCAACTACCGTTCGGCCAACGCCGCCGCCAACCGCGACTTTTCCGTGCTGGCGCCTAACACGTCGCCCACCAACGCCAACTTTGTCGGGCTGACCCCGGATGGCTTCCTGCCCTTCATCCAGTCCGACCTGACCGACCGCGCGGCGACCCTTGGTCTGCGCACCACGGCCGGGGAGTGGAACGCGGACGCGTCGTTGACCTGGGGTCGTAACAACTTCGACTACCGGGTCGAAGGCTCGCTCAACACCAGCTTCGGTCCTGCCAGCCAGCGCTCGTTCGATGCCGGCGGCCTGGCCTATGCCCACTATCTTGCCAACCTCGATGTCAGCCGCGAATTCGACGTTGGCTTGGCCGGGCCGCTGACCCTGGCCTTCGGGTCGGAGTATCGGTCCGAGCGGTACGAGATCCGCCCCGGTGAGCTCCAGTCCTTCGCCACGGGCCCGATGTTCCGCGCCTCGTTCGTGACTACGGCGGCCAATTGCGCCGCCCAGTCCGGCGTGTTCACTGTCGCCACCAATGTCTGCAGCTTCCCAGGCCGCGCCGCACCGGCCGGGGCCCAGGGCTTCCCCGGCATCCCGACCAACAGCGCCACCTCCGCCAAGCGCCACAACGTGGCCGGCTATGTCGAGCTTGATGCCGAAGTGGCCACCGGGCTGACCGCCACGGCCGCCGCCCGGTATGAGCACTATTCGGACTTCGGCTCGACCCTGACCGGCAAGTTTGCTGCCCGCTATGAATTCGCAGAGGGCTTCGCGCTGCGCGGTTCAATCTCGAACGGCTTCCGCGCACCATCGCTGCACCAGCAGTTCTTCACTACCACTTCGACCAACTTCATCGCCGGCGTGCCGGTCGATATTTCGACGGTCGCGGTGAACAGCCCGGTTGCCCGGGCACTGGGTTCGAAGGACCTCAAGCCGGAGAAGTCGTTCAACCTTTCGGGCGGCTTCACCGCCAGCCCGCTCTCCGGTCTGACGCTGACGGTCGACTACTACAATATCCGCATCAACGACCGGGTCGTGCTGACCGAAAACCTCGGCGCAGCGGGTAGCGGGACGGCGGCGGTCAATGCCGCGGTCAAGGCCGTACTCGATGCCAATGGTTTCAATTCAGTCGGCGCGGCGCGCTTCTTCATCAACGGCCTCAACACCCGCACCGAGGGCGTCGATGCGGTGCTCAACTGGCGCCTGCCGATCGAGGGCGTTGGTAAGTGGACGTTGACCGCAGCCTACAACTACAACACCCAGAAGATCCTGGCCCGCAAGAACGAGCTTGGTCCGCTGGCGACGATCCCCGGCCTGATCCTGTTCGGCCGCGTCGAAGGGCTGCGCTTCACCGAGGGCCAGCCACGCGACAAGGTCGTACTCAGCCTCGATGGCGATGTCGGCATCTTCGGCCTGACCGCGCGGAGCACCCGCTATGGCAAGGTGACCTCGCCGGGTGCGGCCACGCCGCTGACCGATCCGACCAGCCTGACCGCCTATGGGCCGGACGATATCTTCCTCCGCCCCAAGTGGATCACCGATCTGGAGCTGCGGGTGAAGCCGCTGGAGCGTGTCAGCATCGCTATCGGCGCGGATAACCTGTTCGATGTCTATCCGGATCGTTCGCCCTTTGGTGCGCGCCCGGCCAGCATCGGTGGATTCTATCCGGCCAACCAGCAATACATCCCGTTCTCGATCTTCTCGCCATTCGGCTTCAACGGGCGTTACCTCTACGCCCGCGTCGGGATCGAGTTCTAAGCACTTCCCGCGGGAAGAGGGGCAGGGCGCGCGCAGGAGCAATCCTCGCGCGCCTTTTGCTGTGTGTGCAAGTGTGACGTTGCCGGACTAAACCGCAACACGCCCGCGCGGTTTAGCGCGAGGCGGTACGCCGCAAGCTGGAGCTTTCGAGCTGGTAGCCGTCATAAACAGCCCGGGCAATCGAGGCGATGCGATGCTCGCGATTGGGCTTGCCGCCCTGGCCGGTAACATAAACCGCGATAGCAATGGCGCG
>JBIIDJ010000133.1:0-5400 GCA_044238415.1 Novosphingobium sp.
GGCACCCAATCCGCGCCCCAGCGCCAACGGCTTCTTCTTGTTGGGCGCAATGGCGGGGGTGGAGTCGTCGTCGCTCATGCGGCTTTCCTCGATTCGGGCAGGCGGGCGATCAATTCGCGGGCGAGCGCCATGTAAGCGCGGCTACCAGCGCACGAATGGTCATAAACCAGCGCCGGCAGGCCGTGGCTTGGGGCTTCGGACAGACGGACGTTACGGGGAATGACCGTTTCGAAGACCAGCGGGCCGAGACACGACCGGACATCGTCAGCGACCTGGTCGGTAAGACGGTTGCGCCGGTCATACATCGTCAGGGCAACGCCAATGATGCCCAGATCCGGGTTGAACCGCTGCTGCACCCGTTCGACGGTCTGCAACAGCTGACTGAGACCTTCGAGAGCAAAGAACTCGCACTGCAGCGGTACCAACAAGGTATCGGCGGCACAGAGGGCGTTAAGCGTCAGCAAGCCGAGTGAAGGCGGGCAGTCGATCAGGCAGATATCGTGCGTGGCATCGCGCGCCAGGGCATTAGCAAGCCTGGAAGTGCGATTCTCAACGGACACCAGCTCAACTTCAGCCCCCGAGAGGTCGACCGTCGCCGGAACGATGTCGAGCCCGGGGATCCTCGTGGGCATGATGCAGGTCGCAAGGGGAGCCTGATCCACTATCAAGTCGTAGGTTGAGCGTTCACGCTCTTGTGCGCCGATTCCGATACCGGTCGAAGCATTGCCCTGCGGATCGAGGTCGATCAGCAGAACTTTTGAACCAGTAGCTGCAAGCGCCGTGGCCAGATTGATCGCCGTCGTGGTTTTGCCCACACCACCCTTCTGGTTTGCGACCGCCATCCGAATCACGGTTTTCTTCCTTTCGGCCCCAACAATTGCCCAACAATCACCCCCGCATCAGCATCGGTCAGCGATTGTTCCACGTGGAACATGTGATTCCATCGAGTGAGCTCTGCCAATTCATTCTGCGCCGACCGGCCTTTGGGCAACAGGTAAAGCGTGTCCTTTGTGGAAAAACGAGCGGATAGTTCGAGTAATCGGGGCAATGGCGCAAAGGCCCGTGCCGAAATGACGCGGAATTGGCGGCTCGGCACCAGTTCGAGGCGAGACCCTACCACACTGGCACGATCCAGCTTCATGGCCGCCCTCGCCCGCTCCAGCCATTCAACCCGTCGCGCGCGGGATTCGACCATCACAACCTCCGCATCGGGTCGCAACGCCGCGATCACCAGACCGGGGAAGCCCGCGCCAGTACCCAGATCGAGCCAAGGCGATGCTGTTTCACGTGAAACATATGCCAGCAACTGCGCCGAATCGACGATGTGCCGCTGCCAGACCGCCGGCAGGCTGGCCGCCGCAACGAGGTTTTGCCGCGCATTCTCCTCGGTCAGCAGTGCAATCAACAGCTCAATGCGTTCGCGCGCTTCGGCGTTCCATTCTGGCTGTTGCTCCAGCCAGCCACGCGCAGCGGCTTCGGAATGGATCATGCCGCAAGATCACTACGGCGGCGCGCATGGACCAGCAGCGCGGCGAGTGCCGCTGGTGTAATTCCAGGAATTCTGCCCGCCGCAGCCAGCGTCGCCGGCCGGGCCCGGCTGAGCCGCTCAACCATTTCCCGCGACAGGCCAGCAATGGCCTCATAGGGAAAATCATCGCCCAAAGGCAGGGCTTCACCAGCCCGAAGATCAGCCAGTTCGCTGTCCTGACGGGCGAGATAGGGGGCATAAGCGGCATCTTCAGCCAGTTCAGCGGCAAGCTCGGCATCAAGAGCCACGGCATCCCCGATCCACGGGACGAGGGTAGAGAGGTCTACCCCGCCAAACCGCAACCATTCACGCATGGGCAAACGACCAACATCGGCGCGGACTGGCAGGCCGGCCTGGACCAGTTCATGGCCAGTAGCAGTGCGATCCAGCGCCTGCTCGATGCTGGCACGTAGCTCCTCACGCCGCGAGAACCATTCCGCCCGGGCCGGTCCTACGCAGCCAGCGGCCAGCGCCAACGGTGTGAGGCGGGTTGAGGCATTGTTAGCCCGCAAGCGAAGGCGATACTCCGCCCGGGCTGTCAGCATCCGGTATGGCTCGCTTACGCCGTGCAGCGTGAGATCGTCGATCATGACCGCCATGTAGCTGTTGGCGCGATCCAGGGCGATGGGAGCATGACCTAGCACCGCTGCGGCAGCCTGCATTCCGGCTACCAGCCCTTGTGCAGCAGCCTCTTCATAGCCGGTGGTGCCGTTGATCTGGCCCGCGCAAAACAGTCCGGGCAAGTCGCGCAGTTCCAGGCTTGGCCGCAGGGCGCGCGGGTCGATGTGGTCGTATTCGACGGCATAGCCCGGCACGACTATCTCGACGCCTTCAAGCCCCTCCATCGTCCGCAGCATCGCGAGCTGGACATCGGCCGGCAACGACGTGGAAATACCGTTGGGATAGACCAGGTGCGTATCGAGGCCCTCGGGTTCCAGGAACACCTGATGTCCGTCCCGATCAGCAAAGCGGTGGATCTTGTCCTCGATCGACGGGCAATAGCGGGGGCCCTGGGCCCCGATAGCGCCCGAGAACAGCGGTGAACGGTGGAGATTGGCCCGGATTA
Organism: Novosphingobium sp.; assembly: GCA_044238415.1. GTDB lineage: Bacteria > Pseudomonadota > Alphaproteobacteria > Sphingomonadales > Sphingomonadaceae > Novosphingobium. The sequence continues at coordinate 2,595 of JBIIDJ010000133.1, forward strand.
CCTCGTGGCTGCGGCTGTTGGTGCGGGTAATTGCACAGAATACCTGTGGCAACACACGCCCGGAACCGAAGGCCGACATGGTCCACGGTTCGACATCCGAAGGCTGTTCCTCCAGGCGCACCCAGTCGATGGTGCGGCCATCAAGCCGGGGTGGAGTGCCGGTCTTGAGTCGGGCCATCGGCAAGGCGGCTTCGCGCAATTGCTGGGCCAAACGCTGGGCCGATGCTTCGCCAATCCGGCCTCCTACAATCCGTTCCTCGCCACGGAACAGGATTCCCCCGAGAAAGGTACCTGTGCACAAAACCACAGCGCGGGCCGCAAGCGCAGTGCCATCCGCCAGATCGATGCCGGCGACGCGGCCGCCCGACAGCCGCAGCGCCGCCGCCTCGCCGCGCACCAAAGCCAGATCGCCCTGCTGGGCCAGCAAATGTTGAACCGCGGCCTTGAAGCGCTTCCGGTCTGCCTGAATGCGCGGGCCCTGGACGGCGCTGCCTTTTGACCGGTTGAGCATCCGATAATGGATCGCCCCGGCGTCCGCCGCACGCCCGATGATGCCATCGCAGGCATCAACCTCCCGCACAAGGTGGCCCTTCCCCAACCCGCCGATCGCAGGGTTGCAGCTCATGGCCCCGATCGCCTCGAGATCGAAACTGACCAGGGCTGTGCGCGCGCCCATGCGCGCGGCAACGGCCGCTGCCTCCACCCCGGCATGCCCGCCGCCTACAACGATGATGTCGAACTGATCCATCTGCCGGCGCCTTTACCCCAGCGGTGTTTCACGTGGAACAGTCTATTTCCCGATGCAGAACCGTCCAAACAGGGCATCAAGCATATCTTCGGTCGTGGTTCGCCCCAATAGCGAATCAAACGCCACCCGCGCGAGCCGCAGCGATTCGGCAATAAGCAGGGGATCGGCTTCATCCTTCGCTGACCGCAGGGCACGTGCCGCTTGCTCAAGCGCGTGATGTTGCCGCTCATTCAGTGCAACATCACCGGGCTGGGGCAGTGCGGCCCGGGCAGTGTCAACAAGATCGGCCAGCAACTCGGTAATTCCTTCACCGGTGACGGCCGAGATCCGATGCCGAGGATGACGCTTCGCCAAAGTACCGGGCCGGTCGCTTTGTGCAGCAATCTCCCAGGAGCCGGCAGGGCCCTGACCTTCCGGGCCAAGCCACAACACAAGGTCAGCGCGATCCAGGGCGTCGAGCGCGCGCTCGATGCCGATGGCCTCAACCATGTCATCAGTGGTATCGTGCAAACCAGCCGTATCGGCAAAGAGGAACGGTACACCCTGATAACCCACGGGGCGGGTCAGGACATCCCGGGTCGTGCCGGCAATCGGGGTGGCAATGGCAGCCTCATCCTGAACCAATACATTGAAAAGAGTACTTTTTCCAGCATTTGGCGGTCCAGCAATCACAACCCGGAAGCCCTCCCGCAGAACTTCGGCCCGCGGGCGCGACAGCCAGGTCGCGATCTCCAGCCGCAAGCTGTCGATCCGGGTCAGGAAATCGGCCGGCAGCACAGCAACATCGTCTTCGTCAGCAAAATCCAGCACGGCCTCAACCGCGGCCGACAGCGCCAGCAACCGCTCCCGCCAACCCTCAACTGTTCGCGACAGAGCACCACCAGCCATGGCCAGGGCAGAGCGGCGCTGGAGTTCGGTTTCGGCCGTAAGCAGATCGGCCAGTCCTTCAGCCTCAGCCAGGTCGATCCGGCCATTGGCAAAGGCACGGCGGGTGAATTCACCCGGCTCTGCCGCTCGCAGACCTGGCAGCGCTGCCAGCGCGGCACTGACCGCCGCCACGACCGCCCGACCGCCATGCAGGTGTAGTTCGGCCGTATCTTGGCCCGTGGCGGTGTTCGGGCCCGGCAACCACAGCACCAACGCCCGGTCGAGCACTTCGCCTGCACCATCGCGAAGCGTCGCCGCCACCGCACGGCGCTCGGGCGGCACACGACCAGCCAGCGCCATCAAGGCGGTGCGTGCCGTCGGGCCGCTGATCCGCACCACGGCAATCGCGGCGGGCGGTGCACCGCTCGACAAGGCAAAGATCGTCTCAGTCATGGTTGGGTCCGGATATGCCCTATCAGCGGGACCTCAATCCTCGCTCTTCTTCTTCGCGCCAGCGGCAAAGGCGGCACCATTCTCGACGAATTGCTGGAACAGCTTGAGCCCCATCTGCCCCATGGGCGCGATATTCTTGGCAATCTCCTGGATCTGGTCGACATTGCCGGCACCCTTCATCGCCTTGGCAATCGCCTCGACATAGAACTGATTGGCCTTGCCCACATCGGGCAGGCCCAGAAAGGTGCGTGCTTCCTCCGGCGTGCAGTCGATCTCGACATTGATCTTCATCTTGCTCTCCTTGGCACGACGGTTCCCGGTCCCTGGATCGAAAGCTGGCACAGGGCCTTGGCAAAGTCCATCCGGGGGGCATATTGGGCCAAAGCCGATATCATCCCCTCCCCATCCAGCCGGAGCAACCCCATGGCCACCAATACCACCTTCCCATCCCATGATGGCAGTGCCACGATCCCCGCATACATTGCCCGCCCTGCCGGCACGCCCAAGGCTGCGATTATCGTCATCCCGGAGATTTTCGGCGTGAACCCCGGAATCCGGCAGAAATGCGACAGCTGGGCCAAGGATGGCTACCTGGCGGTTGCGCCCGACATCTTCTGGCGGTTCGCGCCAGGGATCGAACTCGATCCGGATGTTCCGGACCAGCTGCAGGAAGCCTTCGGGTACTTCGGGCAGTACGATCCCGACCTCGGCGTTCAGGATATCGAAGCGGCGATCCGC
>JBIIDJ010000050.1:0-18424 GCA_044238415.1 Novosphingobium sp.
TCAACAAGATGGATCTGGTTGATTACAATCCGGTCAAACGTCTCCTGACTGTAATCAACCAGATCCATCTTGTTGACCGCAAGCACCATATTGCGAATGCCAATCAGGTGGCAGAGGTAGGAATGCCGCCGGGTCTGGACCAGCACGCCCTTGCGCGCGTCGATCAGGATCACGGCCAGATCGGCCGTGCTGGCACCGGTCACCATATTGCGGGTATACTGCTCGTGTCCCGGGCAATCGGCGACGATGAACTTGCGCTTCTCGGTGTTGAAGAACCGGTAGGCGACATCGATCGTGATACCCTGTTCACGCTCGGCGGCCAGGCCATCGACCAGCAGGGCGAAATCGATGTCCTGCCCTTGCGTGCCGACCCGCTTCGAGTCCACCTCCAGCGCCGATAGCTGATCATCGAAGATCATCTTGCTGTCATAGAGCAGGCGGCCGATCAGCGTGGACTTGCCATCATCGACTGAACCGCAGGTGATGAAGCGGAGCAGATCCTTGTCACGGTGACGGGCGAGGTAACCCTCGATATCCTCGGCAATCGCCGCTTCAGGCGTGTAGGCAGGGCGGGACATCAGAAATAGCCCTCCTGCTTCTTCTTCTCCATCGAAGCGTTGCCGCCGTCCTTGTCGATAACCCGGCCTTGCCGCTCGGAGGTGGTGGTAAGCAGCGTCTCGCGGATCACATCGGTCAGCGTGGCGGCAGTGCTTTCAACCGCCCCCGTCAGCGGGAAGCAACCCAGGGTGCGGAAGCGGATCGACCGCTCGGTTGTTTCCAGCTTGCGGCCTAGAACGCGTTCCAGCCGCGCCAGATCGTCCGCCATGAACAGTTGCCCATCCCACTCGTAGGTCGGGCGGGGCGCCGCAAAATAGAGCGGAACGATCTCGATCCCCTCTTGCTGGATATATTGCCAGATATCGAGCTCGGTCCAGTTCGAGATCGGGAAGACGCGGATCGACTCGCCCTTGTGCTTGCGGGCATTGTAAAGGTTCCACAGCTCAGGCCGCTGGTTCTTGGGATCCCAGGCGTGGCTGGCCGTGCGGAACGAGAAGATCCGCTCCTTGGCGCGGCTCTTTTCCTCATCCCGCCGGGCGCCGCCAAAGGCGGCATCGAAGCCATGGTGGTCAAGCGCCTGCTTGAGCCCTTCGGTCTTCCACATGTCGGTGTGCAGCGGGCCATGATCGAACGGGTTGATGCCGCGTTCGGCAGCCTCGGCATTCCGCCAAACCAGCAGTTCCATGCCGCTTTCGCGCGCCATCCGGTCACGCAGTTCGTACATCGCCTGGAACTTCCAGGTGGTGTCGACGTGAAGCAGCGGGAACGGCGGCGGAGCCGGATAAAAAGCCTTGCGGGCCAGGTGCAACATCACGGCCGAATCCTTGCCGACCGAATAGAGCATCACCGGACGCTCAGCCTCGGCCACCACCTCGCGCATGATGTGGATCGCCTCGGCCTCAAGCCGGTCGAGATGAGTAAGTTTGCGCATTGTCGCCCCGGACACCTGTTCTGCCTGCCTGGTCATAGCCAACTGCGACGGGCGTTTAGCCGCCCCGTGCACGGAAAGGGACAAACGAATACTTTCCTGGCCGATAACGGCCATGACGACCGCGAAGCGTCGTCACAGGTCAGCGGGACCCGCCTTGCCCGGCCAGCCAGCGAACGGCCAGGCCATAGCCAGCGATGCCCAGGCCCGAGATCACGCCGGTCACCGCCGCCGTCATCAGCGAGTTTTTGCGCCACTCCTCCTCGCGCCGATGGATATTGGAGATGTGCACCTCGATCACCGGACAATCGACCATCTTCAGCGCATCAAGCACCGGGTAACCGGCATAGGAGAATGCCGCCGGGTTGATCACGATGCCGGCAAGGCCGCTGCGCCCCTGCTGGATCCATTCGACCATCTCGTGCTCAGCATTGGTCTGGCGGAAATCGATCGTCAGGCCTGCCGCCGCCGCCTCATCCCGGCATAGCGCTTCAATATCGGCGAGCGTGGTACGGCCGTAGACCTCAGGCTCGCGGGTGCCGAGCAGGTTGAGATTGGGTCCGTTGAGGACGAGGATCGTACCGGCCATTCGCACCAGGCTCCCTGTTGGTTGCGCCGGCCATATCGCAATCAGGCGCCAGCGCAAACCACTGGCCTGTTTTGCTGTGCTTGCTTTTTATAAGTTGGCTTAATATATGCTCACATATGTCCGATCCTCTGGCCTACCTGCTGAGTGATGCCGCACGCTTGCTCCGCCGCGCCTTTGATGCGCGGATGCGGGCTATGGGCGTCACCGGTCCGCAGGCCCGACTGCTGCTGGTGCTGGGGCTCCATGAAGGAGAGAATCAGGGATTCTACGCTGATCGGCTGGATGTGGAGGCGATCACCCTGTGCCGGATGCTCGACCGGATGGAGGACGCTGCCCTGATTGAGCGGCGGCGCGATCCGGCCGACCGTCGGGCCTGGCGGGTCCATCTGACGCCCGCCGGCCGGGACCTGCTGCCCCGCTTGCGAGAGGGCGTTGCGCCAATGGTCGAAGCCATGCTGACCGACCTGAGCGAGGATGACCGCGCCCGGTTGGGGGCGATGCTGGAACTGGTGCGCGGCAATCTTGCCCGCAGCCTTGAACCCGAGGTGGTGGCCCATGGCTGAAGCCGATCCCGTCCGTATTGAAGCGGCCGCTGCCGCACCGTCCCAGCGGCGCAACTGGCAGCGGCTGATCCTGATGTGGGCCGTGCCCTTGCTGGTGATGCTTGGCGGGCTGGTCTACTGGTATTCGCTTCAGGGCAAAGTCAGCACCGACAACGCCTACGTCAAGCTCGACAAGGTCTCAGTCGGGGCTGAGATCGGGGGCAAGATCGTGGCGGTTGCCATCGCCAAGAACCAGGTGGTCAAGCCCGGTGATCTCCTGTTCCGGATCGATCCCGAGCCTTACCAACTCCAGATTGGCCAGGCCGATGCCAGCATCGCCGCTGCCCAGGCCAACTTCTCGGCCCTGGCCAATGCCAGCGCGCTGTCCGGTGCCGATCTGACCGCAGCGCGGGAGAACATTGCCTTTGCCCAGGCCACCCTGGCTCGCCAGCGCGCCTTGTGGGAGCGCGGCTTTACTACCAAGGCTGCGCTGGACGCCGCCGAGCACCAGGTTGCCAGCGCTGAAGCGCAGCTGGATCAGGCCGAAGCCAAACGCCGCGAAGCCAGCGCCAAGCTTGCGACCGGAGCGCAGGTGCCTGGTGTCAATCCGCAGATCGCATCGGCCCGGGCGCAGCGCGCCCTGGCCGAACTCAACCTGCGCCGGACCGAAGTGCGTGCACCAATGGGTGGAATGATTGCGCAGGCGGACCGGCTGCTTGTAGGTCAGGAAGCCATTGCCGGCCTGCCGCTGCTAACCATTGTCGCACGGCAGGGCAGCTATGTCGAAGCGAACTTCAAGGAGACCGACCTGGCCGAAATGCGCGTCGGCCAGCCCGCCGAAGTCCGCTTCGATGCCTATCCGGATCTAAAGCTGAAAGGCCATGTCGCCGCGATCGGTGCCGGAACGGGAAGCGAATTTTCCGTCCTCCCCGCCCAGAACGCCACCGGCAACTGGGTCAAGGTCACGCAGCGGGTGCCGGTGCGGATCGCGCTTGACGAGCCCAGCCCGCGGGAAATGATCGCCGGCCTGTCCAGCAAGGTCACCGTGTTTACCGATCGGCAGCGCTGAACTTGTGGCTAGCCATGCCGCCACTCCAGGCTCCGCCGGGGCGCTCCCGGTTGACGACGACGTTGCCCTCCTGCCGGTCGCCAACCCGGTGCTTTTATCGACCGGGATCATGCTCGCTTCGCTGCTGCAGATCCTTGACACGACCATCGCCAATGTCGCGATCCCGCAGATGCAGGCGGCGCTCAGCGCCACGCCCGATACGATCAGCTGGGCGCTGACCAGCTATATTGTGGCCACCGCCGTTGCCATGCCGCTGACCGGCTGGCTGGCCGACCGGTTCGGATCGCGCAACCTGTTCATCGCCTCGGTCACCGGCTTCATTATCTCATCGATGCTGTGCGGAATGGCACAGAACCTGACCCAGATGGTGATCTTCCGGGCGCTGCAGGGCGCCACCGGCGCCTTCATCAGTCCGCTGAGCCAGGCGGCGATGATCGACACCAATAAGCCTTCGCGACAGGCCCAGATGATGGCGCTCTGGGGCATGGGAATCATGATCGGCCCGATCCTCGGCCCGTTTCTTGGCGGCTGGTTGACGGAAAACTGGAACTGGCGCTGGGTGTTCTTTGTGAACGTCCCGCTGGGGGCGGTTTCGCTGGCCATCATGCTGGCCGAACTGCCGTCGCGCCCGAAAACCCATCGGCGTTTCGACATGACCGGCTTCGTCTTGATCGCACTGCTGCTGGGATCGCTGCAGATGCTGCTCGATCGGGGGAACCATGTTGATTGGTTCGATGCGGCCGAGAGCTGGATCTACGCTGGTCTCGCCTTAGCAACCGGGTGGATGGCCATGATCCATTTCACTACGGCCGAGCATCCGCTGTTCCGGCGCGAACTGTTTGCCAATTCCAACTTCGTGGTCGCGCTGCTGTTCATGCTGATCATCGGCGTGGTGATGTTCGCCACCATGGCCCTCCTGCCGCCAATGCTGCAGCACCTGTTCGGCTATTCCGTGATTGGCACAGGTGAAGCAATGGTCCCCCGCGGGATCGGCACACTGATCTCGATGCAATTGTCCGGCATACTTGTCAGGCGGGGTTACGACACGCGGCTGCTGGTCGGAGTCGGCTTTGCCATTGCCGCGCTATCACTGTGGCAAATGTCCGGCTGGTCGCTGGCGGTCAACCGCGAGCAGGTGATGCTGACCGGACTGATCCAGGGCATCGGCATCGGGCTGGTGTTCATTCCGCTCAACTCTGCGGCGTTCTACACCCTGCCCCCGCACTTGAGGACCGAAGGATCGAGCTTGCTCAACCTGGCCCGCAGCATGGGGGCCTCAATCGGGATTGCCGTCACGACCACGGTGGCCGCGCGTTCGCTCCAGGTCAGTCATGCTGACCTCGCCGGACATGTAACCGCCTCAGCCAGCACGATGATAGACATGTCGGCAACCGAGCGTTTTCAGGAAGTGGGTGAGGCGGTGCTGCGGCTGATCGACCTTGAGGTCAACCGACAGGCGGCCATGATTGCCTATGTGAATGATTTCTACCTGATGGCCTGGCTGTCGCTGGCGGCGGTTCCGCTGGCCCTGTTACTGCGCCACGGAACCGACCGGCCGGGTAGTTAGGCAGGCTTCTTGCGCTGCAGGCCGGAGCGCTTGCACGAGGCAACCAGTTCGCCGCGCTGGTTATAGGCCTGATGCAGAAAGGTGACGATCCCGGCATCCGGGCGGCTTTTCGATTCCCTGAGTTCCAGAACTTCGGTCACGATGTTCAGGGTGTCGCCGACGAAGACCGGCTTGGGGAAGCGGACCTCATCCCAACCGAGGTTGGCGACAGCCGTGCCCAGCGTGGTGTCGCCCACGCTGACGCCGACCATCAGGCTGAGCGTGAAGCAGGAATTGACCAGTACCTGGCCATATTCGCTGCCCTTCATGTACTCGGCATCGAGGTGCAGTTGCGCCGGATTATGAGACAGCGTGGTGAACAGCACATTGTCCGTCTCTGTCACAGTGCGGCGGATCGCGTGTTCGAACCGCTGGCCCACGGACAGTTCGTCAAACCAGACTCCGGGCATTGTTCTCTCCTAGCTGCAGAGCACGACCGTGCGTTTGCCATTTAGCAGCACGTGGCACTCGATATCGCTGCCCGTGCGCAGTCATGGCATGAGAAGACGAGGCGGTCGGGCATGGCAATGCTCTTGGCGGATGGGCGGCGATTTGCCAACACCGTGCCATGCGGTTCTTTTTCTATGGCACCCTGCAGGCAGGGAGCGCCAATCCCGTTGCGGCAGCGATCCATGGCAAGCTGGTCAGTGAAGGCCCGGCCGCCCTATCCGGCAGTCTGTTCGCCATCCCGGATGCAACCGGCTGGTTCCCGGCCCTGGTCGAGGGTCCCGGTACAGTCCACGGACAGGTCTATGGCGCGGGACCGGATTTTACCTCGGACGACCTCGCCGCGATGGACCGCTACGAGGATTTCGATCCTGCTCGGCCTGCACAGTCGCTGTATCTGCGCATCGTCATGCCGCTGGCGGACGGCACCGCAGTTCAGGTCTATCGCTTCAACCAACCCCTGCCGTCCGGGAGCCGCCCGATCCCGCAAGGCGCGTTCAAGGCCTGGCTCGCGGCTGCCGGTGTTGCTGAGTTCAGCGGCCGCCACGACGCTTAGCGCTTGCCTTTCGGGGCATTCCGCCTTAGGGGCGCGCCCTTCATTGACACGGATTCGATGACCTGCCTGGCTAACAAGGGCTGCCATGGCCGGTTGGACGTGTCTCGAACAAGGAGACGAAAATGCCCAAGCTCAAGACGAAGAGCGGCGTGAAGAAGCGCTTCAAGCTCACCGCCACTGGCAAGGTGAAGCATGGGGTTGCTGGCAAGCGCCACCGCCTGATCAGCCATAACGGCAAGTACATCCGCCAGAATCGCGGCACCGACGTCATCTCTGACGCCGATGCAAAGACGATCAAGAAGTGGGCGCCCTACGGGCTCAACTGAGGAGTACTGAAAGATGAGCCGTATCAAGCGGGGTGTTACCACCCGAGCCAAGCACAAGCGGATTCTGGATCAGGCCAAGGGTTACCGCGGCCGCCGCAAGAACACGATTCGCGTTGCCCGTCAGGCGGTCGAAAAGGCCGGCCAGTACGCCTATCGCGACCGCAAGGTTAAGAAGCGGACCTTCCGTGCCCTGTGGATCCAGCGCATCAACGCTGCCGTTCGCGCCGAAGGCCTGACCTACTCGCAGTTCATCCACGGCGCCAAGCTGGCGGGCATTGAGCTCGACCGCAAGGCGATGGCCGACCTCGCGATGAACGAAGGCGGCGTGTTCACCGCCGTTATCGCTCAGGCGAAGGCTGCTCTGCCGGCCTGATCTGCCAGCAGACGAACCAGTTCAAAGGGCGTGGGTGGCCAAGCCATCCGCGCCCTTTTTGTTGTTGCGGTTCAACGGCTCTTGCCGCCCTGCCGTTGGTGAGGCATCGTTGGTTAGCCCGGTTCCTGCCGAAGGAAACCTGGCATGGGGGGCATCCTGACCAATGAGCAAGCACAGTCCCGGCGACGCGGTGAAAGTGCGCTTCTTCCTGCCCTCGCCCGCGCTGGCGCCCTACATTACCACTTTCTACCTGACCGAAGTCGATGTGGAGGCCACAGCACGGGTTGAAGACTGGCTGCATCCAGAGTGGGGCAACCTGCGGTTTGCCCGCAATGATGACTGCTTGGCCGCGATCGGAGCTGGCCCGCTGGCGCCCGTCCCGCACTTCGTGGCAACCGGGCCCACCAGTCTGGCAACACGGTTTCAAACCGGGCCCATGCGCAGCTGGGGCATTGGGTTGCTGCCGCTCGGCTGGGTGCGACTCGTGGGTGGATCCGCCGCTGACTATGCCAATCGCAATGTCGACGGCAGCATCGACCCCGCCTTCCGGCATTTCGCGCCGCTGCTCGACACGATCCTGGGGAACCCGGCCGACCCGGCTGCTGAAGCCGCACGGATTGACGAATTCCTGCTGAAACTGCTGGACCGCATGCCACCCCCGGAAGACGAAGCCCGGATCAGGGCGGCCCATGCCGCCTTGCTTGACCTGACGTCCGGCACCGTTGCCGATTTTGCTAAACGGCTCGGCCTGTCATCACGCTCGCTCGAACGGCTTTCGCTGCGCGCCTTCGGCTTTCCGCCGAAGCTTTTGCTGCGCCGGCAGCGATTTCTGCGCAGCCTTGGCCAGTTCATGCTGGACCCTACCCTTACATGGATCAGGACGCTGGACTGGCAATATGTCGACCAGGCCCACTTTGTCCGCGATTTCAAACGCTTCATGACGATGAGTCCAAGCAGCTATGCCGCGCTTGAAAAGCCGGTGCTGCGCGCCGCTGCTCAGGCGCGGGCCGCCGCAGCCGGAGCGCCTGTCCAGGTGCTGCACAGGCCCTGACGCGAAAGCACTTGCCAAGCAGCGAAGCGCGGGCCTAGCCTAGGTAAATACACGGTGGGGGCCAACCTTCGGTGTCGCCAGAACTAACGATCAACGTGCGCTTCCACGCGCCACCTGCGGCGTTGCAGCGCTATTTCACCAGCTTTTATATCACCGAGATCGGACTGCCCGAGGGTCAGGTTGTGGCAGACGCGCTGCAACCGGAATGGGCCAACCTGCGCTTTTTCGCCGGAGCCCGCCCGGCCTGCTGGATCGAAGGGGGCGACTACGTCGCCGAGGCTAGGTTCGTCGCGACCGGACCGAGCACCCGGTCGACGCACTTCCGGCTGGGCGCGACACGGTTCTGGGGTATCGGCCTCCTGCCGCTTGGGTGGGCCCGGTTTATTGGTCAGCCGGCCGATGATCATGCCAATCTTGTTACCGACGGCCGCGCCCACCCCAGCTTTGCGCCGTTTGTTCAATTGGCAGATGGCCTGTTCGGGCCCGAGCCCGACGAGGCGGCAGAGATGGCAAAGATCATTGCCACCTTTGACGCCATGCCGAAGCTCGATGCGGACGAGGAGTCACGGATTCTTGCCATCCATGCGGCACTGGTCGATCCCGAAACGGTGACTGTGGCCGAACTGGTCGATCGCGTCGGCGCTAGCCAGCGCACGATTGAGCGGTCCTGCTCGCGCCATTTCGGCTTTTCGCCAAAACTGCTGCTGCGCCGCCAGCGGTTCATGCGCAGTCTCGCCCAGTTCATGCTCGACCGCTCGCTGAAATGGATCGGCGCAATCGACGCGCATTATCACGATCAGGCCCAGTTCGTGCGCGACTTCCGCGAATTCATGGGGGTCAGCCCACGCCAGTATGCCGCCCAGCCGCACCCCGTGCTCGAACGCTTCATGTATGAGCGAGCGCGGGTCCATGGTGCGGCAGTTCAGACTTTGGATATCCCGGCTGGCGCGACGACCCGCGCAGCCTGACAGATTCGGTTTTGACCCTGCCCGCAAGGCCGCTAAAGGCGCGGCTCTGAAACGCAGAACAGGGCTTGATCAGTGGACTACGCAGCTACCCGTGAAGAGGCGCTGGCACGCATTGCCGCCGCGCAGGATCTCGACGCGCTGGAAGGCCTGCGGATTGAGTTGTTGGGCAAGCAGGGTTCGGTTTCCGCCTTGCTCAAGACACTCGGCGGCCTGTCGCCTGAGGAAAGGCAGACCGTCGGCCCGCAGATCCACGCTTTGCGCGAAGGGGTGACTGATGCGCTCGCCAGCCGCAAGGCCGGGCTCGAAGCCGCCGTCCTCGAAGCGCGCCTCGCCAGCGAGACGGTTGACCTGACCCTGCCCGCCCCCGAAGCCCCGCGCGGTTCGGTCCACCCCGTGAGCCAGGTGATGGACGAACTGGCCGAGATCTTTGCCGACCTCGGCTTTGCCGTGGCAACCGGTCCCGAAATTGAGGACGACTGGCACAACTTCACCGCTCTCAACATCCCCGAGAGCCACCCGGCGCGGGCGATGCATGATACCTTCTACTTCCCCGACTGTGACACCGAGGGGCGACGGATGTTACTCCGCACGCACACCAGCCCCGTTCAGATCCGCTCCATGCTCACCCAAGGCGCCCCGATCCGGATCATCGCCCCTGGTCGGGTCTATCGCAGCGACAGTGACGCCACCCACCCCCCGATGTTCCACCAGGTCGAAGGCCTGGTGATCGACAAGGGGATCACGCTGGGCCACCTCAAATGGACGCTGGAAACCTTCCTCAAGGCCTTCTTCGAGCGCGACGACATCGTCTTGCGCCTGCGCCCCAGCTATTTCCCCTTCACCGAGCCTTCGGTGGAGGTCGATGTCGGCTTCGCGCTGGTGAACGGCAAGCGCGTGCTCGGCGGTTCGGGCGATGCGCCGGGGCACGGCTGGATGGAGCTGCTTGGCTCCGGCATGGTCAACCGCAAGGTGATCGCCGCCGGCGGCCTCGATCCCGACGAGTGGCAGGGCTTTGCCTTCGGGGTCGGCGTCGATCGGCTCGCCATGCTGAAGTACGGCATGGACGATCTCCGCGCCTTCTTCGATGGCGATGCCCGCTGGCTATCGCACTATGGCTTCAACCCCAACGACGTTCCGACCCTGTCGGGCGGCGTCGGCACTGCAGCTTGAGGAGGGCGGCGCAATGAAGTTCTCGCTTTCCTGGCTCAAGGACCACCTCGATACGACCGCTTCGGTTGCGGAGATTTCCGCCAAGCTCAACGCCATCGGGCTTGAGGTCGAAGGGATCGAGGATCCCGCCGCCAAGCTCGCCGGGTTCACGGTGGCCAAGGTGCTGACCGCCGAGCGCCATCCCAATGCGGACAAGCTGCAGGTGCTCACTGTCGACACGGGTGATGGCGAGCCGCTGCAGGTCGTCTGCGGCGCCCCCAATGCCCGCGCAGGGCTCGTCGGCGTGCTGGGCCTGCCCGGCGCGGTCGTCCCCGCCGGCGGGTTCGAGCTCAAGAAGAGCGCGATCCGCGGGGTTGAGAGCAACGGCATGATGTGCTCGACTCGCGAACTGGAGCTGGGCGACGATCACGACGGCATCATCGAACTGCCAGCCGATGCCCCGATCGGCACCGCCTTTGCCGATTACCAAGGCTCCGATCCTGTTTTCGACGTGGCCATCACGCCCAACCGGCCGGACTGCATGGGCGTTTACGGCATCGCCCGCGACCTGGCCGCAGCGGGACTTGGAGCGCTGAAGCCGATCGCCGTTCAGGCCGTGCCTGGCAGCTTCCCCTGCCCGCTGCCGATCCGCACCGACGATCCCGAAGGGTGCCCGGCTTTCTACGGCCGCGCAATCCGCGGGGTGAAGAACGGTGCCTCGCCCCAGTGGTTGCAGGACCGTTTGAAGGGCGCAGGCCAGCGTCCGATCTCGGCGCTGGTCGACATTACCAACTATGTCATGCTGGCCTATGGCCGCCCGGCTCACGCTTATGACCTCGCCAAGCTGAGTGGTGCGATCTTTGCCCGCCGCGCGGCCGAGGGCGAGACGGTGCTGGCGCTCAATGGCAAGGAATACACGCTGACCCCGGCCATGACCGTGATCGCCGATGATCGGGGCGTGCACGACATCGCCGGGATCATGGGCGGCGAGCATTCGGGCTGCTCTGACGAGACGACTGACGTGCTGCTCGAAGTGGCCTATTTCGATCCGGTCCGGATTGGCGACACCGGCCGCGCCCTGAACCTGACGTCCGACGCGCGCGCCCGGTTTGAGCGCGGGGTCGATCCGGCCTTCCTCGATGCCGGCCTGGCCCTTCTTACCGAACTGATCGTCGAAATCTGCGGCGGTGAACCGAGCGAGCCTGTCTTTGCCGGCCAGCCGCCTGCGGGGACCAAGGTCGTCACATATGACCCGGCCCTCGCTGAAGGGCTTGGCGGCGTGGCCATTCCAGCCGATCGCCAGCGGGAAATCCTGGCCGCGCTGGGCTTCACCAGCGACGCGCAGTTCAATGTGACCGTGCCGAGCTGGCGCCCCGACGTCGATGGTGCGCCCGACCTGGTCGAGGAAGTGGTCCGCATCCATGGCCTCGACAATGTCGCCAGCGTGCCCCTGCCGCGTGCTGACGGCGTCGCCCGGCCGACTGCGACCCCGGCGCAGAAGCTGGAGCGCAAGCTGCGCCGCGCCGCCGCTGGCCGCGGGCTCAACGAAGCGGTCACCTGGTCGTTCCTGCCTGAGGACGAAGCGTCAGCCTTCGCCGATAGCAATAGCGGGCTGTGGACGCTGGCCAATCCGATCAGCGAGGACCTTAAGGTCATGCGGCCTTCGTTGCTGCCGGGGCTGCTCTCAGCTGCCAAACGCAACCTTGATCGCGGTGCCTCGGGCCTGCGTCTGTTTGAACTGGGCCGCCGCTACCTGCGTGGCGAAGGCGGCCACAGTGATGAGCGCCTGACGCTGGGCGTGATCCTCGCTGGCGAAAAGACCGCGCGCGGCTGGGCGACTGGCAAGGCTGCAAACTTCGATGCCTTCGATGCCAAGGCCGAAGCCCTGGCGCTGCTGACCGAAGCCGGCGCCCCGGTCGATAACCTGCAAGTGATGGGCGAAGCAGGGGCGCAGTTCCACCCCGGCCAATCCGCCACGCTGCGGCTCGGGCCCAAGACCGTGCTGGCGCGCTTCGGCATGCTCCACCCGGCGGTGCTCAAGCAATTCGATGTCGATGGTCCGGTCGCGGCGGTTGAACTGTTCCTCGACGCCATTCCGGGCAAGCGCGGCGCCGCCACCTTTGCCCGCACGGCCTATGCCCCGCCGGCGCTGCAATCGGTCACGCGCGACTTCGCCTTCCTGGTCGACGCCAAGCTCCCGGCCGGGGATCTGGTCCGCACGGTCAAGGGCGCGGACAAGGCCAACATTGTCGCAGTGCGTCTGTTCGATGATTTCCGCGGCCAGGGCGTGCCAGAAGGCCAGAAGTCACTGGCAGTCGAAGTAACGCTACAGCCGGGCGAAAAGAGCTACACCGAGGCCGAACTAAAGGGAATCGCCGAAGCGGTCACGGCGGCGGCGGCCAAACTGGGCGCAGTGCTGCGGGGTTAACCCGCCCCGCACTGCCCGCGGTGCAGCAGCTTCTGATCCGCCAGGACCAGCGCCATCATCGCTTCGACCACCGGCACGCCGCGAATACCGACGCACGGATCATGGCGGCCCTTGGTGCGGATTTCGGTCGCGGCGCCGTCGCGGTCGATCGTTTCCACCGGCGTCAGGATCGAGCTGGTCGGCTTGAAAGCCACCCGTACCTTGACTGGCTGGCCGGTTGAGATGCCACCGGCAATCCCGCCGGCATGGTTGGCCAGGAATTCTGGCCCGCCTGCACCCGGCCGCATCGGATCGGCGTTGTCCTCACCGCGCAGGCGCGCGGCGGCAAAGCCATCGCCGATTTCCACGCCCTTGACCGCATTGATGCTCATCATCGCCGCCGCCAGCTCGGAATCGAGCTTGGCATAGAGCGGTGCGCCCCAGCCGGCAGGAACTCCGGTCGCCACGCATTCGACCACCGCACCGACCGACGATCCGGCCAGCCGCGCCTCGTCAACGATCTTTTCCCACCGCGCCGCCGCGGCTGCATCGGGGCAGAAGAACGGGTTATTGCCGATCTCGGCAGCGTCGAAATTGGCCGGATCGATGGCATCGCCGCCGATCTCGGCGACATAGCCGATGATCGTCACTTCCGGGATCACCAGCCGCGCCACGGCCCCGGCGGCCACCCGCGCGGCGGTTTCGCGGGCCGAACTGCGCCCGCCGCCGCGATAATCGCGCAAGCCATACTTGGCATCATAGGCATAGTCGGCATGGCCGGGGCGATAGGCCTTGGCGACTTCCGAATAGTCCTTAGAGCGCTGGTCGACATTCTCGATCATCAGCGAAATCGGCGTGCCGGTGGTCTTGCCTTCGAACACGCCGGACAGGATCCGCACTGCGTCCGGCTCCTGCCGCTGGGTCGTGAACTTCGACTGACCCGGACGGCGGGCATCGAGGAATGGCTGGATCGCCGCCTCGCTGATCGCCAGCCCCGGCGGGCAGCCATCCACCACGGCGCCCAGCGCCGGCCCATGGCTTTCGCCCCAAGTGGTGAAACGGAACAGGCGGCCGAAGCTGTTAAACGACATAATGTTGCGGCTTTGGCGGCAATGTAGCGAAAAGTCCACTAGCGAGCACCAGCACGGCGGCTTAGGAGACGTTCATGTTTCTGGTGGTCTTCCGCAACCGCAAGCGCCGCGACATGGACGCGGCAGCCTATGCCGCCGATGCTGACCGGATGGAAACGCTGGCCCGCGCCCAGCCGGGTTTCCTCTCATTCAAAAGCTATACCGCCAATGATGGCGAGGTAATTGCCTTATCCGAATGGGCCAGTGCCGAGGCAGCGCGCGACTGGGGCCGCCATCCTGACCACGCCCGCACGCAAAGCCGGGGGCGCGAAGACTATTACGAGAGCTATACACTCTACACTGCCGACAATCCCCGCACGCATCATTTTGAAAGGTCATCTGCGTGAGCATCGTTCTTTACGGCATCCCCAATTGCGACACGGTCAAGAAGGCGCGCACCTGGCTGGACCGACAAGGGTTGGCCTACAGCTTCCATGACTACAAGAAAGCGGGAGCAGACGCGGGCAAGCTGGCGGTGTGGTGCACAGCCGCTGGCTGGGACAAGGTGCTCAACCGCGCCGGCACAACCTTCAAGAAACTGCCCGATGCCGACAAGGCCGATCTGGACCAGGCCAAGGCCATTGCCCTGATGTCTGCCAATCCAAGCTGCATCAAGCGCCCGGTCGTCGAGCATCCCGGCGGCTTGCTCGTGGGCTTCAAGGAGGTTGAATGGTCCGCGGCATTAGGCTGACTGGTCTGCTGCTGGCTATGGCCTCGCTTTCTGACCCGACCGGCGGCGCGCAGCCCTCGCGCAGCGAACCGATCATCATCGCCCACCGCGGCGCCAGCGGCGAGCGGCCCGAACATACCCTGGCGGCCTATGAACGTGCGATCGACCAGGGGGCGGACTATATCGAGCCGGACCTCGTGCCGACAAAGGACGGCGTGCTGGTCGCCCGGCACGAGAACGAGATTTCGGGCACCACCGATGTCGCCAGCCGCCCGGAATTCGCCGCGCGCAAGGCCACCAAGGTGATCGACGGCGAAAGTGTCACCGGCTGGTTCACCGAAGACTTCACTCTGGCCGAACTGCGCAGCCTGCGCGCCCGGGAACGCCTGCCCGAGCTGCGCCGGGCCAATACCCGGTTCGACGGGCTCTATCCGGTGCCAACCTTTGCCGAAGTGATCGCACTGGTTCGCGCCAAGGAAGCAGAAACGGGGCGGCGCATCGGGCTTTACCCGGAAATCAAGCATCCGGCCTATTTCACCGCACTGGGTCAGGATCTGCCGGCATTGCTTGTCGCGGAACTAGAGCGTCATGGGCTCAACAATGCGCAGGCGCTGGTCTACATCCAGTGCTTTGAAGCGGGCCCGCTGGAACGCCTAAACAACATGACTCCGCTGCCGCTGGTCCAGTTGGTCGCGGCGAGCGGCGGCCCGGCCGACCGGCCGGCCATGACTTACGCCCAGATGCTGACCCCGGACGGGCTGGCCCGTCTTGCGACCCATGTCGACGCGATCGGCACCGAGGTGCCGCTGGTGATCGCCGCCGATGGCCGCCCAACCGGGCTGATCGAGCGCGCCCATGCCGCCGGACTGAAGGTCCACGCCTGGACCCTGCGGCGCGAAAACCAGTTTCTGCCGCCCGCGTTCCGGCAAGGAAGCGATCCTGCTGCGCCCGGTCAGATCGGCCGCACCTGGGCATTGCTGCGCGCCGCCGGTGTAGATGGGGTGTTCACTGACAATCCCGGTGATATCATCGCCCGACAATAGGCGGAGGGGGGACCGCGATGAACTTTGCCGAGTGGGTGAAGGCCCTGGAATGGGTTGCTGCCGGGCTGGGGGTGATCAACATTGCCCTGCTGGTCTTCCGTTCGCAGTGGAACTTTGCCTTCGCGATCGCTTCAGTTTCGCTTTACGTGTTCATCTTCTTTAACAGCCGGCTCTATGCCGAGAGCGGGCTACAGGTGTTCTTCATCCTTGCCAATGTCTGGGGCTGGCTGGTCTGGCGGCGCTCGCTGAATGCCCGCGAGGATGAAAGCCGGGTTGCCGTGCGCTGGCTCGACTGGCGCAGCCGGATCGTTTGGCTGACGGTCACGGTCGCGCTGAGCCTCAATCTCGGTTGGCTGATGCACAAGTACACCAACGCCGCCATGCCATTTGCTGACAGTGCGATCGCCGGAGCGAGCGTCGCGGCGCAGATCCTGCTGGGCTATCGGCGGATCGAGAACTGGGTGCTGTGGATCGCCATCGATGTGGCGGCGGTGCTGCTTTACATCGACCGCGGGCTTTACCCTACCGCCGGTCTCTATGGCGGGATGCTGGTGATGAGCATCTTCGGCCTGAAGGAATGGATCGAGGTTGAGCGGCGTCAGCGCCGCGCAGCCATTCCGGCCGAGGCATGATCCGTATCTGCTTCCACGGCGCGGAAAGCACTGGCAAATCGGTGCTGATCGGCAAGCTGGTCCGTGAACTGGGCCTGCCTTCTGTACCGGAATTCGGGCGCGAATGGGCCGAAACCCGGGGAACGGATTTCACGCCTGCAGCCCTGCTTGAGATCGCCGCCGGGCAAGATGCCGCGATGCGCGCTGCCGCCGCTGCCGCACCCCCGTTGCTGCTGCTTGATACCGACCCGCTGATGACCGCCGCCTGGTTCGCCATGTTGCACGGCTCCGTACCGCCGGAAATGCTTGGTTACGAAAAGGCCGAACATTACCTGCTGTTCGATCCTGACGTGCCGTGGGTGGCTGATGGCACGCGCTTTTTTGGCACGCCCGAGACCCGCGCGCGATTTGCGGTGCTGGCGGAGGAGATGCTGGTGCACGCAGGTGTGCCCTTCACCCGGATCGGTGGCACCTGGGCGGAGCGTGAGGCCCGGGTGCGGTCCGAGATCAGGCGATTGTCACCGTAACGATATAGTTCAGGGCCAGATCGCCCGACAGGTGCAAGCCCTTCAACGGCGACCAGGCGATGCCGCGCGGGGGGCCCATGACGAGGCCTACACCAGCCAGCAGATCGCGCAGTTCATCCGGCGTCACGAAATCGTCCCAGTGGTGAGTGCCGCGCGGGACCATGCCCACCCGTTCGGCCGCTTCGACCAGCAGGAGGCGCGACTGGGCAGTCCGGTTGGGGGTGGACAGGACCATCAGCCCGCCCGGAGCCAGGGCATTGCGCAAGGCCTGCAGGTATGCCGCCTTGTCTGCTACGTGCTCGATCACCTCCATTGAGGTGACCAGATCGAACCCGGCAAGGTCCAGTTCAGCCACATCGCCGCAGCGATAGTCGATCAACAGCCCCGCGCCAGCACCATGGGCGCTGGCCGCGGCAATGTTTTCTTGAGCCGCATCAACGCCCGTTACCGCCGCGCCAAGCCGGGCCAGTGGCTCGCACAACAGACCCGCACCGCAGCCGACATCCAGCGCACGCTTGCCCGCCAGCGGCCGGACCCCGCGCGAATCGGTGCCCCAGTGCGCATCAATCGCCTCGCGCAGAAAGGCCAGCCGAACCGGGTTCAGCTTGTGCAACATGGCCGAGGAGCCGTTCGGATCCCACCAATCGGCCGCCAGCTTGCCGAAATGGGCGGCTTCCTCGGGCCGGATCGTCGCTGCGGAGGTTGCATTGCTCATGCGCCCTCCCTAACAGGGCGCGCGCCGCGCGGCGAGGGGCCGTGTGGGTAAGAATCTTGCGGAAAGGTGCGTCTGGCGTGGCCCGCATCGTGATGAAATTCGGTGGCACCTCGATGGCCGGGTCGGAACGGATCCGCCGGGTGGCCAATATCGTCCGCCGCCAGCAGGCTGCCGGGCACGAAGTGGCGGTCGTGGTTTCAGCCATGGCGGGCGAGACGGACCGGCTGGTCAACTTCTGCCGCGAAGCCAACCCGCTGTACGATCCGGCCGAATACGACGTGGTCGTGGCGAGCGGCGAACAGGTCACTTCCGGCCTGCTCGCGCTGACGCTGCAGGCGCTGGGCTGCAAGGCGCGTTCGTGGCTGGGCTGGCAGTTGCCGATCCATACTGACGATGCCCATGCTAAGGCCCGCATTGGCGAGATCGACAGTGAAGCTCTGCTCGCCTCGATGGCCGCTGGCGAGATCGCAGTCATTCCGGGCTTCCAGGGTCTGTCCGACGATGGCCGCATCACCACGCTGGGCCGCGGCGGATCGGACACCTCGGCCGTCGCAGTAGCCGCCGCGATCAAGGCGGACCGGTGCGACATCTACACCGATGTCGACGGGGTCTATACCACCGACCCGCGGATCGTCGCCAAAGCGCGCAAGCTGAAATACGTCACCTACGAGGAAATGCTCGAACTGGCCTCGGTTGGCTCGAAGGTGCTGCAGACCCGTTCGGTCAGCCTGGCGATGAAGGAAGGGGTCCGCGTCCAGGTCCTTTCCAGCTTCATTGACGATGACGCCACCCCTGCGGACGAAATCCCCGGCACGATGATCGTGTCCGACGAAGAACTTGAGGGTCTTGATATGGAAAGCCAGCTCATCACCGGCATCGCCGCCGACAAGAACGAGGCCAAGATCATCCTGACCCGCGTGCCCGACCGTCCAGGCGCCGTCGCGACGATCTTCAGTCCGCTGGCCCAGGCCAACATCAACGTCGACATGATCATTCAGAACGTCGGGCGTGACAAGGGCGAGACCGACGTGACCTTCACCGTCCCCTCGGCCGACCTGCTGCGCGCGCAGACCCTGCTTGAGGCGCAAAAGGAAGCGATCGGCTACAACCGCATCATCACCGACGGCAAGGTCGCCAAGATCAGCGTCGTCGGCGTTGG
>JBIIDJ010000006.1:0-55198 GCA_044238415.1 Novosphingobium sp.
GATCGGCTGCCATTCGGCCACGCGTTCCACCAGGGCAAGCGCCAGCCCCACCGGGCGCATCGGCGCCGTTGTTTCATCCATATCCCGAGCCACCGGATCCCCATCCCGAAGCCAAAACCGTTGTTCAGCCCTGCCGCAGCGCATCGGATCACGTCGTTGCAAGTCGGAACCAATGTCTCGTTATACGGGACATTGTTTTGCAGCAAGAGACAATTGTTGACCGGGTGGGCATTCACCTTCACGCTCCCGGAATGGGCGGTCGATTCGAGGGAGGCGTAACCTTCCCGGCGGGCCGCAACAGACAGTCGCCTGGGAGGGGACTGGCGATGACTGGCGGCGGACGAGCGGGGGCATCCCGGGGGGTCGTCGGCCTGATGTCACTGGCGGCCAAGCGTGCTGCCACCCCTCCCTTCGCGGCGAATACTGGCTGGCGCCACCCGGCAGCGGCCAAACAGGAGGGAGATGACGCATGACCCGTTTCGAACTGACTCGCAGCCTGGCCGTGGCGCTTGCCGCCGGCAGCGCCGCATTCGCCGTTGCTCCGCAGGCCCTGGCCCAGACTGCCGGGGACGAGGCCGAGAGCGGCGGCATCGCCGAAATCGTTGTCACCGCGCAGAAGCGTGAGGAGAACCTGCAGGATACCCCGATTTCGATCGTGGCGCTGGGTTCGGACACGCTGGAACAGCGCGGGGTGAACTCGCTGGCCGATCTGTTTACGGGCAGCGTGCCATCGCTGCGCATTGCCCCGTTCCTGGGCCGCGCCTCGGCCGTGACGATCGGGATGCGCGGGCTGGTCCCGGTCGACGCCACCCAGGTCACCCGTGACCCGACGGTCGGCATCTATATCGACAGCGTCTATGTCGGCCGGGTTTCGGGCCTCGGCATGGAACTCTCCGACATCGAGCGGATCGAAGTACTGCGCGGGCCCCAGGGCACCCTGTTCGGCCGCAATACGATCGGCGGCGCGGTCAGCGTGGTGACCAAGAAGCCGACCGGCGAACTCGGCCTCGATATGCGCGGCGGCTTTGGCAATTATGACAGCCGGATGGTGGCCGCACACCTCAACCTGCCCGAAGTGGGCGGGATCAAGATCAAGCTGGACGGGCTCTACAGCGATCGTGGCGGGCTAGTGCTGAACCCCAACCCCAACTTCCTCGACTATGGCGAGATCCGCAAATACGGCTTCAAGGCCACTGCGCTGTGGGAACCGGCCGATGGCCTGTCGATCCTCTATTCCTATGACCAGTCGCACGACAAGTCGACCAGCGCCTACAGCGACATCACGGCCACCGACCAGGCCGCAGCGGTAAGGCCCAGCTTCATCACCCTGCGCGAAGGCCGGGTGCGGACCGGGCGCATCGGCGTGCCGGTGCTGCGCAACCCGCAAAAGGCGCGCGGCCACTCGCTGGTGGCGGAATGGGACGTGTCCGACAACCTGACCATCCGCTCGATCACGGCCTGGCGCGATCTCAACTCGGTACAGTGGGATCAGGATACCGGCGCGGTTACCTCGTGGGGGCCGGGCCGGGTGTTCGGGCGGCTCAGCTATGCCCTGGTCGATCAGGACCAGTTCAGCCAGGAACTGCAATTCGTCGGCGAAGCGGGTGATTTCAAGTACGTCTTCGGCGGGTACTACTTCAACGAGAACGGCGCGGACGAGGCAATCGTCTATTCCGCCGGGCGGCTCAATGCGACCAATACGGGGGTCGACCTGTTTGCCGCACCGATTGCCGATGGCGGCGTTGCCATCCCGGACCGGGCCGCACGGGTCAATGTTAAGTCGAAGGCGCTGTTCGGGCAGGTCACCTGGTCACCCTCGGCCCTCGCCGGGCTGCACATCACCGCGGGCCTGCGCTACACAGATGACAGCAAGGACGGCCGGCTCACCGCGATCCGCGGGGCGAACCCCAACCTCAACTTCGCGTTCAATTCCAGCCGCGTCGATCCGATGGCAACCATCGCCTATGACTTCACAGACGACATCAACGCCTATGTGAAGATCAGCCGCGCCTATCGCGCCGGTGGGGCCAACACCCGCTCCTCCATCCTGCGGCCCTTTGGCGAGGAAGAACTGGTCGCCTGGGAAGCCGGCATCAAGGCTGACCTGTTTGACCGGCGGGCACGCTTTAACCTGGCGGCCTATACCAGCGAACTGTCAAACCAGCAGGTCGACTTCATCAACCCAGCGTTCGTATCGAACACGGAAACGGTCAACGCGCCCGAAAAGCGCCGGATCAAGGGGGTTGAGCTGGACGTCACCCTCGCCCCGACCCGCGGCCTGCTGCTGAGCGCCAACTACGTCTACACCGATGCTCCGCCGACGCCGGTGCGCAACATCTTCTCGGGCGTGATTCAGGATGTCAGCTCGGCCTTCACGCCGCCGCACGCCCTGACCCTGACCGCGGACTACACCTTCCCGCGCTTCTCGTTCGGCGAACTGCGGTTGCACATCGATGCCAACACCGCCGGCAATTACTTTGCCAACAACACCGTGACCTACAAGGCGGACAGCGCTTTCCTGGTCAACGGCCGCCTGTCACTGGGTGATATCGATCTGGCGGGAGGCAAGCTGGAGCTTTCGGCCTGGGTCAAGAACCTGACCAACGTGACTTACAACTACTTCGACTTCCGCGTGGCCAGCCGTCAGACCTCAACCATCTACAATGACCCGCGCACCTATGGCCTCCAGGCCCGCGTGCGCTTCTGACGGGCGGGTAAAGCGCATGCGTTTTAGCTTGCATCTGCTCACCGGGCTGGCGGCGCTTGCTGTCACCAGCCCGGCGCTGGCCCGCAACATCGTGCTGGGTAACGACGATGGCCTGACGGCCAACGTCAAGGCGCTCTACGATGCGCTGAAGGCAGAAGGCCATGATGTGATCGTGGCCGTTCCCTGCCAGCAGCAGAGCGGCATGGGCGCAGCGATGAAAATGCTGCGGCCGCTTGGTCCCCTGACGGCGGACTGTCTCAATGGCGCCGCCAAGGCTGGCGATCCGGGCGCCGGGCCGATGACCCGCGCCGGGCTTGGCGCTGATTTCCATTATGTCGACGGCACGCCGGTGATGGCGCTGCTCTATGGCATTGACGTGGTGGCCCAGGCCCGCTGGGGCCGCGCGCCCGATCTGGTCCTGTCCGGGCCGAACATCGGCCAGAATGCAGGTAACATCGTGATCAGCTCGGGCACGGTCAGTAACGCACAATGGGCGATGATCCGCGGCATACCGGCCATTGCGCTCAGCGCAGGCGAGAAGACCAACAGCGGGCCGGATCTGGTCAATCCCCAGTCGGTACAGATCGCCGCCCGGTCGCTCGAACTGCTGCGCCAGCTTGAAGGCAAGGCCGGGAAGACCGGCGCCCTGCTTCCGCCGGGGGTGGGCCTCAACGTCAATTTCCCGGACAACATTGAAGCCGCCAAGTGGCGGATGGCGCGGATCGGCAGCTTCATGCGTTACGATGTCCGCTTCGTCGGCGATCTCGCCAAGGCAATGGGGCGATCGACACCGGCTGGCCAGCCCGCCTTGCCGGGGATGGTAATCGGCCTGTCCAGCAAGACGCCGGGCAAGGCGGAGGCCAAAGACGAAGCGGCAGTGGTGCAGACCGATATTGCCGTCAGCGTGATGCAGGTCGGCTATGATGCGCCAACTTCTTCGCAGCAGAAGGCGGCACGGCTGCTTAAGCCGCTGGCTGGAAAGTAAGGAAACGGGGGTGCCCGGCCAAGCCCGGCACTCCGCTGCCGGATTGCTGGCCTATCCCGCGATCGGGCCGTGCTTGATCTGCGGCAGCACGTAGCGCGCGAACATGTCGCACTCATTGACGTGCGGGTAGCCGGAGAGGATGAAGGCTTCCATTCCGGCTTCCTGGTAAGCGCGCAGCTTGGCGATGACCTGGTCCGGCGTGCCGACAATGGCAGCGCCGCAGCCGGAGCGGGCGCGGCCGATGCCGGTCCACAGGTTCTCCTCGACGAAGCCGTCGCCATCGGCGGCGCTGCGCAGTTCCTGCTGGCGCTGGACGCCATAGTTGGCGGCATCGAGGCTCTTTTCGCGGATCGCGCGGCCCATCTCGTCATCAAGCTTGGAGAGCAGGCGATCGGCATAGGCGCGGGCTTCGTCTTCGGTCTCGCGGACGATCACGTGGGCGCGGTAACCGAACTTGAGCGTGCGGCCATAGGCGGCGGCGCGCTGCTTCATGTCAGCCACGACTTCGCGCACGTTCTCCAGCTTGTCCGGCCACATCAGGTAGACGTCAGCCGCTTCGGCGGCGCACTCACGCGCTTCGTGGCTGAGACCACCGAAGTAGAAATTGGGGCACTTGCCCGACAGCGTGGTAATCCGCGCCGGATCGAGCTTGAGGTTGTAGAACTCGCCCTGGAAATCGAGATGCTCGCCATTAAGCAGCGTGCGGACGATCTTCATGATCTCCGTCCCGCGGCGATAGCGCGGGCCGCTCTCCATCGTTTCGCCCGGCATGGGCGAAGAGATGATGTTGACGTTGAGCCGCCCGCCCGTGCCGGCGGCATTGGGACCAAGGATCCGGTCAATCGTGGCGATGCGGCGGGCCAGCTGCGGCGGCCAGTCCTCACCCATGCGGGTTGCCCAGAGCAGCTTGATCCGCTTGACCTGAGTGGCGACGGCGGCGGCGAAGGCAGTAGTATCGACCCCCAGCTCATAGCCCGAAGGCAGCAGGATATTGTCAAACCCGCCCTCTTCGGCGCGCAACACGATGTTGCGGCAATGCTCCCAGCTGGACTTCAGATAAGGATCGGGCACGCCAAGGAACTCGTAATCGTCGTCGCACAGGGCAGAGAACCAGGCGATTTCGCAGTCCATGCCGGGTTTGAGTTCTTGGGCGGTCATTTCTGTCTCCGTCTGCTCGGGTCTGGCGGGCTGGTGGGCCATCCTGCCCTAGCCCGCCTTGATCGGTATCAAGCCAGCAAGATCAGGGCAGCGGCACGCCCCGGGCGGCGACCAGCACGGCGTACCAGTCGGTCCGGGTCCACTGCACCTGCAGCGCGGCCGCGCCCTCGGCGATCCGGTCGGCCTGCTGCGAGCCGATGATCGGCACGATCCCGGCCGGGTGGGCCATCAGCCACGAATAGGCCGCGACCGAGCGGGACACGCCGGCTTCTGCCGCCACCTTGTCGAGCGCGGCGCAGATGGCGAAATCGCGGGGGCTTTCCGGCGTCGCAAGGCGCCCGCCGCCCAGCGGCGACCAGGCCAGCGGGGTCAGGCCCAGCATCATCGCCTGATCCAGCTCACCATTCTCGAAGCAATCGATCCGGAGCGGGCTGATCTCTGGCTGGGTGGAGACC
Organism: Novosphingobium sp.; assembly: GCA_044238415.1. Taxonomy (GTDB): domain Bacteria; phylum Pseudomonadota; class Alphaproteobacteria; order Sphingomonadales; family Sphingomonadaceae; genus Novosphingobium. Next base: position 5,306 of record JBIIDJ010000006.1, read on the forward strand.
AGCTTGTGACCAAGGAACTGGTTCAGCACGGCGGTCTGGTGAATGGTGAAGTTGGAGACGCCCAGGGTGCGGATCTTGCCGCTGGCCACCGCATCGTCGAGCACGCGGGCCACTTCCTGCGGGTGGGCCAGGATGTCCGGGCGGTGGATCTGCCAAAGCTCGACACTGTCAGTCTTGAGCCGGGCCAACGAAGCATCGATTGCCGAGCGCAGATAGTCGGCGCTCTGGTCATAGGGCAGCGGCGGCATGATCCCGCCCTTGGTGGCCAGCACCATCCGCCCACGCAGGGCCGGCTCCGCGGTCAGCACCTCGCCCAGCAGGGCCTCGGCATCGCCGAAGCCGCCCGAGCCGTTGAACCCATAGATATCCGCCGTATCGAGGAAGTTGATCCCGGCATCGAGCGCGGCATGGACCAGCCGCGCGGCTTCGGCGGCGGTGCGGCCGTTCTCGGCGAGGCGCCACATCCCCCAGGCAATCGGCGATACGGCAATGCCCGAGCTGCCAAGCTGGCGGGTGGCGGGCGGAAGGGGAAGCTGGCTCATGCGGGTTTCCTGTAAGGCGGCGCCACCGAGGCGCGTTCGATCAATTGGTGCGGCAGCCGGCGGTGGGTGATGTCACCCCCGGCGATGAGTATTTCCGCCGCCGTGCGGGCGAGGTCCGCCATCGGCTGGTGGATCGTGGTTAGCGGCGGCCAGACCGTGCGGGCCAGGGTCGTATCGTCGAACCCGGCGACCGAGAGCTGGGCCGGCACCGGAATGCCGCGGTCGTGCGCCACGGCCAGCACCCCGGCGGCCATGTCGTCGTTTGACGCAAAGATCGCGGTCGGCGGTTCGGGCAGATCGAGCAGGCGGCCCGCGCCGCGCACACCGGAATCGAAATCGAACTCGCCATCGCAAACCAGCACTGGGTCATAGGCAATCCCGGCACGGTCGAGCGCGCGGCGATAGCCAGCCTGGCGGTCTTCGGAGGCCATGTGATTGGGGTGACCCTTGATGAAGCCGATGTGGCGGTGTCCGGCGTTGATCAGGTGCGTGGTCATGTCGTCTGCGGCCTGGGCATCGTCCATGAAGACCGAACTGGTCAGCGCATGGTTGGTGCCGGGCGAGATGCGGACGAAGGGAATATCCATCGATTCGAGCGCGCGTAGCACCGGCTCGCAATCGGTCACCGGCGATGACAGGATGATCCCGTCGACATGGGTTTCGGTGACCAGCCCACGGACCTGTTCGCCTACCCCCGGATCGGCAACATCGACCGGCTGGGCCAGCAGGCGAATGCCGTTTTCGCGGCAGAAATCCCAACAGCCGGTCTGGATCTGGAACATGTAATAGGGGCTGTGATTGTCATAGATCAGCGCGACCTGGTTGCTTTTTGCGCCGGAGAGGATCCGCGCCGCCACCGAAGGGTGGAAATCGAGCGCTTTCATCGCCTCTTCCACCCGCGCCTTGGTGTCGGCCGATACATAGGGATGGCCGTTGAGCACGCGGCTGACGGTCTTCACCGCCACACCGGCCCGCGCGGCTACATCGCGGATATTCGACCGTTCGCTCATTGCGACTTTAGCCCCGCAAACAGATCGGCAAAGGCGCTGTCCGGGCGGTAAAACACCGGCGGGGTGCCAATCGGCGCGGCCACGGTATGCGTGCCGGCAGCATAGCTCTCACCGCTAAAGGCGTGGACCCACTCGCCTGCCCCCGGCAGGATGACACTGCGCGAAACGGCCCCTTCCTCGATCACCGGGGCCACCACCAGGTCCGCACCATAGAGGAACTGGTCTTGCACCGCGTAGAGGTTGCAGTCTTCTGGGTAGTGCAGGAACATGGCGCGCTGGGCCGGCAGGCCGAACTCGCCCGCTTCGTCGCAGAGGTGGCGGACGTAGGGCTTCAGATGGCGATGTACCCGGCTCCACCGGGCAAAGCAGGCCAGCAGTTCGGGCGTGGAATCGTACTGCAGGTTATCGTCGGGCCGGTTGCCTTCGTGGCTGCGCATGACCGGGGCAAAGGCCGCCAGCTCGCACCAGCGCAGCATCAGCTCGGCCGTGCGGACATTGCCAAGGATCGAGGTGTAGCCGCCGCAATCGGCGTGGCTGTAGGCATTGCCGACCAGGCCGGCCGAAAGCGCAGCTGTGATCACCGTGCCGATCCCGTCATGCCGGGTGAAATCGACCGACTGGTCCCCCGCCCACAGCAAGGGGCAATGCGCCTGGACGCCCGAAAAGCCGGCGCGCATGAAGAAGACCGCGTCGCCGGTCTTACCCCGGCTCTCGAGCGCCTGGGCATTGACCTCGGCCCACAGCACCGGCCAGCGGTTGTGCGCTTCCATCGGATCAGAGCCATCGGCCAGCCGCACGTCGGTGGGCAGGTATTCGCCGAAATCGGCCATCCAGCCCGACACACCGATATCAAGCATCTCGCGCCCCAGCACCTTTTCGGCAAACCAGTCACGCGTTTCGGGCCGGGTAAAATCGAGCACACCGCAATCGAACTCGCCGAAATCAACCAGGTAAACCTCGTCGCTGTCCGGCTGCAAACAGAAGTGCCCACCGTCCAGCGCCTCTTCATAAAGGATGCCGTCGTTGCACAGGTAGGGATTGGCATAAGCCAGGAAGCGGATGCCGCGCGCCTCCAGCGCAGCGATGCGCTGCGGCAGGTCGGGGAAGCGCTGGTTGTCGCGGCGCCAGTCCCAGAACAGGCGGCGGCCGAAGCTGGTCTCGCGGATGCCGGCCCAATCCTCGCACCACAGGCCCGAGACGGCCGTACCCGCCTTGATGAACTGGTCCAGCCGCTCAAAGCTGCGCGCCCCGTCCTTGAGGCCGACAATCGCCCCGCCGATCGCCCAGTCAGGCAACGGTGGCTGGCGGCCGAAGCGGGTCGATAACTGGCTAACCAGGCCCAGCGGACCATCCGCGGCAAAGAGTTCGAACCGCACCGTGTCCGTCCATACCTCGAAGCCGTGGACGGCGGGGTCTGTGCAGTCGATCACGCTGTAAAATGCCGCGTCGAGGTGGATCGCCACCCAGCGCGAGGTCAGCAGTGTCGGTTGTGGGTAGTTGGTGTGATAGTAATCCCCCCCGGCCATTCCGCCGAGGTCCATCGCCTGAGTCAGCGCGGTAGACTTGTCGCGCCCGACGCCTGGCTCGCTGGTCCACATCGGGAACCGGCGTTCATTAAGCGCCAGATAGCTCATCTGCTCGCCGCCGCCCCAGGCGGCCTCGCCCGGTTCGGCATGCCAGCGCAGCCAGATCCGATCATGCCCCGGGGCCAGCAGCTGGACGCCCAGGGCATTGCCATCAAGCTCGAGCCGGGCGAGCGCCCGATCGCCGGAATAGAGCGTGACGCTATCTTCGGCCACATCGCACCCGTCTGCCACCAGCCGGTCTTCTGGCGCATCATCGATCCGGAAATTGCCCCGGAACATCTCCACGGCGGGCTGGCCCAGCGCGGATTCGAGTACCGGTGCATCGGCCCGGTGCCGCAGCATCAGGTGCCCTGCAAAATGCAGGTCGAAACCGCCGTCAATGGCCGAAAACACGGCTTCCACACCCACTCCCTCGTCCCTTTCAGGCAGCTGTTGCGGCAAAGCCACAGCCTGCTGAATCCCGTATGACACCGCTTGACATATCGAGCGATACACCGCAATTCAAGCTCCAAGCGGAAGGCCATCGCCATTCCGCCAGAGGAGATTTGCCGCAGGGCAGGAGGCCCCCGGCACAAGGGAGGAATACTCATGAAGTCGATGCTTCGCGCTTCGTCCGCGCTGCCGCTGGCAACGCTGGCCATGGTTGCTTTCGCCAGCCCCGCGCTTGCCCAGGATACAGCTGCGGAAGACGACAACGCCCCCGGCGAAATCGTCGTTACCGCCCAGAAGCGTTCGGAAAACGTCCAGGACGTGCCGGTCGCCGTCTCGGTGCTTTCGGGTGAACGCCTGGCCGATGCCTCGCGTCCCAGCATCGAAAGCGCTGCGCAGATGGTCCCGGCCCTGAACTTCCTGAAGTCGGGCACCACGCTGAACCAGACGATCTTCCTGCGCGGCGTGGGCACTGCCACCTTCTCGATCGCGGGCGAGCCCTCGGTTTCGACCGTGGTGGACGGCGTGGTCTATTCGCGTTCGGGCGAAGCCTTCTCCGACATGGTCGACGTGGCCCAGATCGAAGTGCTGCGCGGCCCCCAGGGCACGCTGTTCGGCAAGAACGCTTCGGCCGGCGTGATCAACATCACCACCCAAATGCCGAAGATGGAATTCGGCGGATCGGTGGATGCCAGCTATTTCGATCGCAACGAATTCCGCCTGAAGGGCGCAGTCAACCTGCCGATGGGCCAGGACCTGGCCGCCCGCTTCACCGCCTTCTACGGCGAGTATGACGGCAACATCCGCAACGTCACCACCAACGAGTGGGTCAATGGCTACAAGCACTGGGGCCTGCGCGGCCAGTTCCTGTATGAGCCGAGCGACGATCTGCGCCTCTACCTCGCTGCCGACTACTACAAGAACGATGACGACTGCTGCGCCGACGTGATCGGTACCGGCCCGCTGACCGGCGCCGGCCTGCCCAGCACCAGCCTGGGCTTCCTGGCCCTGCCGGCCCCGGCCGGAGCGGATTCGCGCGCTGTCGCCCAGAACCTCGTCACCTCCACCAAGGAAGAAGGCTGGGGCGTGTCTCTGCAGGGCGATTTCGGTCTGGGCGATCATACCCTGACCAGCATCACCGCCTATCGCGGCTGGGACAACACCGAAATCCGCGATGGGGACTGGCTGGATCGTGCCTATGTCGGCTTTGCCCAGCTGCACGACAGCGGCCCGCAGACCAGCACTACCTTCACGCAGGAACTGCGCCTGACCTCGCCGGCCGACCAGACGCTGTCCTATGTGCTGGGTGCGTTCTATTCACGTGCCGTGTCCGAGCGGACCTTCACCCGCAACGTGATCCAGTGCTCGGCCGCGGCCGGTGCCCCGACTACCGTTCTGGTGCCGTGCGGCAGCGCCTTTGCCGCCGCTTCGACCACTCCGAACGGCTCGGCCACCTTTGGTTCGACCTTCAACAACTTCGCCGTGTTCGGTCAGGCCACTTACAAGTTGTCGGACGCTGTCCGTTTCGTCGCTGGCCTGCGCTATACGCATGACAAGCTGTCGGTCTTCCACAGCCGTCGCTCGCCGCTGACCGGCCCGGGCATCCAGCCCAACTTCGACCAGGGCGTCTACAACGAGTACATCCGCCTGCTCGGCCTCGGCACGGCACCCGGCGCCGCCGCGTCTAGCGCTGTGGCCGCCTCGAACGGCGTTCCGTGGACTGGCGAAACCAGCAACGACAACCTGTCGGGCAAGGCCACGCTGCAGTTCGACCTGAACGACGATACGATGGCCTATGTCAGCTACGCCCGGGGCTACAAGGGCCCGGCTTACAACGTGTTCTTCAACCTGACCGGTACCGGCACCAACGTCATCGAGCCGGAAACCTCGAACTCGGTTGAGGTGGGCCTGAAGAACACGCTGCTTGACGGCCGCCTGACCTTCAACATCGCCGCTTACTATGCCCGCTACAACAACTTCCAGGCCAACAACCCTGACCTGGTTGCCGGCGTGGTGGTGACCCGCTTCACCAATGCGGGCACGATCTCGACCAAGGGCATCGAGTTCGACATGAACTGGCGGATCGGCTCGACCACCAACCTCAGCGCCGGCCTCTCGGTCAACGACGCCAAGGTGGTGAACTTCAAGGCGCCGCTCGGCACCACCCAGGTGATCCCGGCCGGCACCAAGCTGGGCTATGCCCCGGTCTGGAAGGGCTCGATGGCAGTCGACCACACGGTTGAAACCGGCGGCTTCGCCAATGTCGCTCTGGGCGTGTCGATGAACTTCCAGTCGAGCCAGCTCTCGCTGTTCTCGGCCGACGCAGTGCAGCGTCTGCTGGGCACGATCCCGGCCTATGCCCTGGTCAATGCCCAGATCGGCCTGGTCGATCCGGATGATCGCTGGAAGCTGTCGCTGGTGGTCCGCAACCTGTTCGACGAAGGCTATGCAGCCGCAATCGTCAACGGCGGTGTCGGCGGTGCCTACCGCTACCAGATCCCGCGCGACGCGGATCGCTACTTTGGCGTGACTGGCCGGTTCAACTTCTGATCCGGATGATTTCGGTCTAACCACTATGGGGCCTTCGCCGGCGGCGAGGGCCCCAATCGTTTCGGGGAGGGAACGCAGATGAAAACGATCGCTCCCGGGCGCGCCTGGACACTGTTCGCGCTGCTTTGCGTCGCGGGCATCTTCAACAATATGGATCGCCCGATCATTGCGATCCTCAAGCCCGACATGGCCAGTGACCTGGGCTGGACCGACGAAATGTTCGGGCGGCTTGGGTTGGTCACCCAGCTCGCTGCGGCGGCATCCTTCCTGTTTACCGGCTGGCTGATCGACCGGCTTGGCGTCTGGCGTTCGATGGTCACGGGTGTCACCGCCTGGTCGTTGGCGGCGATGGCGCATGGCTGGGCGATGCTGGGCTGGCAGGTGGTCGCCGCGCGGATCGGCCTGGGCGCGACCGAAGCCATGCAGACCCCCCTTACGATCAAGACTGCCGCAACCTTGTTCGCCAAAGAGCGCCGGTCGCTGGCCCTGGGCCTCAACACGCTGATTGGTAGCCTCGGCACGATCCTGTTGCCGTTCTTTATCCCCGTCATGGCCTTGACTGTGGGCTGGCGGGGCGCACTGCTGTTCGCCGGGATCGGCGGCTTCGTAACCCTGCTCGCCTGGCTCGCCGTTGCACGCGGCGTAAAGTTCAACGACGCAGCGGAGGACGAAGACCAGGATTTCAACGACGATGGCAAACCCTATGGCCCAGTGCTGCGCGAAAGGCGCACTTGGGGAATCGTGATTGCGAAGGCGCTCAGCGATTCAACCTTTTGGTTGCTGACTTTCTGGTTGCCGGACTTCTACCGCAAGGTTTTCGGGCTCTCGACTGCAGAACTGGCCGGACCGATGTCGCTGGCATTCCTCGGCTCGGCGCTTGGTGGATTCGCGGCTGGATACATATCGTCCGTACTGATTGCGCGCGGGTGGGAAACCGCGCGGGTCCGCAAGACCGTGATGCTCGTTTCGGCGCTGATCGTGTTGCCAGTGCCGCTGGTGCTGCAAATGGACAGCGTCTGGCCCGTGGCGCTGATGATGGGCGCGGTACTGGCCGGGCACCAGGGCTTTTCACTCTCGATCTTTGCGACAATCACTGACGTCGTACCGCGCGGCAAGGTCGGCCGAGTGACTGCTTTCGGCGCGTTCTGCGGAAATGTTACCGGTGGCTTGCTGGTCTGGTTCGTCGGACTTGCACTGACAGCAGGCTATAGCTTCACGCCGTTCATCCTATTTGCTGCCATTTCCTATCTGCTGGCGATCGGCTGGCTGCGACTGGTAATGCCACGCGAAGGGAGTGCCAAATTCGCGCAATGAGCCCGACTGACAACCCTAATCCGCCCGGGCCCCGTCCAGCGATCGATTGGGATGCCCTGCCCCAGGGCGGTGACCTTTACGGGGAACTGCATCTTGCTGAACTGACCGCCCAAGCGCGCGAGAAGAAGAGCAGCCTGTTCCCCGGCCTAGCGATTTGCGGCGTCGCGGCAGCGGCAGCGGCCTGGCTGTCCGAGCACTACGGCTTCCCGATTATCCTGCTGGGTCTGTTGATCGGTCTTTCGCTGAACTTCATCGCCCGCGATCCGCGCACCCATCCGGGGCTCGACTTCGCCTCGCGCACCTGCCTGCGGGTCGGGATCGTGATCCTGGGCCTACAGGTCACCGTGGGGCAGATCACTGCACTGGGTGCCGCGCCGTTCCTCGCGCTGCTGGTGGTCATGGCGGTTACCGTCTTTGCTGGCATTGCCGGAGCGCGGATCGCCAGCCAGTCGCACTATGCCGGGATGCTGGCCGGCGGATCGACCGCGATCTGTGGGGCCAGCGCGGCGCTGGCGCTTTACGGCGTGATCGGCAAGGAGCGGCTGAGCCAGGCGCAGTTCGCGCTGACGCTGGTCGGAGTGAGCCTGGCCAGCGCCTTTGCCATGTCGGTCTATCCGGTGCTGGCCGCCGAACTGCACCTGACCGACCAGCAGGCCGGGTTCCTGATCGGGGCCTCAATCCACGATGTCGCCCAGGCGATCGGTGGCGGCTATGCCTTTTCGGATGCGGCCGGCTCCTATGCCACGATCGTCAAGCTGGCCCGTGTTGCCCTGCTGGCCCCGGTGGTCGTGCTGGTCAGCCTGATGCTGCGCAATGGTTCGTCAGAAGGCACGGCCCAACCGCTGTGGAAGCGCCTGTCGCTGCCCTGGTTCATCACCGCATTCCTCGCCACGGTCGTGCTCAACAGCCTGGTGTCCGTACCGGAGCCGGTCAGCCACTACGCGCTGATCGGATCGAAGGGCCTGCTGCTGCTGGCCGTAACCGCCACGGCGATGCGCAGCCGGATGGACCTATTGCTCGATATGGGCTGGCGCGCCACTATCCCCGTGATCACCGCTACCGTGGCCAGCTTCCTGGCCGCATTCGGGTTTGCTCTGCTGCTGCTCTAACCCGGCTGCTCGATTACCATGATCGAGACGTCGGCCAGCCCTTCGCGCAGCTTCTTTACCTCGGCATATTCGGGCGAGTTCCAGAAGGCCATGAGCGCGGCCTTGTCGGGCCATTCGGAAATCACCACCGAGGCACCGGGCCAGCCCTCGCCCTCCAGCACTTCAGCACCGGGCGCGCGGACGACATATTTGCCGCCGAACTGGCCAATCAGTTTGGCTGCCGCCGGACCATAGCCGGCAATGAACTTCTCGCGGTCGTGAATCCGGGCGGTGACGATCATCCAGGCGGTCATGGTTTTGCTCCATAGCTGGCGGGCATGGCGAAGGTGGCGGGATCGATCGGCTGGCCGACCACGGCCTTGTCCCAATAGACCGTGTTCTGCCGCACGCCGTTGTAGAACAGCGTAACGCTGCGCGCCTGCAGCCAACGCGGGTTTCGGAAGAACACGAAATCGTCATAGACGCGCTCGTGCCAGCCGCGCGGGGTGGCAAAGCCCATATAGCGGATGTAGCGGCTCTTGGCGTCGATCCCGAACAGCGTCGCCTGCCCCGAGGGATCGACGATCCGCACCATGTCGAGCGCATGGCCATCGACCGTCCGCTCCGGCGCGCGTTCCAGCTTGAAACCCTGTTTCAAGGCCATGCGGATGATGCCGAAGCCGAAATTGGCGGCCCAATAGGCGTCTGCCTCGGCCTTGGGGACCACGCCTTTCTCGTTCCAGGTGGTCTCGCCATCGTAGCCGACGTCGAACAGCAATTTGCTGTCGGACTGGGCGGTGATCCTTACCTTGCCTTCGGGTCCATGCGCGACAGTACGGTTCGGGTCGAGCACGCGCCACATCACATAGCGCTCGGCGCGGCGGACCACGCCCGGTTGGTTCGGCGCATAAAATGCGGCCCGGCCTTCAAGCCGCAGGGTGGCCGGACTGAGCCAGACCTCACCCCCGGCCACCTCGGCGGCCTTGGCGATAATTGCGCGGGCATCATCGGCTTGCACCGGCACGGCAACCAGCAGCGCGGCGGCGGCAATCAGGATGTTGCGCATGACATCTCCTTCCGGGCAGCAGAGACTATGGATTTGTCCGGACAAGTTTGCAATGCTGCCATCCGATCCTCAAGGAGCTTTGCAATGATCAGAACCCTGTTGTTTGCCCTGACTCTGGCGCTGCTGCCATCCGCCGCCCTCGCCCGTGATCAGAAAGCCGAGATTGCGGCGCAAGGCGACCTGTGGAATGCGGCCTATTCAGCTGGCGACTGGGCGGGCCTGCGCAAGCTCTACACCGACGATGCTTGGCTGATGACCGACAAGGCCCCCGCCGCCAAGGGGGCCGATGCGATCATCACCTACCTGCGCCGGTTCAAGGACCAGGGCGCCACGGTCGCCTTCCGTTTTGAGCCCGAACATATCGCAATCGAGGGTAAGCTTGGGATCCTCGTTGCCAAATACTGGATGACCGCGCAGCTCCCCGGCAAGCCTGCGATCAAGACTGCTGGCCGTTCGATGTTGATCTACAAGCGCGCAGGGAACCGCTGGCTGCTGTGGCGCGATATGGACAACACCACACCCGATGTGAAGGCGGACTAGTCACTGCGACCACCCCGCCCCATGATCCCGCTTGTGCGCAGCGCGAAGTTGCGCTTTGGCCCGGCCATTCGCGGTCGGGCGATTCCGGCGTGCCAGAAATTGACGTGGAGAACTGAATGACGTTTCGTTTGTATGCCGCCGGTGCTTCGCTGCTGGCCCTCGCCGCCCCGGCTGCCGCCGATGAAGGCATGTGGCTGCCCAGCCAGATGGGCGAAGTCGCCGCCAAGATGAAGGAAGCCGGCGCGCAGGTCCCGCCCGAGCAACTGGCTGACCTGACCAAGGCGCCGATGAATGCAATCGTCTCGCTGGGCGGCTGCTCGGCCTCGTTCGTCTCGCCCGAAGGCCTGGTCGTCTCCAACCACCACTGCGTCTATGGCTCGATCCAGTACAATTCGAAGCCGGGACAGGATTACCTGACCGATGGTTTCCTGGCCAAAACCAAGGATGCCGAAGTGCCCGGCGCTCCGGGAACGCGGATCTTCGTGATCGAAGACCTGCGCAATGTCACCGATGCCATGCTCAAGGGCGTGACCACCAAGATGACCGGTCGACAGCGCTATGACCGGATGGATGCCAACCGCAAGGCACTGATCGCAGCCTGTGAAAAGCAGCCCAACCGCCGCTGCGACGTGCGCAGCTATTTCGGCGGGGAACGCTACTTCCTGCAGCAGCAGCTTGAGATCAAGGACGTCCGCCTGGTCTATGCCCCGGCCGGCGGGATCGGCAATTTCGGTGGTGAGACCGACAACTGGCAGTGGCCGCGCCATACCGGCGATTTCGGCTTCTACCGCGCTTATGTGGGCCCGGACGGCAGCTCGGCCACCTATTCCAAGGATAATGTACCCTACCAGCCGAAGTCCTGGCTCAAGATCGCCAAGGACGGGCTGAAGGACGGCGATTTCGTGATGCTGGCGGGTTTCCCCGGCAACACCAATCGCTGGCGCATGGCGAGCGAAACGAAGTCGGTCTTCACCGATCGCTATCCGCTGAACCAGAAGATGCTGTCCGACTATTCGGACCTGGTGAACAAGCTGACGGCGGGGAACCCGGCAGCCGAGATCAAATACGCCAACAGCGTGCGCGGTGCGGACAACACCAAGAAGAACCTGCTGGGCCAGATGGCAGGGGCCGATGCGATCCGCCTGATCGAAAAGAAGGATGCCGACGACAAGGCCTTCCGCGCCTGGGTTGCTGCCGATCCCAAGCGGACCCAGGCCTATGGCGCGGCCTTGGCCCAGCTCGACGCGCTGCTCGCCGAGCAGGACAAGCGCGCCGTAAACGACATCCGCATGACCCAGCTGAACCGTGCGCAACTGCTGTCCGCAGCCTCCACGCTCTATCGCTGGGCCAAGGAGCGCGAAAAGCCGGATGCCCTGCGCGAGCCGGGCTTCCAGGATCGTGACCGCACTCCGCGGACTGAGGGCCTCAAGCAGATCGAGCGCCGCTATGATGCCATGGTCGATCGCAAGATCATGGAGTGGGCGCTGGAGCACTATCGCGCCGTCCCCGCGGCAGAGCGCAACGAAGCCATGCTGGCAAAGCTCGATGCGATCGGCCTCGACAAGCTCTATGCCGAAACCAAGCTGGCTGACACGGCCACCCGCCTGGCCTGGCTCGACAAGCCGGCGGCCGAGTTCGAAGCCTCGACCGATCCGTTCATCCAACTGGCCGTAGCGGCCTATCCCTACAGCCAGAAGCGGCTGGACGAGGACAAGGAAAGCGATGGCAAGCTCAACGCCGCCTCACGCACGGTAATGGCCGGGCGGATGGCCTTCGCCCGCGAACAGGGCAAGCCGGTCTATCCGGACGCCAACAGCTCGCTGCGGATCACCTGGGGCCATGTAACCGGTCGCAAGCAGGACGGCGTGGCCTGGACCGCCTTCACGACGGCCGAAGGCATGGCCGCCAAGCACACCGGCAAGGGTGAATTCGACGCGCCGGACAAGGCGATCGAGCTGGTCAAGGCGAAGGACTATGGCAACTACGTTGCGCCGGAGCTTGGAACCCTGCCGGTCAACTACCTGTCGACGGTGGACATCACCGGCGGTAACTCCGGCTCGGCCACGCTCAATGCCAAGGGCGAACTGGTCGGACTGGCCTTTGACGGCACGCTGGACGGGGTAATCTCGGACTGGATGTTCAACCCGGCGATCAACCGCACCATCCATGTCGACCACCGCTACATGTTGTGGGTCATGGACAAGGTCGACGGCGCAGACAACCTGCTCAAGGAAATGGGCGTCAAGTAACTTGGCACGGTACCGGGGCGGCTAGTTTTTCCAGGCCGCCCCGCCCACGCTGGTCCCCGCCACGGCGGCAAAGGCCGCGACATGGATCTGGTTCCACAGCCCTGCCCCGGCATAGGGATCCTGATCAAGGAAAGCGCGGGCATCGGCCGCATCCGCCGCTTCCACCACCAACATCGAGCCGATCGTCTGTCCGTCCGCGTTCTTGAGCGGTCCGGCGACGAAATAGCGATCGATATGGGCCTCGACATGAGCGAGGTGCGCCCCGATCAGCCGCGGGCGAATCTCTGCGCCGTCCGGCCCGTCGATTGCGTGAATGCAATAGAGCTGCATCAACCCACCTCCACCAGTTCGATCAGTTCGCTCGCATAGCCCAGGCAGGTCCCCGCGCGGCGGCCTTCGTAGAGTGCGCCCTCACGTGCGGAAGGCGGCACAATCCAGTCCACCTTGCAGGCATCCAGATCGCGCATCGCCAGCGTGACCAGCGCATTGCCGGGCGGCAACATCCCGGCGTGGCGGGCGCGGGGCCTGGCCTGCGCAGGATAGTCGTCGACCTCGACAATCGGCAGCCGCCCGGCCTGGACCATCGTCAGCGCGGTGATGTGATCGGCCGGCAGGCCGAAGGCATCGTTGATCATCGCATAGGGCAGCTCGAAGGTATCGACCGGCTCCAGCCCCAGCCGCTCCTGGTACCAGCGGCAGGACTCCGCGCGGCTCGGCGTGCCAAGGATGACGATGAAGATCCGGTCCGTGATCGACTGCGCGCGCGGCAGATCGACGTTCGCCATGTCGTTGAAGACCTGGTTCAGATAGACCATCTCGCGCCCGGTCCCCAGCACCTGCATCGGGATGAAGGCATCCATCCCCGGCAGTTCGCGCGGCTCGCCAACGATGGTGAAACCGCTGTCCTGCAGCCGCTCGGGCCAGCCGAACACGTCCTCGACGGTGAATTCATAGGCTCCCCAGCCGAAGGTGGTGGTCGGCTTGAACTCCGGATGGTCGGGCTGTTCAACCAGCCGGATCCAGCAAGGGTTGCCGCTCTTGGGGCGCAGCACCGCGTGGCGCGCGCCGGCACTGGCCGGGCAGCCCCAGCTCGCCGCAAGATCGGCTGGCACGGGTCCTTCATCAACCAGATCGAGCTTGAGCACGCCCTGGTAATCGGCGAGTGCGGCGGTCAGGTCGGGCACGACCGACAGTCCGCCCATGATTGCTCCGTGGGGAATGGCCATTATTTGAACTCCGGCTTGCGCTTGGCGACAAAGGCGCTGGTCCCTTCAAAGAAATCCGCACCCGTGAAGGCCTGCGCGAAGACCTCCAAGGTCTCGGTATCGTCATCAGCCTGACCATCGAGCACGCGGCGCACGAAGCGCTTCATGCCGCTGGTTGAATGTAGCGAATTGGCGGCAATGACGTCTTCCAGGTGGCCGGGACTGTCGGCCACCTCGTCCACCAGCCCGATCCGCAGCGCCTCGTCGGCGCCCAGCAGCATGCCGGTGTAAAGCATCCGCTTGGCTTGACCTGGGCCAACCAGATCGACCAGCAGCTTGGTATCGTGGAGCGGATAGACCAGCCCCAGCTTGGCCGGAGTGATCCCCAGCCGCGCGCGGGGGGTGGCGACGCGGATGTCCGCCGCCAGCGCGATCCCGCAGCCGCCGCCGACACAATCGCCGTCGATATAGGCGATCACCGGCTTTTCCGCGCGGGCCAGCACGTGCTGGGCGCGGTTGATCGCCGCCTGATTGGCAGCGCGCCACTGGGCATCGTCCTTGTTGGCCAGCAGTTCGGCAATGTCCGCCCCGGCGCAGAAGATGCCGGGATGGGCGGATTCGATCGTGAGGACCCGTACGGCCGGATCGGCCATGGCCTGCAACACCAGTTCGGGGAGTTGCTCCCACATTGCCTGATTGAAGGCGTTGCGCTTGTCAGCCCGGTCGATGAACAACCGGGCGACGTGTTCACCAGTGGTTAGGCGCAGCGTCATGCCGGCACCGTCGCGGCAAAGTGATCGGCAATCGCCTTGCGGGTCGTCACCCAGACGCCATCGTGCTGGCGAACGTGCTTGAAGAACTCCTCCAGCGCCCAGATCCGCCCAGGCCGGCCGATGATCCGCAGGTGCAGCCCCAGGCTCATCATCTTGGGATTGCCTTCAACGCCCTCGCGATAGACCTGATCGAAATTGCGGATTGCATAGGCCAGCCACTGCTCCGGGGTCATGGCCGGATCGGTCCACATCTTCATGTCATTGTTGTCGAGCTGGTACGGCACAATCACCATTGGCTTGCCGGGCACAGTCTCGCGATCCCAGAACGGCACGTCACCCGAATAGTCGTCCATGTGATAGGAGAAGCCCTCCTCGATCAGCAGGCGGCGGGTATTGTCGGTCAGCATATAGCGCGACAGCCAGCCATAGGGGCGCACCCCGCAGGTCTTTTCGATGCTGGCCGCGGCCTTGCGGATGAATTCGCGCTCCTGCTCCTCGTTCAAGCGGAACTGGTGGACCCAGCGCCAGCCGTGGCTGACTGGTTCATGCCCCAGTTCGACGATGGCCTCGGCGATCTCGGGATGGTTTTCGAGGCTGAGCGCCGCGACCGTCCAGCTTGCCATGATCTCAAACTGCTTCAGCAGCTTGACAACGCGCGGGGCGCCAGCCTTGATCCCGTAGAGGTAATTGCTTTCGTTCGAATAGTTGCGGATCGGGGCCTTGATGAAGATGCCCAGCTCGTCGACCGGCTCCATCCCCTTGTCGCCGCGAGCAATGGTCTGCTCGCTGCCTTCCTCGACATTGACGACCACCGACAGCGCCATCTTGGCGTCGCCGGGCAGGTCCATCCGTTCCTCACGCATCAATGCATCTCCTCGCCGCCAGAGACGTTAAGCGCCTCGCCGGTGACGTAATAGGCGTCGTCGCTCGCCAGCCAGGCGCAGGCGGCGGCCGTGTCGCTCGGCAGGCCCGGGCGGCCCATCGGGTTCTTGGCGGCCATGTTCCTTAGGTAAGCCTCGACCGTATCGAAGCCGAGCAGCTTTGAGAAATACTCGTTCTGCTGCGCGCCCAGCCCGGTGGTGACATGGTTCGGACAGACCGCATTGACGGTGATGCCGTGCGCGCCCAGCTCCACCGCCGTCGCTCGCGTCAGGCCAATCATGCCGTGCTTGGAGCTGACATAGGCCGGCAGGTGCGGAAAGCCGGTCTTGGCGGCCTGGCTGGCGATATTGATGATCCGCCCACCTTTGCCCGCCGCAATCATCGCCTTGGCCGCTGCCTGGGTGCAATAAAACGCACCCGACAGGTTGACCGCGATGACCGTCGCCCAGTCCTTCGGATCGACCTCCAGCATCGGCTTCATCATAAACCCGATCCCGGCGTTGTTGACGAAGACATCTACCGAACCCAGCGCCGCAACCGCCTGATCGACCAGCGCCTGGCACTGCGCCGGATCGGACACGTCACAGGCAATCGTCGCCACTTTCACGCCGCGCGCGCGCAGGTCTTCGGCAACGCCTTCGGCCTCGGCATCGATCTTGAGGTCCGAGACGACGCAGTTCGCGCCCTCATCGGCAAAGCGGCGCAGGATGCCCTGACCCAGGCCCTTTTCCTTGCCCGAGCCGGTGACGACGATGGTCTTGCCCGCGAACCGGCTCATGATCAGAGGTCCTCGGTCAGGATAAAGGTCGGGTTGTCGGTAAACTCGCCAAACCCGGCAGCGACCTTCTGGAATTCGGGATCGGAGACATCTGCGACGAAGGCATCGATGCCGTGGATGTCGATCACTTCGATGTAGTCATAGGGCGGCTTAGCGTCCGAGCCGAACAGGCCCGTGGCGCGGTGGACGGTGAAGCCGCGCACCGAGCCGAGCGCATTGACGCCGGGAATATCGGTGCCGCGCGCCCAGGCTTCATAGGCTTCACGGCTGGCGCCTTCTTTCAAGTTGAACAGGCAGACGATGCGCATCAGTTCTCTCCCTTCAGATGCCGGATTGTGGCGGACGGCGGTAAGCTTGCAACTGGTTATCGAGCTGGCGCGCGAGTGCGATCAGGCTCGGCTCGCTGCCTGGCGGGCCGACCAGCTGGACGCTGACCGGCAGGCCATCCTCGCTCCACCCCGACGGCAGCGCCAGCGCCGGCAGCCCGGCGACATTGGCGAGGCAGGTAAAGTCGGCCTGGTTGGAGGGCGCGCGGGTGCCATGGGCGAAGGCCACTTGGGGCGCGGTCGGCATGATCAATACACCGTCGGTGCCCAGCGCATCACGCAGCGCGGTGCGGGTCCGGGCCAGGACTTCAGGGCGCTGCTCCATCCCGGCGGTGAGCTTGAGGATGAACTTGAGCTCATCGGACAGGCCGGGATTGTCCTCGCGGTATTCCGGGCCGAGATCGGCGATCAGCCACTGGCCTGCGCTGACCAGACCGGCCATGCGGATATCGGTAAGGCTATCGGGCAGATCGATCGTTACAGGGTTCAGCGGCAGGGCGCGCAATGCGACCTCAAAGCCAGCGGTAACGGCGGGCTGAACCTCCACCTCACTCTGGCGACCCAGAACGAAGGCGCGTGTAAACTTGGTGTTGTGGCCAGGATCGCAGGCGAGGATCGGCCAGGCCCGCTCCAGCACATCGAGGCTGGCGGCCAGCGGACCGATGGCATCAAGCTCCGGCTCCAGGAAAGCCAGCCCGTCGCTGCTGACCGCGCCCTGCGTAGGCTTCAGACCATAGACCCCGCAATAGGCCGCCGGGATGCGGACCGACCCCATTGTATCGGTGCCCAGCGCCAGATCGCACAGCCCCGCCGCCACCGCTGCGCCGCTCCCGCCGGAAGAGCCGCCAGGGGTATAGTCGTGCCGATGCGGATTATGCGTCCGGCCGAAGAAGGCGTTGTCGGTATGCGCCCCGAGCGCAGCTTCATGCATATTGACCGTGCCGAGGATAGCCGCCCCGGCAGTGCGCAGGCGGGTCACGACTGCGGCATCGCGGCTGGCGATCCGGTCACGGTAGAGGCCCATCCCGCCGGTCCAGGGCAGGCCAGCAACCATGATGTTCGATTTCACCCCTACAGTCAGCCCAGCCAACGGTCCCTCGCCGCCATGGGCGCGGGGATCGAGATCGACGAAGGCATTGTAGGGGTCGTGCATTACACCCCCCGCTCGTCGATCAGGCGGATCGGCTTCTGGCGGGTGTCGATCTGGGTCGCGGCAGCCGTTTCACCGGGTGCGCAGAGTTGCACCGCCACTTCCACGCCAAGGCCGCGCCGCAGCACTTCAGCAAGATCCCCGGCATTGCTGCCGCCGCGGCTTTCGATCGTCACCACCATGTCATCACGCTGCGTCGCGGAATCGCGGCGCAGGTGGCAGACATATTCGCCGGTCAGGTCCGGCCGGTTCTCGATCAGCGCGGCAATGGCATGCGGGAACAGATTGATGCCCCGCAGCTTGACCATGTTGTCGCTGCGGCCCTTGAACCCGGCGATGCGCTTAAAGCCCAGCTCGCCGCGACCATCCAGTTCATGCGTGATGTCATGGGTGTTGAAGCGGATGCAGGGGGCGATGTCGTCCTTGAACAGGCAGGTAACGACCATGTCGCCGGTCTCACCCCGCGCCACCGGCGTGCCGCTCTCGATATCCAGCAGCTCAAGGTACTGGGCGTCTTCCCAGACGTAGAGCCCGTCGCGGTCTGGCCCCTCACCCGCTATCGAACCGGTATCGCCGACGCCGTACCAATCATAGGCCTTGGCTCCGTGCCAGGCGGCCTCGGTAGCGGCGCGGTCTTCGGTACCGAGGTGGCCGATGATCATCCGCAGCTTGATCCGATCAAAAAGCCTTTCAGCTTCGGCAACTTCAGCCAGCTTCCTGATGTAGTCTACGAAGCCGACCATCACCGTCACGCCAAAATCTGCCAGCAGGTTGACCTGATTGACAGAGCGCGTTTCGATCCCGGTCCCGGCGGAGAGGAACAGCGAATTGGTGAAGTGCGTCACCGCCTCGCGAATGTAGTGCCCGCCATTGATCATGCCGTGACCATAGACCGAATGAACCACGTCTTCCGGCTTCAGGCCCATCCAGCGATACATCCGGCCGACCAGCAGGTTGGTCACCTCACGTCCCTTGGGCCCGAACATCAGCGGTTGCGGGCGGCCGGTGGTGCCGCTGGTGGTGTGGAATATCACCGGATCGGCGCCGCGCCCGTCGAAATCGCCATAGGGCGGGTACGCGTTGACCGAGGCCATCAGGTCAGACTTGTCGTAAACCGGCAGCTTGGTGATGTCGGCCAGCCCCGTGATATCACCGGGTTCGACACCCTGCGCGCCCCACAGCCGCTGATAGAACGGGATCTGCCACCCGCGCTGCATCAGTCGCTTGAACTGGGCATCCTGGATCGCAAAGACCTCGTCCCGGCTGATGCTGCGATAGCGCGCGGTAAAGGCGTCCCCGACCGGGTAATCGGCCAGCATCTGCTTGATATCGAAGGTCTCGAAATAGGTCGGAAAGCTCATGTCGGGTCCGTGAAATAGGTCAGGGGGTCTGAGAACAGGCGCGGATCGTGCCCGGCGGGAGCGAGTTCGCGGGCGAATTCCAGCTTGGCCTGAGTCTGGGCCGGAGACAGGGGCGCATCAGGGCTGCCCAGCGTGTGCGGAACGGCGATGGCCTGCATGGCACCGCCGGCCAGCGTGATGCGCAGTTCCTGCGGGAACAGGGCGTTGGGATCCTGGTTGCCATCAGCCACCAGCACGACCTTGCCCGCGAGGGCCGCGAGCGCTGGATCGGCGAAGTTTTCGGGGGTGAAGCGGCGGGGATCGATCCGCCCATCGGTCAGCATCAGCGCGGCGAGGAATGGCAGGCACAGCCGGGCATAGGCGGGGGTCATGTCTGGGCGATAGGGCCGCCCGACCAAGCGGTGAATCAGCGGCGGACAGGCGAGTTCAATCCGCTCGATTGCCTGACCGGTTAGGCTTTGCAAGGGCCCCAGCGCGGCGTGGCTGGCGCGGCCGGAGGGGAACGGCTTTGTGCTGATCTCGGCAATCCGCCAGACCTGGCCGAGCTCGCGCGTGTAGCGTGACAAGTCGCCCTGATCGATCAGTCTGAAATAGCCGAACGGGCCCTCCAGCGGATCGAGCGGCGCGGTGAAGCCGGCCTTGGCGAGATCGCTGGCCGTCACCGCGGCACGGGCGGCATTGGCGACCTGGAACGGCAGGGTGATCGAGCCTTCGACATGGGCCTGCATCGTCCCGGCCGCGCTCGAATAGGCGAGGCCCAGCGCATGCTCCAGCGGCGCGCCATCGATCCGTGCCACGGCCAGGGCCGCACCGATCACGCCGGCCGTGGCGGGGCGGAAAAAGCTGAGCGCGGAATCCGCCGCAATGCCGAGGCCCGAGGCAACATCGACGCCGATCGCCAGTGCGACCAGCGCTTCCTCGGGATCGCAGCCACCCTTGCGGTCAATCGTCGCCCCCAGCGCGGCAGTGACCACGCTCATGGCATGGACCACCGCTGGCTCGTGCACCGCGTCCCATTCGAGGCAATGGATTCGGTAGCCATTGACGAAGGCCGCACCCGGTGCCGGCAAGCGTTCTGAAGTCCCAATCAGGCGGGCATCGGTGCCGCTGCCCATCGCCCGGGCCGCCGCCAGAATGGCTTCGGCCCCTGGCGCGGTCGTCCCCGCCGCACCGACCGCCAGCGTATCGCCCAGCAATCGCAACGCATCGGCGCGCACGGTTTCGGGCAGACGGTGCGCAGCGCCGGCAAAGGCGAGGAGATCGGCAGTCGCGCTCATGCCAGCCAATCCTCGAGCAGGCTGGTGATCGCTGCTGCATCATCGCCCTCAAGCGCGAGCACGCAGGCCCGTTCGGCCTCGTCCGGTGGCAGCCCGCCCCATGCCGCGAGCGTGTGCATCTTCTGCTTGATCACCGCCTTATCGACCGGCCGCTCCGGATCGCCGCGCGTGTCGATCAGTTCCAGGCCATTCACACGTGCCCCGAAGTGTGCTGGATAACGCTCTGTAATACCTTTATCTTCAACCACGGAAACCTGCGCCCGCAGCGGAGCCAGTTCGGTGATCGCCTCGGGCGTAAAGTCCTCCGGCCTGGCCTCGCGCCCGCTGGCAATCACCGCCACGGCGTGCTGCAGGCTGAACTTGGCATCGACCTCGGTCACCGGGTTGGGCCGATCGCAGAAGGCCATGGCATCGGCATAAGTCTCGACCCGGAACGGCGCAGTCAGCCTGCCCAGCGCGCGCAGTTCAAGCGCACAGTCGATCACCGGGTGGGCGTGGCGGCAGGCGGCCCAGGGCTTGAAGCTGACTTCGTGGATGCGCCACTGAGTCGGGAAGGTCATGGGCTTGGGCTCACGGCAAGTCGCCGCATAGAGCCCCTGAGGCCCTTCGAGGATCGCGGCGGGGCCAGTCAGTCCATCGGCCGCCATATAGGCTGCCTCGCCGCCGGTTCGCACTGCATGAAGGACGTGCCACTGCTTGGTTAGCACATTGTCATGGCGCATGTGCCAGAAACCGCCTGCGACCGACCCGGCATTCGCCAAAGCGGCCACCATCTGCCCATGCTCAAGATGATAGAGTGAACCTGCGGTCGCAGCGGCGCCAAACAGACCGGCGGTGGCGGTTGGGTGCCAGCTGCCATAGTGGTGCGCGTCGAGCGTAGCGCCGACCGCAATCATCGCTTCGTAACCCCGAACGGCAGCAGCCAGAATCCGGTCAAGCTGGTCCTGCCCCATCCCCAGCGCAGTCGGCCAGATTACCGGCCCCGGATGGAGCAGTGCCGCCCGATGGACATCATCCATTTCCAGCAGATTGCCCATCAAGGCAGCCCGGCCCACCGCACCGGGGATCGCCAAGGAGTGCAAACTGCGCAAGGCGCTCTGCCGCGCCCCAGCAACGCAGGCCAGCCAGTCCAGCAGATGCAATCGCGCACGCGCCCTATCGCTTTCCGTGATCGGGCGCGCTAGTGTCCGGACAAGTTGGACCAGCAGGGGCTCGCTCATGGGCGCCCCCGTGGAGCCGATGGGAGCAAGGATTGAAGGCCAGCATGACCATTCCGCGTGAGCGTGAAGCCCCCCGCTATCTGCAAGTTGCCGGGGAACTGCGCGCCGAAATCCTCTCCGGCAAGTTTTCCGCGCGCGATCAGTTTCCGACCGAAAGCGATCTGTGCCAGCGCTATGGCGTGTCGCGCTTCACCATTCGCGAGGCGCTGCGCCGGCTGCAGAACGAAGGGTTGATTGCCCGCAAGCGCGGCTCGGGCACGGTGGTTCAGCCAGCGGCCGCGCGCGGCGGCACGCTGCACCAGCCGCTCTCCAACGTCGGTGAAATTCTGCAATATGCCCGCGATACGCATGTGACCTATGAACCGCGCGGCCGCGGCGATTTGCCGCGCGAGATTGCCGAGCAGATCGGTGAGGATACCAGCGGCGCCTGGATCTGCTTTCGCGGCGTCCGCAGCCCTCAGCTTGATGGCCAGCCGATCGCCGCGACCGATGCCTATTTCCACGAAAGCGTCGATGGCGCGGTGGCACGGCTGGATCTTGGCGCCGGCACCCTGTTCAGCCAGATCGAGCAACTCGCCGGGGTCAGCATCGGCAAGGTCACGCAAGACATCCAGGCGGTTGCTGCCAGCGCCGACATTGCGAAGGCGCTCGATCTCAAGCGCGGCAGCCCGGTTTTGCGGATCCTGCGCTGTTACATCGATGCCAGGGGCCAGGTATTCGAAATCTCGGTCAGCCACCACCCGGGCGATCGCTTCGCCTACTCGATGCATATCGATGTGGACGGCTGACATCGCTTAACCCTCGCCCAGTGCGGGCACCTTGCCAGGCAGCCACGGCGCCTCGTTGGCAAAGCGGATCGGCGGGGCGATATGATGACGTCCGTCAGCCTCGACCAGCAGACCGCGCTGGACAACGTGCGGCTCGTCCAGCGCTTCGCGAAAATCGAGCACGGGTGCGAAGGCCACGTCCTTGTCGTGGAACCATGCCACCCATTCGTCGCGGGTCTTGGTAAGGAAGGTTTCGCGCAGGAAAGCGATCAGCGGCGCCTGGACCGGGCCGGCATCCTGTTCCGCCAGCGCAATCAGGTCCGGCCGACCGAGCGCGGTCAGCAGATTGGTCGCAAACTTGATCTCGCGCCCGCCGAGGACGACGTGACGGCCATCGCTGGTCTGATAGACCTGGTAAAACCCTGCTCCACCCAGCGAACGCTGCTCACTCGATTTCGGTGAAGGTCCCCCGGCAATCGCGGTACCGGCGGTATGCGCGCACCACGGCAGGAGGCTGTCGAACATGGCAACGTCGATATAGTCGCCCTCCCCCGTCTGCTCGCGCCCGATCAGCGCCATCAGCACGGCTGACAGCGCGGTCAGGCCAGCGGCAAGGTCTGCCGAGGGAGCACCGGGTACCACCGGCGTGCCATCCGGCCCGTCGTTGACGCTCATGAACCCGGCCAGCGCCTGGACCGCCATGTCATGCGCCGGATGGTGCGCCAGTTCACCCTCCTGCCCGAAGGCAGAGATCGAGCAGTAGACGATGCGCGGATTGAGCGAGCGCACCGCCGGGTAATCGAACCCCAGCCGCTTCATCACGCCGGGCCGGAAACCCTCAACGAAGACATCGGCCTCGGCGATCAGCGCGCGCAACGCAGCCTTACCCTCTTCGCTCTTGAGGTCGAGCACCTGGCTTTCCTTGCCGCGGTTGAGGTTGGCAAACCAGACCGACTGGCCATTCTCGAACGGGGCCTGACTGCGCACCGGCTCACCGCCGCGCGGCTCGATCTTTATGACCCGCGCGCCCTGATCGGCCATCATCACGGTCATGGCCGGGCCCGGCAGGAATTGCGTCAGGTCGACAACGGTGATGCCACTCAGCTTGCCCATCGCCCCCTCGGTCAGACAACGCCGTCGGAGCGTAGTCGGGCGAAGTCATCCTCGCCATAGCCAAGCTCGGCCAGGATCGCGGCGGAGTCTGCCCCCAGCAGCGGCCCGGCCCGGTTGGGCAGGCGCAGACCATCCAGCTTGATCGGGCTGGCAAGGACCTGGAAATCGGGATTGTCGGGATGGGCCACACTGTCGCGCATGCCAATCACCCGCAGCCACGGGTTATCGAGCGCCTGGTTGAGCTGGTAGACCGGGGCAACCGGCACGTGCCCTTCCAGCAGGGTCTGCCAGTGGGCCATCGGCTGGCGCGAGAAGATGCCGTCCAGCACTTCGGTCAGCGCAGCGCGGTTGGCCAGCCGATCGGGGTTGGTCTTGAAGCGCGGATCCTGGCCCAGTTGGGGGTGGCCGATGCGTTCGACCATGATGTCCCAGAACTTGGGCAGCTGGCACATCACGAACATCCACCCGTCCGCCGCCTTCACCATCTGGCTGGGCGTGGCGCTGGGGTGGGCCGAACGCGGCGTGCGACCGGTGACATCGCTATTGTTCATGTACCACAGCGCCGGATAGCTGGTCTGGTGCACGGCAGCAGAGAGCAGGTCGGTATCGACATCGCGCCCTTGCCCGGTGCGCTGGGCGTCGATCATTGCTGCCAGCAGGCCGATCGCCATGATCGTGCCGGTCATGAAATCGACCATGGAGAGGCCCATTCGCTGCGGCTCGCCATCGGGATCGCCGGTCAGCGCGCAAAAGCCGGCCTCGGCCTGCATCAGGTAATCATAGCCCGGCCACTTGGACCGCGCATTGTCGCGGCCGTAAGCGGAAAGGTGCGCGCAGACGATCGCCGGATTGACGTCCTTCAGCGCGTCATAGGTCACGCCCAGCTTGGCTGGCAGGTCGCCGCGCAGGTTGTTGACCATGGCATGGCTGGTCGCAGCCAGTTCGCGCAAGATGGCCTGCCCTTCGGCCGCATTGAGATCGAGGGTAAGCGAGCGCTTGTTGAGGTTGAAGGCGTGGAAATAGACGCTCTCGCCCGGCCGGGTGAAATGTGGGCCAACTCCGCGTGCCGTATCGCCCCCGCCCTTCCCGTCCTTCTGCGGCGGCTCGATCTTGATCACCTCTGCACCCAACTGGGCCAGGAACATCGTGCCATAGGGCCCCGCGCCGTACTGTTCGGCGCTGATGACCCGAAAGCCCGAAAGGGGAAGGTGCAACTCGCTCACGCCGGGTTCCGTTTGACCCACTGCTTGGAGATGATCATCCGCTGCATCTCATTGGTGCCCTCGCCGATGCACATTAGCATGGAATCGCGATAGAACCGCTCGATGTCATACTCCTTGGAATAGGAGTAGCCACCGTAAACCCGCATGGCTTCCTGACTGTTGGCCACGGCCGCCTCGCTGGCGAAGTACTTGGCCATGCCGGCCTCCAGGTCGCAACGCTCGCCCTTGTCATAGGCAATCGCGGCGTCGAGGGTCAGCAGCCGGGCGGCGCGGGCGCGCGTGACCATCTCGCCAATCTTAAGCTGGATCGCCTGGTGCTCCGAAATCGGCTTGCCCATGGTCTGGCGTTGCTGGGCATATTCGGTGGCAAGCCGCAGCGAACCTTCCGACAACCCAACGCCGCGCGCGGCGACGTTGATGCGGCCTAGCTCCAGCCCGCCGGTGGCCTGGAAAAAACCCTGCCCTTCCACGCCGCCGATCAGCTGGTCAGCCGGAATGCGGTAGTCTTCGAAGATCAGCTCGGCGCTGTCGATCGACTTGTACCCCAGCTTGTCAAACTTCTTGCCGGTGGTGAAGCCTTCGCGCTTGTCAGCGATGAACAGGCTCATCCCCTTGTAGCGCGGATTGGCATCGGGGTCGGTCTTGACCAGCAGGGCAAAGCACGAGCCGTTCAGCGCGTTCGAGATCCAGGTCTTGGTGCCGTTGATGACGTAATCGTCGCCATCCCGCCGCGCAACCGTGCGGATCGCCTGAAGGTCCGTCCCGGCATTGGGTTCGGTCAAGGCCAGGCCGCCCCGAATCTCACCGCTGGCGAATTTGGGCAGCCACTTGGCTTTCTGCATCGGGGTGCCGAAGCGTTCGACCGCCGCGGCCATGATCAGGTGCGAATTGAAGATGCCGGTCAACGCCATCCAGTAGGAGCTGATCTTCATGACGATCTTGGCATAGGTTGTAGCCGGCAGACCCAGACCGCCGTATTCCTGGCCGATGGTCGCGCCGAACAGGCCCATATCGACCATCTCATGCACCAGCTGCTCGGGCCAGATGTCGTTATGGTCGTGGTGCAGGATCACCGGTTTAACCGAACGCTCGATCCAGCGATCGATCGCATCGAGGAAGGCTTCCTCTTCGGCCGGGTCGATCGTACGGCCCTGGTCGCTCATCATGTCCACGGCGGTTGCCATTTCTACTCTCCTTAATCGTCGCCGGGGCCGAAACCGCGCTTCCAGATCAGCATGATCCGCACGAAATCGCAGACTACATCGCCGTGCTGGTTCTTGCCCACGGTCTTGATTGTGACGATCCCCTGCTGCGGGCGCTTGTCGGACTCGCGCTTTTCGAGCACTTCGGTTTCGGAATAGATCGTATCGCCGGCGAAGACCGGCTTCAGCAGCCGGATTTCCTTCCAGCCGAGGTTGGCGACCGCTTTCTGGCTTACGTCGGACACGGACTGGCCAGTCATGATAGCGACGGTCAGCGGCGAGGCGACCAGGCACTTACCGAATTCGGTCTTGCTGGCATACTCGGCGTCACAGTGCGCCGGATGCTGGTTCATCGTCAGCAGGCTGAACCAGGTGTTGTCGGTTTCGCTGATCGTCCGGCCAGGGCGATGCTCATAGACATCGCCGACATTGAAATCCTCGAAATAGCGGCCGAAGGTTTCCCGGTACCGCCCCGGTGCGACTTCGATTGCCCCATTACGCATTGTCAGTTCCCTTTCCGGCTGAGCACGGCCTGGTAACGCTTGACCAGCGGTGCCTCCAGCATCTTGCCCTTGTAACGGATCGCCTTGCCTCCGGCCTCGGCATAAGCCGCCAGAGCGGCCTCGGCCTCGGCCAGTTCGGCCGCGGTCGGGGTAAAGGCCGCTTCGATCGTCGCCACCTGCGTAGGGTGAATCGCGGCCTTGGCGCCAAAGCCAAGCGCCTTGGCCTTAGCACACTCATCGGCCAGGCCCACCTCGTCGTCGAGATCGATCCAAGGCACGTCGATCGCCGGCACCCGCGCCTCGGCGCAGGCCAGGACCAGCGCCTGTCGGGCCGCTAGCAGCGGTTCCCAGGCGAGCGCTACGCCCAACTCGCCCGAAAAATCACCGCCGCCGAACATCACCCCGCCCACCTTCGGCGCGGAAGCAATGGCGACCGTGTGGCGCAGGCCCTTGGGTGTTTCGATCAGCGGGATCAGTTCGGGGCAGCGTTCACCCAGCGCCGAGGCGATGATCTCGATCTCCGCCGCGCTTTCGACCATCGGCACGAACAGGAATGGCGGAAGACGGGCTGCCTCGATCAACGCGGCGAGGTCAGCTATTCCGGCCGCCGTCGCCATGCCGTTCATGCGGATCGCCCAGCCCGGCTCACCACTGGCGACCTGAGCCAGGGCATTGGCGCGCGCGGCAGCCTTTTCTTCGGCTGGAACGGCGTCTTCGAGGTCGATAACCGTCAGCCCCGCCCCGCTGCCGTGGGCCTTCGCGAACCGATCTGGCCGTGAGCCCGGCACGAACAGGAAGGAATTGGCGGCAAACATGCGAACAGGGTGCTCCAGGCGGCGTTCTCTCAATCACCTTGGCATGGATAATTTGTCCGGACAACTTCAAAGTCAAGCGATTCATCCGCCAGATGGACAAACTGCCGCCATGCCACTCGCTGACTTCGAAATGAGCAATTCGAACTAGCAAAAGGGCCGATGGCTTGCGCCATCGGCCCCTTCGTTCGGGCGGTCTGGACCGCTGGGTTTAGAACTTCATGCCCGCTTCCACGCCGATCAGGCGGCGCGCACCCGGCGAGATGAACGAGCCGCCAAATTCGATCGCGGGGATCGCTTCGGCGATATACTTCTTGTTGAACAGGTTCTCGGCGAAGGCGACCAGGTGGTAGCGATCGGTTTCAAAGCCCAGGCGGGCATTGAACACGCCGAACTTGTCACGCTGGGCCACGTCGTAGCGGGCATTGCCCACCACTGGCGGCAGTGCCAGGGCCGAGATCGGCAACAGGCCACTGAACAGGGTCGGTCGTTCCTGATCCTGCACGGTGTGGAACCAAGTCGGGCCGGTCAGACGATAGTCGGCGCGGCCGGTGATCCGCAGGCTGTCGGTGACCGGCACCTTAATGTCCGCCCCGACGTTGAACGTCCAGTCAGCCGTATAAGGCGACTTGTTGCCAACGGTGTAAGGCCGCGACGAGTTCTTCTTGATCTCGCTGTCGGTCACGTTGAACGAGCCGAACAGCTTGAAGCCGTCAACCACCTTGGCAGTCAGGTTGATTTCCGCACCCTTCACGTCGACCGTGTCGATGTTCGAAACCACGCGTAGCAGGCCAAAGCTGCCGACGAAGAATTCGAAGAACTGCATGTCGGTGATGCGGGTGTAGTACCCGGCAAGATCGAACGTGATGCGATCGTCAAACAGGCTGCCCTTGACCCCGGCTTCGAAGGCGCTCGACTTTTCCTTGCGGTACTGGTCGTTGATCCGGACGTTGGCGTTGATCGTCCCGGGGGTTACGCCATTGTTGAAGTTGCCGTTGATGATCGCCGACGAACCCTGGTTGTTGAACCCGCCCGATTTGAAGCCGATGCCCCAGTTGGCATAGATGTTGAGCTCGCCCGAAGGGGTATAGCTCAGCGTGATCTTCGGCTGGAGCTGCTTGAACGAAGCCGACTTGGGCGTCAGCGGGCCAAAGGCCTGCCCCGGATTGATCGGACCGCCGGTGAACGGATCGGTCGCAGTTGGCACCAGCGAGCTGGAGGCGCGATCTTCGATGTCATAGCGCAGCGCCAGGCCGGCCTTGAACTGGTCGTTCGGCTTGAAATCCAGCGAACCGAAGGCAGCATAGACATTGGTGTCGAACTGGTCGGCCAGCAGCAGCGAGGTCGGATTCGAGGTGGTCGGGCCGTTGTAGAGGTTCTTGAGCACCCCGGCGCCGGTATCGCCGCTCAGGCTGACGCCGGTCTGCCGGTCGATATTGAGGTAGTAGGCGCCCAGCTGCCATGAAACAGGACCGTCACCGGTTGAAACCAGCCGCACCTCGGCACTGAAGTCCTTCTGATTGCGCAGCTGGTACTGGATCCCGTCGCAGGTGGTCGGGCTGTAAGGTCCAAAAGTCGAGCCATTGGCCGGTGCGAAGATGAAGGGTACCGGGATCGTGCCAATCGCGCCAGGCTGGTTCACCGGATAGCCCCGGTTGGCCAGCGTGGTAGCGAAGCAGGAATTGACCGTCGCCGCACCAGCCGGCTGAGCCGCGCTGATATAGCGGGCAAAGTCAGCCGAAGTGCCATCGGCCACCAGGTCCTGCTTGGTATCCGAATAGAGCGCCCAGGCGACCAGCTTCATGCTTTCGAAGTTGTGCTCGACCTTGATCGAGGCATCGAAGCTCTTCTGGTCATTGGTGGCGCGGATGTTGTTGTAAAAGCGGAATTCGTGGGCGTCGACATCCTCGTAGAACTTCGGGTTCACCGCCGCAAAGTTCGGCAGGTGGAAAGACGCGTTGAACGGCAGCGAGGCACCGTGGAATTCAGCGTAGCGGACCTTCACGTCGAATTCGGTATCGGCCCCGGCCTGGACGACCAGGCGACCGTCGATGTTGAACGATTCCTTGTCATCCACGGTCTTGCTGTTGCCGAGGAAGATGTTCCGGAAGAAGCCATCGGTATGCTGGAAGCTGCCGCTGACGACCAGACCAGCGGTTTCACCCAGCGGGGTCGAGATATAGGCCGAAGCATCCCAGGTGTTCTCGTTGGCGTAAGAGATCTTGGCGCCACCTTCAACCACATCCTTGGGCTTGAGCGTCTGCAGCACGATGGCGCCAGCTGCCGCGTTGCGGCCATATAGCGCGCCCTGCGGGCCCTTCAGGATTTCGACCTGGCGCAGCGTGCCCTGCACCTGGTTGAGCTGGGCAGTGTTGGTCTTGAGGATCCCATCGACCACCAGCGCGACCGAGCTTTCCGCGTCGCGCGCGCCGTTGATCCCGCGGATATTGATCTGGGTGTCGCCCGCTTCGGCAGTACCTGTCACGATCGTTACGCCAGGGGTAAGCTGGGCGAAGTCATCGGCATTCTTGGCACCGGTACTTTCCAGAGCGGCGGCCGAAAGCACCGCGACCGAGGCCGGAACATCCTGCAGGCGCTCGTTCTGGCGGCGGGCGGTGACGATGATCGCATCCTCCTCGCTCGCGCCGTCGGCGGCACTGTCCTGGGCAAAGGCGGGGGTGGCACCGAGCGCAAGCCCGGCAGCCGAAGCCGAAAGCAGAAGGCGCGATATCCGCATTATTGTTACTCCCTGTTCACCGCTGTCCACCTCTTGGCATCCGTTTCCGGGGACAGCTTGCGTCGAAACGCACTTATTGTATACAAATGGCTCAGGTCAAGAGAGCCAATGGTATCATGTCGCGCGCATCGGATCATGCCTATACGGTAATTCGGGGAATGATCCTTGCTGGCGAACTCCCTCCCGGCTCACAGCTCAGCGAAGAAGCGCTGGCGCTGCGCTGCGAGGTATCGCGCACGCCCGTTCGCGATGCCTTGCGGCGATTGGAGGCAGATCTGCTGATCCGCCGCAGCGAGAGCCAGCGCAGCTTTGTCGCCGATTGGTCAGACGATGACATCGAGGACGCGTTCGAACTGCGCGCCATGCTGGAAGCCCAGGCCTCCCGCCGCGCCGCCAGCCGCATCAGCGCCGCCCAATTGGAGGCATTGCGCGCGCACAATCGCGGGATCGAGATAGCGATCGAAGCCGACTTGCCGGACATATCGAGCTTTCTGGAGCACAACCGTGCATTCCATGAAATCATCATCGATGCGGCAGGTTCGCCGCGCCTCGCCAGTCTGCTGACCCGGTTGATAGAGCAGCCGGTGGTATGGCGCACGGCTCAGAACTACGATCACGAGAACCTGCACCGCTCGCACCGCGAACACGAGGAGCTGGTGGCCGCCTTTGCCCGCCGCGATGCCAGCTGGGCCGCCTCCATCATGACCGGCCACATCCGACGGGCCTACTATGCCTACCTCGACGCCTATGCCTTCCAACGCCAGGCAGCCGAATAGGTGGCTTGCGGAATTGTATACAGTAATGGCATAGCACTCTCATGACTTCTGCCCCCATCCCTTCCGCGATCGAGTTCGTCGAGGTTGGCCCGCGTGACGGGCTGCAGAACGAAAAGCGCCTGATCTCGACTTCGGACAAGCTCAGTCTGGTTCAGCTCGCGATTGGCTCGGGCGTGCGGCGAATCGAGGTGACCAGCTTCGTCAATCCCAAGAAGGTGCCGCAGATGGCCGATGCGGACGAGGTTTGCGCCGGCCTGCCGCAGCGTGACGACGTGACCTACATCGGCCTGGTGATGAACCTGCGCGGCGCGGAGCGCGCGCTGGCAACCGGGCGGATCGATCAGCTGGGCGCGGTCTGCGTCGCCACTGATCGCTTTGCAATGGCCAACCAGGGCCAGACCAGCGACGAATCGGTCGAAGCGGCCAAGGCAATTGTCGCGCTAGCGAAGGAACATGGCCGCACTGGTCAGGTCACGATTGGTGCCTCGTTCGGCTGCCCCTTCGAAGGCGAGGTCAGCGAAGACCGCGTGGTCGAGCTGGCCGCGCGGCTGGCCGAGGCCGGCCCGGTCGAGGTGGCGATTGCCGACACGATCGGGGTCGGCAACCCGGCGCAGGTCACCCGTCTGGTCGAACGTGTCCGGCAGGCGATCAATCCGCTGCCAGTGCGGGTCCACTTCCACAACACGCGCAATACCGGCCTGGCTAATGTCTGGGCTGCGGTGGCGGCGGGTGCCAGCGTGGTCGATGGGGCGCTGGGCGGTCTGGGAGGCTGCCCCTTTGCCCCCGGTGCGGCTGGCAACGTGCCGAGTGAGGACGTGGTCTATATGCTGGAACGGGCGGGCGTCAGCACCGGCATGGATCTGGCGCGGATGGTGGAGGCGAGCCACTGGCTGGCCAATGTCATGGACCGGAAACTACCGGGAATGGTGGCTCAGGCCCCCGTCTTTCCCAAAGTTGCCGAATTGAGTGCTGACTAAATCAGGAATTTCTCGGGAGTAGGATCGCATGGGTTATCGCCTTGGAGTGGACGTTGGTGGCACCTTCACCGACCTCCTCTTGTTCAACGTCGATACGGGGGCCTTCTGGCGGCACAAGACGCCGTCGACCCCGCATGACAGTTCGGAAGGTATCCTCAACGGGGTGACGGCGATCTGTGCCGATGCCGGGATTTCGGCCGATGCGATCGACTACTTCCTGCATGGCACCACCGTGGCGACCAATGCCGTGCTGGAAGGCAAAGGTGCCCGGGTCGGCCTGGTGACGACGGAGGGCTATCGCCACATCATGCAGATCGCCCGGTCTTATGTGCCCGGCGGTCTGGCGGCTTGGATCATCTGGCCCAAGCCCACCCCCCTCGCACGGCTGGAAGACACGGTCACGATCAAGGGCCGCGTCGATGCCGCCGGCAATGAGGTGCGCCCGCTCGACGAGAATGACGTGCGCCAGCAGCTGGGCTTGTTGAAGGCCCAGGGGGTCGAGGCGATCACGGTCAGCCTGATCAATGCCTATGTGAACGGCGCGCACGAAGCCGTGGTCGGCAAGCTGGCGACCGAGATCATGCCCGGCGTGCCTGTGTCGCTGAGCCACGAAGTCCTGCCCGAAATGCAGGAATACGAGCGCACCCTAACCACCGTGGCCAATGCCGCGGTGCGTCCGGTGGTGGGCAAGTATGTTGCCAACCTGCGCACCCGCCTGGCTGACGCGGGCATGGCCGGCAAGCTCTCGCTGCTGCGCTCCGACGGTGGCTTGATGAGCGCGCAGAAGGCTGAGGAGCACCCGGTCAACATCCTGATGTCCGGCCCGGCCGGCGGGGTAACCGGGGCGCTGTGGGTCGGCAAGAACGCCGGAATCCGAAACATCCTGACGCTTGATGTCGGCGGCACTTCGACCGACGTGGCGTTGATCGAAAACCTTGAGCCGCGCCGTCAGCGCACCACCGAAGTCGGTCACCTCTCGGTCCGCGCCTCGGCGCTGGACGTGAAGACCGTAGGCGCAGGCGGCGGCTCGATCGCCTATGTGCCGGACCTGACCAAGGCGCTGCGCGTCGGCCCGCAATCGGCTGGTGCGGTGCCTGGACCGGTCGCCTATGGCAAGGGCGGCGAACTGCCGACCGTGACCGACGCCAACGTGGTGCTGGGTTACCTGCCGGAAAACCTGCTGGGCGGCACGTTCAACCTTGACCGCGAAGGCGCCAAGAAGGCGGTGCAGACCATCGCCGACGCGCTAGGAATCGACCTGATGGCGGCAGCCCGCGGGATCATCGACATCGTCAACGAGAACATGTTCGGCGCGCTGCGCATGATCTCGGTCCAGCAAGGCTATGACCCCCGCCACTTCGCGCTGATGGGCTTTGGCGGGGCCGGTCCGCTGCATGTCAACGCGGTCGCTCGCCTGATGGGCTCCTGGCCCGCGGTTTCGCCGGTTTCGCCGGGTGTGCTCTGCGCGCTGGGCGATGCGACGACCCGGATGCGGACCGAAACCGCCCGCTCGTTTTCGCGCCTTGCCACCACCACCCAGGCCGAGGAGCTGATTGCAATCCTGGAGGAAATGGCCGCACAAACCCGCGCCGAACTGCTGTCCGATGGGGTGCCCGAAAGCGAACTTACAAGCGAGTTCGAGGTAGACGTGAGGTATGCTGGACAGGCCTTCGAAGTGCCCCTCACTATCACGCCAGAGGCACTGCGCAGCGATGGCATCGCCGGGATCCTCAAGCGCTTCGATGAAGAGCATCACCGGCTCTTCACCTTCAACATGGATACTCCGCACGAGATCGTGAACCTGCGCGCCGTGGCGCTTGGCAAGGCGCTCGACCTGCCGGCAGCCGAACTGCCCAAGGGCGATGGCAACCCGATCGCCGCCAAGATGCGCGACCACACCCTGTGGATGGATGGACGCGAGCAGGCGGCGGTGATCTATGACCGATCGAAGCTGCGGCAGGGGGATGTTATCCCCGGTCCGGCGATCGTCGTGGAAATGGATTCCACCACGCTGATCGAAAGCGGCTGTGTCGCCACAGTCGACCATGTCGGCAACATCCTGATCAACCTGGCCTGAGGGGAGACGAGCCATGCCCGCAACCATCGTCGAAACTAACCCGACCCCCTTCAAGTCGATCCCGATCGACCCCGTCACGCTCGACATCATCGAGAACGCACTGCGCAACGCCCGGATCGAAATGGACGCCACCCTGGTGCGCACCGCCATGTCGCCGGGCATCCGCGAGCAGGGTGATGCCTTTCCGCTGATCGCCGATCACACCGGCAAGATGATCGTCGGCCAGTTCGGCAGCTTCATCGGCGGCTTCCTCAAGAGCTATGAAGGCACGCTGGAAGACGGCGACATGATCTTCCTGTCCGATCCCTATTCCTGCGGCGGGGCGATCAGCCATTCGAACGACTGGCTGGTGCTGCTGCCCGTGTTCAAGGACGGGCGCCTGCTGGCCTATACCGCAATGTTCGGCCACCAGAGCGACATCGGCGGCAAGGTCGTCGGCTCGATGCCAATCAACGCCCGCTCGATCTTCGAGGAAGGCGTGCGCATCCCGCCAGTGAAGATCTGGAAGAAAGGCGAATACAACGAAGACCTGATGAAGCTCGTCATGCACCAGACGCGCAAGCCGGACTGGTGCCAGGCTGACCTCAACGCCCTGATCGCCTCGTGCCGCGTTGCCTCGCGCCGGGTGATCGAAATGGCCGAGCGCTTCGGTGATGACGTCTATGTCTCGGCCACGCAGGAACTGCTGGCGCGCAACCACCGCGCGATGCAGGCGCTGATCGGCATGGCTATTGCCGAAGAGCCGGTCAGCTTCGAGGATTACATCTGCGACGATGGCGTGGGCTATGGTCCCTACAAGATCCGCTGCACGATGTGGCGTGAGGACGGCAAGGTGGTGCTCGATTTCGCGGGCACCGATCCACAGTCGGCCGCCTCGATCAATTTCTACCTCAACGAGAACATGTTCAAGATGTTCTTCGGCATCTACATGATCATGGTCTTCGATCCCCAGATCCTGTTCAACGACGGGTTCTATGACCTGATCGACGTGCGGATCCCCGAAGGCAGCCTGCTCAAGCCGAAATTCCCCGCCGCCCTTTCGGGCCGGACTCACGCGCTGGGCCGGATCTTCGATATTCTGGGCGGCCTTCTGGGCCAGAAGACGCCGGAATTCCTGAACGCCGCGGGCTTCAGTTCCAGCCCCCACCTGTTCTATTCGGGCAACGACACGCGGCCGGGCAAGAACGGCGAATGGTTCCAGCTGTTCCAGATCGGCTTCGGCGGCATTCCGGGCCGGCCGCTGGGTGACGGGCCTGATGGCCACTCGCTGTGGCCGGGCTTCACCAACGTGCCGAACGAGTTCCTGGAACGCTACTTCCCGATGCTGATCGAGCGCTATGAAACCGCGCCCGACAGCGGCGGTGCCGGCCTGCACCGTGGCGGCAACGGCATCCACATGACCTATCGCTTCCTCAGCGCAGGCACGATCTCGATCCACGATGACCGCTGGTTCGTGCCGCCCTGGGGCGTCAATGGCGGCGAGCCGGGCAAGCGGGCCAGGAAGATCCTGGAAAAGGTCGATGGCACCAGCGTGATCGTCGGCAACAAGGTCGAGGATGTCGAGGTGGAAGTGGGCGATCAGCTGCACTTCATCACCTGGGGCGGCGGTGGCTGGGGCGATCCGCTGGAACGCGATCCGGCACTGGTTGGCCTCGAAATCGTGCAGGGCCTGGTCACCCCGGAAGGGGCCAAGGCCTATGGCGTCATCGCCGATGCCAAGGGCGTGGTCGATGCTGCGGCCACCGAGGCGCTGCGCGCCGAAATGCGCGGCCAGCGCAGCGAACTTCCGCTGTTCGACTATGGCCCCGGGATCGAGGTGCTGCGTGCCCACTGCGCGGCTGAAACGGGCCTGCCAGCCCCGATCCAGCCGGTATGGCCGCACCTCGAAGCGGCGGAGTAAGTCGTGCCCCAAGAGACTGAAAAGCCGAATACTGGTGCACTGAAGGGACTGCGGGTCGTCGAACTGGGCCAGCTGCTGGCTGGTCCTTTCTGCGGCCAGTTGCTGGGCGACATGGGCGCCGACGTGATCAAGGTCGAGCCACCGGGCGCGGGCGATCCGTTCCGCGTCTGGGGCATGGGCGACGAGAAGGTTGTCTGGGAGGTATTGGCCCGCAACAAGCAGTCCGTCTCCTGCAACCTGCGCGTGCCGGAAGGCCAGGCGCTGGTCCGCAAGCTGATCGCCACGGCTGACGTGCTGGTAGAGAACTTCAAACCCGGCACGCTCGAGAAGTGGGGCCTGGGTCCCGACGTGCTCCATGCCGACAACCCCGGCCTGATCATCGCCCGAATGTCCGGCTATGGCCAGACCGGCCCCTATTCCGACCGCGCCGGGTTCGGCGGAATTGGCGAGGCGATGGGCGGTTGGCGCTATATCGTCGGCGATCCCGACCGGCCGCCGGCGCGGATGGGCGTCTCGATCGGGGATACGCTTTGCGCCACTTACGGCACGATGGGCGTACTGGCCGCGCTGCACCACCGTGAGAAGACCGGTCAGGGCCAGGTCGTCGACACCGCGCTCTACGAAGCCGTCTTGCAGGTGATGGAAGGGCTGGTGCCGGAATACGTGCACAACGGCTTCATCCGCGAGCGTTCCGGCTCAATCCTGCCGGGGATCGCCCCGTCGAACGTCTACCAGTGCAGCGACGGCGTCTACATGATCGGCGCGAACAACGATCAGATCTTCAAGCGGTTGGCCAAGGCGATGGGCCAGCCCGAACTGGGTGACGATCCGCGCTATGCCACGCACGTCGCCCGCGGCGAGCGGCAGACCGAGCTGGACGATCTGATCAACGAATGGACCCGCACGCTGACCATCGATCAGGTCGACGCGCTGATGATCGAATATTCGATCCCCGCCGGCCGCGTCTATCGCGCACCCGACATGCTGGCGGACCCGCACTTTGCCGCGCGCCAGGCGATCATCGAGGTGGAGACCGAGCGGTACGGCAAGCTCAAGATGCAGAACGCCTTCCCCAAGCTGTCCGCCACGCCATCGGGGGTGCGTTCACCCGCCCCGTCGGTGGTTGGCCAGCACAATGCCGAGATCTATGGCGAGCTGCTGGGCATGAGCGGGACGGAACTCGACGGACTGAAGGCAGCAGGGGTGATCTGA
The DNA here is from genome assembly GCA_044238415.1 of Novosphingobium sp. GTDB lineage: Bacteria > Pseudomonadota > Alphaproteobacteria > Sphingomonadales > Sphingomonadaceae > Novosphingobium. Next base: position 41,951 of record JBIIDJ010000006.1, read on the forward strand.
TGGCCAAGGACGAAGGCGACCTGGGAGAAAACTACAAGGGCGCCTTCGATGGCCACCTGCCCTTCGGCAGGAAACCGGCCTTGCTGATCGTCGATTTCGTGCTCGCCTACCTCGATCCAGCCTCGCCGCTCTACGCCGGGGTCGAAGATGCCCTCGCCAGCAACGAACGTCTGCTGGCGGCCGCGCGCAAGGCCGGGATCCCCGTATTGTTCACCAATGTCGAGTATTCGCCCGGTGGGGCCGATGGCGGGGTGTTCTACCGCAAGGTGCCGGCCTTAAAGCTGTTCGAACGCGGTTCGCCAATGGGCGCCTTTCCTGCCAGCCTCCAGCCGCAGGCCGGAGAGCTGGTGATCACCAAGCAGTATGCCTCCTCGTTCTTCGGCACGACCCTGGCTGCCACGCTGACTGCGATGGGGGTCGACACCCTCCTGATCACCGGGCTTTCGACCTCAGGCTGCGTCCGCGCGACGGCGCTCGATGCCTGCCAGCACGGCTTCCTGCCCTTCGTGGTGCGCGAGGCCTGCGGCGACCGCCATCCGGGCCCGCACGAGGCAAACTTATTCGACCTGCAAGCAAAGTACGCAGAAGTCATTTCCGAAACCGAGGCGATCGCGCATATCAGCGCACCATGACTGATCTGTCCGCGCTGACCGCTCCCGCCCACTCCGCCGCCGCTGCGGCGTTCCTCTCCCGCGCGCCGCATGGCCACCTGATCGGCGGCACTTGGCAGCCTGCGACCGAGACCTTCGACACTGTCGATCCTGCCACCGGCAAGGTGCTCGCTGCGGTGGCGCGCGGGGACGCTGCGACCGTGGACAAGGCCGTGAGCGCAGCGCGTACCGCGCTCGAAACCGGCACCTGGCCGGCGATGACGCCAATGGACCGGGCCAAGCTGCTCTGGGCCATCGCCGACAAGCTGGAAGCGCACATCGACGAACTGGCCGAACTGGAAACGCTGGACCAGGGCAAGCCGCTCTATGTCGGGCGCTGGGCCGAAATTCCGGGCGCGATTGCCCAGTTCCGCTTCTTTGGCGGCCTTGCCAACCAGATCGAAGGCAAGTCGATCCCGACCTCGGTCAATTACCAGCCGCCGGGCAAAGAGGTCTTTGCTTACACCGTCAAGGAGCCGGTCGGCGTGGTCGGCGCGATCGTGCCATGGAATTCCCCGCTGGTGTTGACCGCGATGAAGCTGGCCCCAGCCCTCGCCGCCGGTTGCACCGTGGTGCTCAAGCCGGCCGAAGACACCAGCCTCACCGCGATCCGCATGCTGGAGCTGATGGTCGAGGCCGGCCTGCCCGCCGGGGTGGTCAACCTCGTCACCGGCTTCGGCCGCGATTGCGGTGCGGCGCTGGCGGCCCATCCGGGAGTCGACAAGATCGCCTTCACCGGCTCAACCGCCACGGGCCGCGCGATCATTGATGCCGCCAAGGGCAACTTCAAGCGGCTGACACTGGAACTGGGCGGCAAGTCGCCCGTGGTGATCTTGCCCGATGCCGATCTGACCATGGCGATCCCCGGCGCAGCCAATGCGATCTACTTCAACGGCGGCCAGGTCTGCGTTGCGGGCTCACGGCTCTATGTGCACGACAGCCTGTTCGATCAGGTGGTCGAAGGCATCGCCGGTGCCGCCCGGGGCATGGTGCTTGGCCACGGACTCGATCAGGCCACCCAGATGGGGCCGTTGGTCAGCCAGCACCATGCCGCCAAGGTCGCCCAGTACATCGCCGATGGCCGCAAGGCCGGAGCCAGCGTGATAGCCGGGGGCGAAACCGCCGGTCCCAATGCCAGTTTCATCACCCCCACCGTACTGACCGACGTGACCGCGGACATGGCTGTAGTCCGCGAGGAGATCTTTGGTCCGGTCGTGGTTGCCCAGCGCTACAGCGATCTGGATGACGTGGTCCGCGCCGGGAACGACAGCGAATATGGCCTCGCCGCCTCGATCTGGACCGAAAGCCTGTCCTCCGCTCACCGCCTGGCCAAGCGGCTGCGGGCGGGCACCGTCTGGATCAACACCCATTCGATGTACGATGCCTCACTCCCCATCGGCGGGATGAAGCAATCGGGCTGGGGCCGGGATTCGGGCGTAGGTGCACTCGACAATTACCTGGAGACCAAGACGGTCTGCGCCGTCGTGTAAAGCTCAGATCGGGCAGGTGACCGCATCATAGGCAAACAGGCCCAGCGTATCCTCGTTGAGGATCGGGCCCTTGCCAAAGCTTTCCGGGTCCTTGCCCTGAAACTGCAGGCCCAGCAGGCGTGACTGGGTCTGGACCATGGTGGTCCGCTCGCGCCGCGCCGTTTCATAGCGGACTAGCGCCTCTGCCTTGGGGAACTGGATCAGACAGCGTGCCAGGACCAGGCCGTCCTCCATCGCCGTCGCCGCGCCCTGCCCCATGAAGGGCAACATCCCGTGCGCCGCATCGCCTAGCAGGGTGACCGAACCGGCGATCCAGCTGTCCAGCGGCTCGCGCGCGTGGAGCGCCCATTTGAACAGCTGGTCGGGCGGTGTGGCATCGATCATCGCCAGCAGCATCGGCTCGGCATCGGCATAGTGGCCGCGCAGTTCGGCAATGGTCGATGGGATCGCCCAGCCTTCCTCGCTCCACCCTTCCAGGTTCACGAAGGCGGCATAGTTGACCAGGTCCCAGCCACGCATCGGATAGCGCATGAACAAGCGCTTCTCGCCGATCCAGATGCCGGGCGGCAGGTCCTGCACTTGCTTCGGTAGGGCCGCGCGCGGCAGGACCCCGCGCCAGGCGACCTGGCCGGTGAACTGCGGCGGGGCGGTCTTGAACAGGGCATCGCGGGTGGCCGATTTGACCCCGTCCGCCCCCACCGCCAGCAGCGCGGTGGCGCGCTGTCCGCCCGCGAAAGTCATGGTCACGCCGTCGGCGTCACTCGCGATCGCTTCCAGCTTGTGATCCAGCCGCACCGCGCCCGGCTGCGCGGCTTCCAGCGCATCGGCCAGCAGCGCATGCAGATCGGCGCGGTGCAGGTGGACATAGGGCGCGCCATACTGCGCCTCGACCCCATCGCCGCGTTCGCGTTCAACCAGTACCTTGCCGGTCTGGAGGTTCTGGGTCAGCTGGCGCGGCGGGACCACGCCGAGGCGGCGCATCCCCTGCTCAAGCCCGAGGTGGATCATGATCCGGCTGGCATTGGGGCTGAGGGTAATCCCGGCCCCAACCTCACCCAAATGCGGCGCCTGTTCATAGACCGCGACGCGCAGGCCCGCCTTGACCAGCGCCAGCGCACAGGTCAGGCCGCCCAGTCCGGCTCCGATGATCGCAACGTCCTCGCTCATGCCGCCCCTCTTGCGCCTGCTCGGTGGCGAAACCTTGCCACAGCCGCGCCCTGTTCGCCCAGCGGATAGAACCGCGGCTGCCCGAATTGCCAAAGCTGTGCCGCTTCGCCAAGATCAGCGAAATGAGCGACACCAGCACCCCGCAGCGGCAACTTGGCGCACTGTTCCTGATTACCTTCATCAACCTGGTTGGTTTTGGCGTGGTCCTGCCGATCTTTCCGTTCTTCGGAACGATGGTCGAGGCCAGTCCAGGCCAGATCACCGTCGCGCTGGGCGCCTATTCGCTTGGCCAGTTCATCGGCGCGCCCCTGTGGGGCAAGCTGTCGGACCGTTATGGTCGCCGCCCGATCCTTGTCGCCAGCCTGCTGGGCGCAGTGGTTTCATACCTGATCATGGCCCACGCGCAGGATATTGTGACACTCGGTGCCTCGCGGTTGCTGGGCGGCCTGATGGCTGGGAACATCGCGGCGGCCTTTGCCTATGTCGGCGACATCACCAGCCATGAGCAGCGCCCCAAGGCGATGGGCATAATCGGCGCGGCCTTTGGCCTTGGCTTCATCTTCGGCCCGGCGATCGGTGGCCTGCTGGCCGGTAACAACCCGGATCCGTCAGACTTCGTCACGGTCGGCTATGCTTCGGCCGGGATCACTGCCGTAGCGGCATTGGCGGCTTTCCTGCTGCTCCCCGAAAGCCTGACGGCGGAGCGTCGCGCCGAGGTGAAGCAAAGCCACGGCAATCTCAAGGCCGGCGAAGTGCTGCGGGCCAAGCCAGTGGTCTGGGCGCTGATGGGGCTGACACTGCTGGTGATCGGCTCGGCCGCGATGATGGAAACGACGCTGGCCTTCTTCGCCCACGACGAGTTCGGCTGGGGACCCAGCGATGTCGGCCTGTCGTTCGGCGCGGTTGGCCTGATTTCTGCCTTGCTGCAGGGCGGCGCGGCCGGCCCGCTGGCACGCCGGTTCGGGAGCGGGGCGCTGGCCGTGGCGGGGGTGCTGTTCCACGCGATCGGCCTGGCGCTGCTCGCGCTCGCCTCTTCCGGCCTTGCGATGATGGCCGCGCTGGCAGTGATGTCGGTCGGTCTGGGCCTGTTTAATCCGGCCTTCCAGACGCTCACCTCCGAGCAAACCAACGATGGCGATCGCGGCCTGGTGATGGGCTTGACCCAGGGCGCATCGAGCTTGGGGCGGGTAGTCGGTCCGGCCGTATCGGGCACGATTTATGCGGGCATCGGGCACCGCGCGCCCTTTGCGATCGGCGCACTGGTGATGACCCTGGCGATCGGCGTTGCCCTGCTGGTGGCCCGCGCGCCCCGCCCGGCACCGGCCGACCACCACCACGCTTGACCGGCAGGCGGATAGAACGCCATCTTCGCCTACGGATCACGGGCGCGGTGGCATGGATGGCACCAGTCGTTTGGATGGGATGGGACCTTAAGAGGATTTACGCCGATGGACATGGTCAACACCTTCCAGCAGCACCAGCACGCTGCCTTGCCCCGCGCCAACCACGATGAGCGGGCGCGGCAGGAATTCACCAAGAGTCTGAAGCAGTTCGTCCAGCAGGGCCTGCTGCCTGGCCTGACCCCGGTCTACCAGCACCGTGCCGCCAAGGCCTTCGAGAAAGAGCATGGTCAGCCCCCGGCCGACCGCTGGGACATCCGCAAGGCGATGGTCAAGGACCTGTACTTCCAGCACTATGCCGCCACCAACCGCATCGCCCAGGAGCTGTTGTGGGAATCGGTGATTGGATCAGTTGAACGGCAGTTGCCCGAACTGGAAAAGGCGATCGCGGAACTCAACGCCAGCAATGCCGCCCCGCTTGAAAGCGATCCCGCCTTCCCGGTGCCGCGCTATGTCTCAGCGCTCGACATCCACTGCATGCCCGGCGGCTATGCCAGCGAGATCGACGGTGCCGACATCGTCCAGGGCGCGATTTATGACCGCGGGGTCTACCTTTATGCCATGGGCTACATGGGGCCCGACAACGACGACATGGGCCGCTCGGTCTGCAACTATGTCAAGCGGCGGATGCCCGAGTTCAAGCCCAAGCGCATCCTCGACATGGGCTGCACCGTCGGCCATTCGACCGTGCCATTCAAGGAGCAGTTCCCCGATGCCGAGGTGATCGGGATCGACGTGGGCGGGCCCTGCGTGCGCTATGCCCATGCCCGTGCCAAGGCGCTGGGCCACGATGTCAGCTTCTTGCAGCGCAGCGCCGAAGATACCGGCTTCGAAGCCGGCAGCTTCGACCTCGTGGTCAGCCACATCCTGCTGCACGAAACCTCCGGCCAGGCGATGCCGCGGATCTTCCGCGAGTGCCACCGGCTGCTCAAGCCCGGCGGACTGATGATCCATGCCGACCTGCCGCCGTTCGACCTGATGGACCCCTTCACTCAGTTCATCCTCGATAACGAGACCTACTACAACAACGAGCCGTTCTGGGGTGCGATGCGCGACAAGGACCAGATCGCCATGGCTCGTGATGCCGGGTTCCCGGCCGACACGATCCGCTTCGACACCGCACCAATGGCGATCATGGAGTTCGCCGGGGCCGATACCACCTATACCGAGGACGCCGCCGAGGCCCTGGCCGAACGCGAGTTCACCGCCGGCGAATATGCCCCCGGCGGCGGCTGGGAAGTCCTGATCGCCCAAAAGGCCGCTTGAGGGGAATGACCATGCGTAAGCTCGAACGCAACGCCCGCGGCAAGCGCCCGCATTTCTACGAAACCCCCGGCATGGACGAAGCCATGTCGATGATTCTGGTTCTGGCCAACGAGCTGTCGGTCGTGCGTGACCGGCTTGACACGGTCGAGAAGGTCGCCGCCGCCAAGGGCATCGTGCTCGATGCCGAGATCGAGGCCTATGAGCCGGACCAGGCGACGCTGGAGGCGCGCGAACTGCGCCGACAGGATTTCCTGGCCAGACTGTTCTATGTCGCCCGCAAGGAAGCCGCCGAACTCGCGACGCAGGATACCGCCGAGCGCTATTCCAAGGCGCTCGACGATATCGCGGTGAATTGATGGGACTCGTCGAGAACCTGACCCAGCAGCTTGGTGCGGAGAATGTCCTGACCGGCGAGGCCGACCGGCTGTTCTATGGCCACGATGTCTTTCGCGCCGGCGAACTGCCCGCTGCCGTGGTCCGGCCCGGCTCGATCGAGGAATTGCAGGCCATTGTCCGCGCTGCTTACGAAAGCGGCACACCGCTGGTCACCCGTGGCGGTGGGGCAAGCTATACCGATGCCTATGCCCAGCGTCGCGCCGAGGGCATCACCATCGACAGCAGCCGGCTGAAGCAGATCGAGATCAACGAGACGCGGGCGACGGTAACGGTCGAGGCCGGGGTGACCTGGGCCGAACTGCGCGAAGCTGTGCTGGCGCGCGGGTTCAAGACGCGGTTCTGGGGATCCTATTCGGGGCTCCACGCCAATGTCGGCGGCGGCATGTCGATGAACGCGATCAGCCACGGTCAGGGCTGCGCAGGCGATGCGGCAATTTCGTTCGATATCATCACCGGGACCGGTGAACTGCTCCGCACCGGCAGCGCACTGTCCGACAAGTCAGTGCCTTTCTCGCGCCATTACGGCCCCGATCTGACCGGGTTGTTTACCGGTGATTGCGGGGTGCTGGGGGTCAAGGCGCGGATCACCCTGCCGCTGGTCAAGGCGCGGCCGGCTTTCGCCACGGCCAGCTTTTCCTTCCCCAGTTTCGAGGCGTTGCATGGCGCCTTCCGCGCGGTCGGGATCGAAGACATCTGCGAGGAGAATTTCGGCCTCAACGAAGTGCTCCAGCAGGGCCAGCTCGGCAAGGCCGATACCGCCGCCAAGGTCGAGATGGCGGGCAAAATCGTCAAGCAATCGGGCGTGCTGAAGGGCGCTGCCAAGCTCGCCAAGATGGCCTTCGCCGGTGAGAAGGAAATCGCCACGGCGAGCCATGCCGGGCACTTCATTGTCGAAGGGATCGATCAGGCGGAGGCCAATGGCCGGATCGCCCTGGTCAAACGACTCTGCGGCGAATTCGGCACCGAGATCCCCAATTCGGTCCCCGAAGTGGTGCGCGCCATGCCCTTTGCCCCGTTCCACAACGTGCTGGGGCCAAAGGGCGAGCGCTGGCTGCCCTGTCATGCCCAGTTGCCGCACGACCGGGCCGTGCCCTTCCATCACGCGCTCCAGGCCCTGTTGGCCGAGGAGGCCGACTGCATGGCCCGCCACGGCATAGTCATCGGCGGGATGTTCATGGCCGTTGGCTCAACCACCTTTGTCTATGAACCGGCCTTCTACTGGCCCGATGCGCAAAACGCCTATCACCAGCGGATCGTTGATCCCGACTACCTGGCCGACCTGCCGACCTATCCCCGGTCCGAGACTAACGAGGCCGAGGCGTTGCGGATCAAGGACCGGATCGTCGATCTGATGCACGTCTTCGGCGGCACGCATTTCCAGATCGGCAAGGTCTATCCCTATGATCAGGATCACAACCCGGCACACTGGGCTGCGCTGAAGGCGCTCAAGGCGCAATTGGACCCCAAGGGAATCCTCAATCCCGGCAACCTGGGGCTTTAGGCGCTCAGCACCTCGATCGCGACGCGTTCGGAACTTTCCAGCGCCCCTTCCAACCCACGGGCGCCGGTAGCGGTGTGCTCACCGGCAAAGTGCACCCGGCCGGCCGGCAAGGCCATGGTCGCATGCAAGTCGCGGATCTGGCCGGGCATGAACACGGCCCAGGCGCCGGTCGAATACTCTTCAGCGCCCCATGAGTGGTAATGCACCGGTTTGACCGCGCCCTTGGCGGCGGGGCGCAATTGCTCCAGCGTCTGCACAACTGAAGCCATGGCGGCATCGCGGCCCATCCGGTCCCAGGCCAGAGCGAGTTCACCCCTCGCCTGGAACAGCAGGCCGGTCACTTCAGTATCGGTCGCGCCGAACAATTGCGGATAGATCGTGCCGAGCGGCGAATTGGTCCACATCCCGGGCCCCAGCTGGTCCTCTTCCCAGAACGGGCGGCTGACCGTGGCGAAGATGTTCGCAAGCTGCTGGTAGGGAACGGTCGCGATGGCCCTTGCCTGGAGTTCGGGAAGGCCCGGCCAGAAGGCGATCCGACGCATCACCCCCAGCGGCAAGGCGCAGACGACGCGGCGGGCCTGCATGGTGGAGCCATCGGCGCAATAGACCGTGGCATGGGCATCGCCGCTGTCCACGCCGACCACCCGCTTGCCTGTGATCAGATCGCCCTTGAGCAGCTTGGCCAATCCGATCGGCAGCTTCGCATTGCCACCCTTGATGGCGAACTGGCGCATGCCGGCCGCAATCTGGCCTTTCACGAAACCATCGTTCCATTCCAGCATCAGCGCCGAAACATCCCAGGCCGAATTGCCATAGGCGGGGGCTGTATCGTTGACGAGGCGGATCGCCGCATCGCTCAGGCCCTGTTGTTTGAGGAAGGCGTGGAGCGAGATGTCATGCACCGCGCTTTCGGGCAGATACCACTGGGTCCAGTCGGTCAGCGGCGTATGCTGGGCGACCAGCCGGGGCACGACTTCCCACGGCATCATCGCCTTCAGCGGCGCGGGCAGCGGATTGCCCTCGAAGGCCGCCCAGCTTTCGCGGGTGAAGCTCTTGCCGCCCAGGTACAATCCCTGCGGCGGCGCCTTGCGATAGCGCGCGCTGGTTTCAATCAGCTCCAGCCCGGCACGCTGAGCGGCGTCGATCCCGCGGCCATAGCCCTCACCCATGGTGTTGAAGCCCATTTCCGGGGTGCCGGGTTGATCGAACAGGGTGTGGACCCGCCCGCCGACGCGGCTGCGCCCTTCGAGCAGGGCCACCTTCTGCCCCTCAGCCTCAAGCAGCAGGGCGGTGTTAAGTCCGCTCATCCCGGCGCCGATCACGATCGTATCGAGCATGGCCGGAGCCGCGACCTTCGACTTCGGCTTGGCCCCCGCGGAGACAGCGATCCCGGCGGCACCAAGGCCCACGGCAAAGGAACGGCGGGTCAGCTTCATCGACAATCTCCTTGCCGGCTCACTCTGCACCCTGATGGTGCAAAGGCAATGGCAAAGCTTGGCTATTCGTCTGTCGATCAATTGGGAGCAGCGTTGCCCTAAGCCGATTGCCGCCCCTAGGGTGCGCTGCGGAGAAATCGAAGGGTTGGTTTGCCATGTTTTCGCGTCTGTTACCTGCACTTGCCTTGATCGCCGCCGCGCCGCTTGGCGCCCAGTCCGCGCCGGCCGGCGATCCGGTCAAGGGATCGCGCCAGTTCCTGCAATGCAAGGCCTGCCACACCGTGACCGAAAAGGGCGCGCATACAGTCGGGCCGAACCTGTGGGGTGTTGCCGGCGCCAAAGCTGGCAGCAAGCCGGGCTTCACCTATTCACAGGCGCTGACCAAGGCCGGGATCACCTGGACGCCGCAGCAGCTTGATGCCTTCCTGGCCCGCCCAAACGGCAAGGTGCCGGGGACGAAGATGGTCTATGCCGGCCTCCCCAGCGCACAGGCGCGCAAGGATGTGATCGCCTATCTTGCCACGCTGAAGAAGCGCTGAGCCGATGTTGGCACGCCTGATCCTGCTGCCGCTCGCCTTGCTGCTGATGGGCAATGCCCCAGCGGTGTCCGCCAGGCTCAGCCTCGATGAGCTCAAGGCCAAATACCAGGATAGCCAGAGCCGCTATGCGACGATCGCGGGGCTGAAGATCCATTACAAGGACGAAGGGCTGAAACGCGCCGATGCCCCGGTGCTGCTGTTGGTTCATGGCTCGTCCAGCACGCTCAAGACCTGGGACGGGATGGTCCCGCTGCTCAAGGCGCATTACCGGGTGATCCGCTATGACGTCCCGGGCCTCGGCCTGTCGGACGATGTGCCCGACAGTGTGGTCGCTTCGACCGCCCCGGCCGATGTCGCCGAGGCCCTGCTGGCCCAGCTGGGGGTCAAGAAGGCGACCGTTGTGGGCGTCTCGAGCGGCGGCACGCTCGGCGTGTTCCTCGCGGCCAAACGGCCGGACCTAGTCGAGCGGCTGGTGATCACCAACGCGCCGTCCGATCCGGTCGATACCTCACACCTGGTGCCGACGCCCGAATGGGCCGCTGCCCAGGCGCGCGCAAAAGCCAATGGCTATCAGGATGCCGATTTCTGGAGCCAATTCCTCTCCTTCTTCGCGGGCGACGGCAACCGGATCGACCAGGCCACACGGCTGCATTTCTATGATTTCAACCGCCGCACCCCGCACAAGAACTTCATCTCCATGATCGCCAAGGTCGGCGATGCCCCCAAGGCACGGGCCGCCATGGCAGCGGTCAAGGTACCGACCCTGCTGATCTGGGGCGGCAGCGATGCCCTGCTGCCCAACAGTGCCGGACGGACGCTGTACAACTATCTGGCGGGCGCCGAACCGGCATTGGTCTACCTGCCCGATGTCGGCCACTTCCCGCCGATCGAAACACCGCAGCGCTTCACCACGGTGATGCGCGCCTGGCTCGAGGCCGGGGTCCCCCGTCGGAAATGACCCTGCGCCGGGTCTATGTCGATGGCCCCCATGGCCAGCTGCACTTGCGGATTGCCGGGGACGGCGCGCCACTTCTCCTTCTCCACCAGTCACCCCTGAGCGGTGACCAGTTCAGCGCCGCGCTGCCCTTGCTGGCCGAGGCCGGCTTCTGCGCCGTTGCGATGGATACACCGGGCTTCGGCCAATCAGACCGACCGACCGAACCGGTCGGCATTTCCGGCTATGCTGATGCCATACCCGCGGTCCTGGCAGCGATGGGCTGGAGCAAGACCCATGTTCTCGGCCACCATACCGGCGCCTCGATCGCCGCCAGCCTCGCCGCGCGGCGTCCGGAACTGGTCGACCGTCTGGTGCTCAACGGCGTTGCCCTGCTCTCGGACGAAGAGCGCGCCCACTTCGCGCAGTTCCGCTTTGCCCCGCTCGAGCCGCAGGCCGATGGCAGCCATCTGCTGGCTGCCTGGAACCAGCGGCTGGCAGCCTCGCCCGGCTGGTCGAACTTGGAGGCGATGCACCGCTACGTCACCGCGCTGCTGGCCAACCCGACCGATTACTTCTGGGGCTTCGAGGCCGCCTTTGCCCATGACATGGCGGCCGACCTGGCTGCGATCACCGCGCCGACGCTGATCTTCAGCAACACTGGCGAGGACCTCTACGCCGCCTCGCAGCGCGCCCATGCGCTGCGCCCGGACTTTGCCTTTGCAGCGCTGCAAGGCGGAACCCACGACATCATCGATGAGCAGCCCGAGGCCTGGGCCGCTGCGGTGACGGCTTTTCTGCGCGGCTGACACGAAAAAGGCGGGAGACCCGAAGGTCCCCCGCCCATCCCCCTTTGGATCGGATCGATCAGTACTTGGCGGTCAGGGTCACGCCCATGCGGCGGCCTTCGCCGAGGTAGACCTCGGGAATGTTGAAGGCGACCGGGATGCCCGCGCGCGGTTGGTTGATCGAGTTCTGGACATAGGTCTTGTCGAACAGGTTGGTCGCCCACAGCGAGACACCGAACTTGTCGTTCGAGAAGGTCAGGCGCGCGTTAGTGAGCGTGCGCTTGCCATAGCTGATCGTGTTGATGATGTTGGTGAAGGCCGGGCCGGTGTAGCTCACATCGACACGAGCCTTGGCTTCCCAATCGTCAGTCAGATTGACGGCCGCGGTCGCGTGGAGGTTCCACTGGAACTTGACCGAGCGGGCCGGCCGCAGCCCTTCAAGCGAAGGCACCGCGCGGACCGCACCCGACGGCGTGGTCACGACGATCGGCGCCGGACAACCCGGAGCCGCCGTGGCCGCCGTGCCAACCCCGACGACGCACTGGGTGACCGTGCCGCCGTCATAGACGCCAGGGCCAAACGCCACGTCCGAATAGACCACGCTACCGCCAAAGCTGAACATGTCGTTCGGGCGCACTTCGGCCTGGGCTTCGAAACCATCGGTCTTGATCGCGCCGATGTTGCGGATGATCCGGACCGGGTTCACCGCAGTCGGGTTCTCGGTGAAGCTCGAAACCTGGGCGTTCTTCCAGTCGACATGGAAGTACGAGGCGTTGAGCATCAGCAGCTTGTCAAACCATTCGGTCTTGAAGCCGAGTTCGTAGGTCCAGTTTTCTTCTTCGTCGTAGGGCACTTCGCTGCCGAGGATACCGGTGGCGCTAACCGCATTGGCGGTGTTGAAACCGCCAGCGCGCACGCCCTTTGAGGCCGAGGCATAGACGAAGATGTCATCCGAAACCTTGTAGTCGAGCGTGAAGCGCGGCGCGAAGCTTTCGAAGGTCTTGGCAAAGAGCGGGCCAGCCACCGGGAACAGCCCTGCAGCCGGCGGGGTGGTGCCGACAATGTGCTGGTTGATCCCCGGCGCACTGAGCGGGTTGGAAACCGAGAAGACCTGCGCCTTCTTGCGGTCAATGTTGTAGCGCCCTTCGGCCGTCGCCCGCAGCGCCCCGAAGGTGTAACCCAGCGATCCGAAGATCGAGAAGGTCTGGGTGCTGGCCGCAGAATAGCTCGACGAGAGCTGACCCACGTTCGAATTGTCGATCGTGAACGGGTTGGCCGTGAATTCGTAGGCCCCTACCCCGGCGGTTGGCACCGTGCCGACCTGGGTCACCTGCATGAACCGCTCGGTCGCCAGCAGACCAGCGCGATCGACGCCGATCCCGCCGGCGGTCAGCGGGATCTTCTGGTCGAAATAGTTCGCACCGAAGATCCACTGGAGCGGTGAATCGTTGTCCGATTGCAGGCGCAGTTCCTGGCTGAAAGTGCGGACCCGCTCCTTCGAGATCGAGACCAGGTTGGTCCGAACCAGACGGGAATAGGCCCCGGCCGGAAGACAGACCGGGCCACCGCAGACGCCCAGCAGGACACCGGCCGACGAGGCATCGTAATCGTTGAAGGCGTCGTTCTCGGCCCCGGAGAAGCCGGTCAGACTGACGATCCGCACGCCATCCAGCTTGTATTC